>JBARPX010000089.1:0-13970 GCA_049643405.1 Candidatus Zixiibacteriota bacterium
AAGGTCGGATACTATGTCACCGAACATGTTGGAGGTGACCAGCACGTCGTAATCCTCAGGATTCTTGATCAGCCACATGCACATGGCGTCGATGTTGGTCTCCCACAGCGGAATGTCGGAGTACTCCTTGGCGATCTTTCTGGCCTCCCTCACCATCAATCCGGAGGTCTCCCGTATCACGTTGGGTTTCTCTACTACGGTCACTGACCGCCTCTTGTGCTTCTTCGCGTACTCGAAAGCATCCCGGACAATGTTCTGGCAACCTTTTCGCGTATTTATGCGCAGGCTGACGGCAATGTCCTCAAGGGAAGTAGCCTGAAACTTCTTCATCCGCTGGTTATGCTTGCACAGAACCGACATCACCTCCGAAGGCAAGGGATGGAACTCAACACCCGCATACAGGTCCTCAGTGTTCTCCCTGAAGACCACCAGATCTACGGTATCTCGATAGTTCAACGGATTGCCCGGGTAAGCCTTGCACGGTCTCAAGTTACTCCTGAGATTGAACATCTGGCGCAACTTCACTATGGGGCTGAAATAGACATGGCCTTTACCCTTAAGAGAGGGATCAAGTTCTTCCTCTGCCTCCTCTTTGGGCTTGGAGGTGATGGCTCCGAAAAGAGCACAGTCGGTCTTCTTGAGAAGCTGGATGGTTCTCTCGGGGAGGGCATCTCCCTCCCTGCACCAGAATTCCCAGCCGATATCGCCGGGAACGTACTCCGCGTCCAGGTCTATCTTGTCCAGTACGATCTTGGCCGCATTTAGAACCTCAACTCCGATACCATCTCCGGGAAGCCAGGCAATTTTGTATTTTGCCATGAAAGACGTCCTCCTTCGGTAAGATAAGTAGTGTGTGAACAAGACAAGGTATTAACCAAAGCCGCACCTGCGGCCGAATCGATCTGCGTCTTATATAGATCAACCTGCCACCATAAATAGCGCAGGGCATTTAGCCCTGCCAACCTGGCATTTCCAACCTTTATGTTACGTGATATCTAAGAATATTCCTAAAACTGAACGTCCAGAGAAACGTAGTGCACATCGCCCAAATCTGACTTATAGGGGACGAACGCATAGTCAATTGAGTAATTTCTGAACTTCACTCCCATTCCAAATGAAACAGCCTTTTCGTCATACCCGATTTGATAACCCACTCTCAGTTTCAAGGTTTGGTGCAAACCGGCTTCTCCGCCCAGATGTATTTTGTAGTCATCGTCTCTCGGTTTGACCAGATCCAGGCTCGCCCTGAAATCGCTCTGCCAGCGTTCTCTTTCGGCGAAGTAGCTCACCCCCGCCTCGTACCGGGTAGGAAGCGAGTAGGCCTCTTTTTCGAACTTGATCTTCGATCCCAGATTCAAAATCGCGGCACCAAAGCTCAGATTCCCCAGCACCGACTGTCCACTGCCGGAGAATGGAGACCAGACGCCGCCTAAATCGAATCCCAATCCGTTGGCTGAGGAAACGTTGATCTTCTCATAAATCCATTTGACGGTAATTCCTGCGGCACACCTGTTTTTCAAATCCCGGGCGTAAGAAAAGGAAAGAACCACGTCGTGAGCGTCGAAAAGAGCAAGCGGTTCGGCGGTCGGTTCCTCTCGCTTTTCGATATCCGGAACCTTCCCCAGTGAGAGACTCAACCCGAAAACATTGCCACCGGCTCTGAAGGCAGAGGAGAAATGCTCGGCACTTACGTCTTGAAGCCACTGGCTGTGGGTCAAGCTGACCCGTGTCCCTTTTACGCCGGAGATCGAAGCCGGATTCCAAAAGGGCGTGGTGACTCCGTCTGAGAAAGACACGAAGGCCTCCCCCATCCCCACAGCCCTTGCGCTGGCTCCGAGCTTCAGAAAGCTCAAAGTAGACGTTCCGCTTTTGTCAGTCTTGGAATTGGCTTGCGTGGCCATAAAGGCGCAAAGCAAAAACAGGCTGGCAATAGGTAATATGATCTTATTCCTCAATCTTTTCTCCTTGATTTGGTTCAAAACGGTCCCTCCTGATTCCGGTCGGCGTCTTGACGGACAAATCTCAAAAGACCTTTTCCTCGTTATTATTTGGGCCGGACACAGGTTTACTTTCCATCAATCCCCTGTGGTTTTCGGAGATTCTCCGGCAAAGTCTCTCGCACGTCTGGTCTTCGGGCTCTCAGAACTCAAATTGCAGTGAGATCAGATGATCTGCACTGTCATCCGCCCGGCTGGTGACGAAGGCGTAGTCGAAGCCCAAGGTGGCGGACTGAATGTCCTGCCTTAGTCCCAGGCCAAAGGTGAATGAGCCCCTGTCGTATCCCATTCGTCCTGCAACGTTCTCCAGCGCCCAGCCTTCTACGCCCAGATGAATCTTTTCCTTCTGTTTTTCGTTCTTCTCAATCTCGGAGGAGACCAGGACTCTGTCGTTGAAGAGAAGATAGGAACCCCCCAGCCGCACATTGAACGGAAAATCTTCCTCGACCGAAGAGCCAAGAACATCGGGATTGTGGCGGGTCCAATAATCTCCCGAGGTCCAGGAGTATTTCATTCCCAGATTCTCGACAGCCAGTCCCAGTCGTAACTCCGGCGTCGGTCTTCCCATGGCAGAGAAGCCGAAACCGACTCCGTATGCGCTGATATTGGCCAGATTGAACTGGATATACTCTATGGTCAGCCCTACCGAGAACTGCTCTATGATCTTGCGTCCAAAAAGCATCTGGACTGCATTCTGATAATTCGATATCTCCCCGGTGGGGTTCCCGTCACTATCTCTGCCCATAACGTCCGCAACCCCGGCATTGATCCACGCCAGTGCAATGGTAGCTTCATCCCGAACGGGTTGGTTGTAAACCACGTAGCTTAATCTCCGGTCCTGGGGCATCTTTCTGTAAAAGGCTCCGAAGGTACGCTTGGTGATCTGAACCAGGCCGGCGGGGTTAAAGAACCCTCCGGTGGCATCATCCGCCACCGCCACGAAGGCGCCCCCCATCCCCAGTGCCCGGGCTCCGAACCCCAGTTGAAGGAATGGACCCGCATAACCTCCGTCTCCGGTTTCGGCAAGGGCCGCCGGGCAAAACGTCATGAGTATCAGCAATATCTTGAGGAGAGTTGTTCTGAACATCTTGATTCTCCTTTTATTTATTTCGCTCAATTGGCCTGCGAAAGCTATTTCAGAATCACCAGCTTTCCCCATTCTGTCTGGCCACCGGGAGCTTGGACCTTGAAGAAGTAAACTCCGTTGGCAACCACGTCTCTCTTCTCGTTTCTCCCGTCCCAGAATTCATCATACCACGCACCTCCCAGTACATCCTTGCCGTCCGCCAGTGTAACGACCAAGTTCATGGCGAAGTCATATATCTTTACGGTAACCGGCCCGTCCTCTTGCGGGCGATAATGAATCCTCACCCGCTCCTGCAGAATCGGGGAAAAGGGCGAAGGATAGGCGTAGGTCTCGGGCACGGCTGTCCGGATCACATCCCAACCCCAGGTCTGTCCGTCATAACTGCCTTTCACCAGCCCGTCAACGTTTCCCGCCCACACTTCCCCATCGATTATGGTCACCGAGGTAAACTCGGTGCTCCAGATAGTGGCTTGAGAGATTGGGTCCTGGTCCTCCATGTAGTTGAAGATTTCCCAATTCTCTCCCCAATCGTCTGACCTTTTCAGCCCGTCGCTGGTGGCAGTCCAGATTACTGTGTCGTCAAAGGCAAAATTCCAGACCTCATCACCCACCAGCGTGGTGTCCCAGCTGTCCCCATCGTCCGTGCTGAAGCTGGCTCCGTACCACCCGTAAAAGGTGCGCTGGGTCCCGGCCCAGATGACCTTCTCGCCGTCGTGCTCCTGAATCGCCAGCGCCACTATCCAGTCTCCGGTTATGTTATTCGACCAATAGCTGTAGTGCAGCACAGTGTCAAACACGTTCCGGTAGTTGAATATGAACTTGAAGATTCCCGCGGCGGTCCCCGCCCAGATGGCTTTTTTGAACGACTGAGCGAACTTCGTCACCTCCCAGGTCACCCCGTCATCTTTGGAACTGGCCAATCCGTCCACCGATCCCACGAAGATTATGGTATCCAGAATGCCCGACACCACGCAGACCGAGGTGAATTGAGAGGGTATTATCGTCTCGCCGGAGGTGGAGTCGATGATCTCAAAGGTATCCCAGTTCTCTCCGCCATCCGTCGATCTCTTCAAGCCTTCGTCGCTGGCAGCCCACACAGTTGAATCCAGGAAGGCGAAGTCACGAATTAGTATGCCGTCAAGGTACGTGCCCCAGTTCGCTCCCCCATCGGTACTCATGTAAGCAATGGGATGAACATAATCACCAGGAGGAAGGTGACCCTGGTTCCAATATCCATATCCTCCAGCCCAGACAAGATGCTGATCTTCGTGTCTGTGTATTCCGATGGAGAGACTCACGAAAGGCCATTCGATCAGACTGGACCCCGATCCTTCTACAACTCCAAAATGAAGGTATTGGAAGACCGTATCCGCCGAGTCGCTGGTGGTGAATATGAACTTGTATATTCCGTCTCTGGTCCCTGCCCAGAGTACGGTTGTGTCAACGTTGAAGGTGTCAACCGCCAGGCTGGTGAAAACGTCGTTTTCCTCAAGCACATCTTCCTCGAATCTTCTTTTGGCCGACGTGTCTGCAAAGACATTCTCCCACGTTTCTCCCCGGTCAAAACTGCGTATCAGTCCGCCCTTTCCACAGGCCGCCCACACCACCGTGTCTGCCAGGGTTATGTCATAGGGAAGCTCTTCAAGAGAGCTCGCCTGTCCCTGATCCGGGTGAGAAGAAGCCCAGGTTGCTCCATAGTCGGTCGTACGGTTGAAGTCTGCTCCCACCAGGGGAGGCAGAAGCTGGAAGGGATAGACTCCTTCTTCTTGATACAAGCCCGCCCAGAAAGACGAAGTGTCGCCTGTGAGGGAAAGAACTGCATTTGAGTTGAGCCCACTGGTTGTGTCGTAGGCAAACCAGCTTTTCCCCAAATCCACGCTGGAGTGTAAACCATTCCGGGTCGCCACCCAGACCAGTTTGCCGTCGTACGCTACATCATTGATCCAATTCTTCAATCGTTTGTCCAGCGGACACAACGTATCCACCGCTACCGCGAATAAGTAGTTCCTGTAGAGCGTGTCAAGACGTCCCTCCTCGAAATCCTTCTGAGCGGCGGAATCCACGAACAGATTCTCCCAGGTTTGCCCCCCATCCTGCGAGCGGATCAGCCCGCCGTACCAGGCGGCTGCCCAAACCGTCGTATCGTCCGTAGCCATATCGTAAGAAACCTCTCCGGCGAAGTTGAGTTGCGCCGGGGTCAACGATTCCCAGTTATCTCCGAGGTCGTCGGTCTTGTTGAACCCGCTGCCGTAAGGCCATAGTGCCCCTTGAACCAGCTTGCTGTAAGCCGTCGCCGCCCAAAGGGTCGTGCCGGATACGGCCAGGGCTGAGACTATGTTCTGGTTTAGACCGTTCCGCTGATCATAGAAGCTCCAGCTCGCGCCTCCGTCGGAGGTCTTGGAGATTCCCTTGGCCGTCCCCACCCAGATGATGCGCTCCCCCCCCGGCAGGTCCATGTAGACAATGTCTCCCACGTCGTTGCTGGAAAAACCGGAAAAAGGCTCGTCTAAGGTCATATAGATCTTAGCCAGCGTCCATTGGGGAGACAAAGCGACAATTAACACGAGAAGTATGAATAGCAGGTTTCTAAACATCCAGTCCTCCTGAACCGTCTCTCACCTAAAAGGATACGTGAGGCCCAGCTCACGCGGGTTTTGCTACAATAAACTCCAAAAAAGCTCTCTGTCAAGCGAAATAGAGGTGATCATCTAATCGGCAACTCCTGGGAGAATTACGGGGTAGGAAAATCTGTATCCGGATTCGCGGGGAGTCTTTAATCGTCCGCGCGCGAAGTCAAGAAAGAGAATCGAAAACCTGCAACCTAACCCTTCACCGACGCAGAGAAAAGAGAGGTCCTCATCAAAAAACAGGACCAGTCCCACCCGCCGTACTACTGGCATTATCCGCCTCACTGCATCTATATACGAGCAATCCGAGGTTGCAAATTTGTTGACTTGGCTAAATCTTTGTGATATGTTGTGATGAAGTCATCAACCTAAATCGGTCGGAGGCGAAAATGGCTGAGGATAAGTGGAGAACCGCCATAACCCAGATAAAAAAAGGGGAGATACGGGTTAGAGGATACAACATCATTGAGTTGATGGAGAAGCTCTCTTTTTCCGATGCTATCTTCCTGACCCTGAAGGGCGAGCTTCCCAAGAGAGAAGAATCGGAGATGATGAGGGCGATCTTGGTCTCCGGCATCGACCACGGCGCCACGCCGCCTTCGGTTCTCTCCACCCGCAACGTGCTCTCCGGAGGCAATTCCCTGAATGCGGCCGTAGCGGGAGGGATTCTAACCATCGGCGACGTTCACGGCGGGGCCATCGAGAGATGCGCCAGGATACTGCAGAACTGGGCCAGAAGACCCGAGGAGGTCTCCTCCATCGCCAAAGAGCTGGTCTCGGAGTTCATTTACAAAAGAAGGCGAATACCCGGTTTCGGACACCGCCTGCATGAGACCGATCCGCGGACGGTCAAGCTCTTTCAGATGGCTACGGACCTGAATTTCTCTGGCAGACACATGGAACTGGCGCAGGCGGTGGAGGGGGAATTGTCTAATGCCTTGGGAAAGAGATTGCCCATAAACGTTGACGGCGCCATCGCTGCAGTCACGTCTGACATGGGATTCGACTGGAGATTGGGAAAGGGTTTCTTCCTGATCTCCCGCGTGGCCGGGCTGGTGGCTCATGCTTTCGAGGAGATGGTCAGGGAAAAACCCATGCGCAGGCTGGGCAACTGGAATTTTGAATACGACGGTCCTGAGCAGAGAGAACTCCCCGATAACCGGAAATGAGTTTCCCATCTTTGTGCAGACCCGGAGTTGAACCCTGCGGAGAAAGACAGCGGCTTGGGGGCGAAGCCGAGAGTTGAATTCATCGCTCCTTTTTGAGTTTAGCAAAACAGTCTGAAGAGCCAAGGGAGCCTTGGGGCGGTTTCTGCGAACTCGATTCTCTCAATTGACCAGCCATCCTTTCCGACCGCCAAAAAGAAAACGCCAGCCCCGTTTTCGTCAAACAGGGCTGGCGTCATGCTTACTTGCCGGTTGATTCTCGGCTTTAGAAGGTCAGCATCGCGCTGAACCTGTGGGCGTTTTCCAGCCTGCCCAGATCGGCCCAGGCATAGTTGACCCCCAGAATTCCGAAACCGGATATCTCGAAGTTATAGCCACCGCCGAGGGCAACACCCTCTTCATCGGTTTCTATTTTGTATCCGGCTCTGATGGCCAGCCGCTCCTGCCAGCTGTACTCCAACCCAAGGCTCCCTTGCTGGCCCTGGTCGCGGGTATTGTACCCGTCCAGCGCCGCTAAAAGCTTGCTGTCCTCGTTGAACTCGAAATCGTAGGCTAAGCCAAATCTGAAGGTTAAGGGGAGGGGATGAGATTCGGTGTTAAGCCTCACCTCCACCGGGGCGGTGGTAGGATCGTCGTCCTGGTCTAAGGTGGTCTCCAACTCGGTGCCGCCGTACTTGGTGTCGGTTCCGAAGTTACGGGTAGACATGGCTATGCGCAGGGTCCTGAAGCCGGTATAGTAGAGCGTGCCGATGTCGAAGGCAACGGACCCGGAAGACAGATCGGAGATCTTCTCCCGGATGTATTTGGCTGTCACTCCAAAGGAGAACCGGTTGGTCAGTTGGTGGGCGTTGCTTATTCCCACCACCCAGCTGTTCGCGCCGAACATCTCTCCGGTTCCGTCCGGGTCATCCAGGGTGGTCCTCTCCATGTCATCCATGGTTAAGAGAGCCACGTGAATCCCCACGTTTCCGAATCCGGATATCGGCCTGGCGTACGCCAGGTAATTGTACGTGATATCCGCGATCCAGTCGGTGTAGCTGAAGGCCAGGCTGTTCTCTTCCATGTCTGCTATGCCCGCCGGATTATAGTACAGGGCCATCGCTCCCCGGGTGATAGCTGCATTCGCCCCTCCCAAACCCACCACCCGGGCGTCAACGTCCAGCTTGAGAAACTGGGCGCCGGAGGTTCCCACGTTGTCGAACTCCGCGGACTGCGCGATACCCACAAAACAGGTCAGCTGGATCAACAGCAAAAACACAAGGAACTTTTTCATGGCAATTTTCCTCCTCAATGGTTTCGCAGGTTATCGCACCACGGCGAACTTCCCGATCACCTCTCCGTACGGCGACTCCACGTGATAGATGTAGATGCCCGCGGCTATCTTCTGGTTGTTCTTGGTCAGAAGATTCCAGTTCTCGTTCCCGTCAAAAGTGGCGCTCTCATGCTCTAAGGTCTGCAGGTGGTCGCCGGCCAGAGTGTATATCCTGATGGTGCATTCATCCGGAAGGTGAGTGAAGGCAATCCGGGAATAATCCCGGCTCCTCTCCCAATTGTTTCGCACGATGTATGGATTGGGAACCACCTTTATCTCGTCGAGATCGACCAGATCTTTATCGATCACCGCCTTCTTGGTGGAGAAGGTGAAGACGTCCGTGGAGGCATTGGGCTTGTTGGTGATGAACCTGACGATGGTGTTAGTCGCTGGGACTCCGGCATTGAATAATATGCGGCCTATGTGGAACTCTGCAGGGAAGGAGTATTCCGCCGGGTCCGGCAGTGGTTCGGGGCCGTATTCTCTTTCGTAAGGATAGGTCCTATCTCCCGGGCTCCAGTCCCCCGACTCGTCATCGTCAATTGTGAAGATCTGAATCCTCTTGTCATCGGAGTCATCGTCCGGGGTTCCAGGGCCTATGTTCCACACCTCAAACGGACACCTATTGGGCCACTTAGCGTCGGTATTCCAGTTGTGGTATTCGCTGCCTGTCTCGACAAACCGGATCTCCCAGTCATCTATCCCTATCAGGCCTCTCCAGTTCATGCGGGTGAAGTCGGAACCAGATACATCGGTGGAGACATAGAAGTCACCGGTGGAATTCCAGGACCAACCCACGTTGTCCGGCGGATCCACGGGTCCGGCAGCGTTCTGTATCTCCACGATGGATTTGATGTTGAAATTCGGACCTGAGACCCTGACCAAAATTCCATCCACCACGAGATAGTCGTCGTCTCCAGCCTGATTGGTCTGATTCTCCAGCACTGTTTGGCCCGTGGTCACATCGATCAAATTCCAGACGATGTTGCTGGGATCGCTGTCGTCGAAGGTCACCTTGTAGTCGTGACCGGTGACCGACAAAGGATCAACCATCTCCGCGGTGACCGAGCCATCGCTCTGTCCGGAGGGGTGGGCGACATCAAGGACGACAGCCGGAGAAAAGCCGGCGGCATTGGAACGCGGAGTAGTCGCTGTGCCCCTGAGACCGTTCGCCAGACTCCGGGGAGAAGCGAAAGGCTGGAAATCATAGGCGATGACGTCGTAGTAGTAGGTCATTCCGTTTATCAGGCCGGTATCGACGTAGGCGTGCGCCAGCTCGCTGTCATTTCCTTCAGCCTCCTGCGCGTATCCCGTCACCCGGAAAACGACCTCGTCGCCGGGAGCCGCTCCGGTAAACTTAATCGCCATCCCTCCGACCAGGAGCCAGCAGCCGTCGAAATAGTCATCGTAGGTTCCGTCAGCCACGCGCTCTGGTGTGGTTCGGCTGACAGGCAGGCTGTCCTCGTCGTTCTCGCTGAATATGGGATTGATTCCCCAGGAGAAAACCTCGAACACGTAAGGAGGCTCTCCGACGAAGTACCAGTGTTCCGTCTCCAAAGTGTCGTCTACAGGCGGAATGTCCACTCCCAAGGTAAGATTGCTGACATGGAATGAGCCGTCCGCCTTGACCTGAACAACATACTCGTGACCCGCAAACAGCGCGGTTCCGCCATACGCCAAGAACCAGTTCTCAGTCCAGGATTCATCGTAGCTGATACCCGCGAATTCGGATCCGGAAAGCTGCTTGATGGTTACGTGGCGCGGGGTAGCGCTTCTTTTGTCCCAGGAGGCCAGAAGTTGGAAGGTCCCGGGGAGTCCGGAGGTACTCCGGTACACCTTGTATCCCTCGAAATCCTTCTGCAGATACTGTGGGTCATACAGGGGATCAGCAGGATTACTGGTAAACACAAAATACGGATCCTCGGAGAGCTCCGCCGCGTCGTCCCAGGTGATATAAACCTTTTTGTCGTCCGGGGTCAAGGTGAAGTTGGGGTGATCCGGAGGCCGCGGAAGGACGAACCCGATGTCGAAGATGGCCTGGGCCTGATCCGCAATGTTGAGAAGCTGCTCATAATCAGGACCCATCATGACCGCCACCACCACTTTCGCAGTGTCGCCTACCACTGTTTCGACGCTGGCCACGTCCAGTGCGCCCAGTGACTCATTCCAGTACCAGACCGTGTCGATGACCTCCTCACCCACAGGAGCCAGAAGGAATGGTCCGGTGCTCTGGAAGAATCTCTGGTCTACTGGAACCGTGCCGGATCCCAGATGAAACGGGCGATATTCCTGGTTTCCGACATCCGGGTACATATGGCCGGCCATGATGATGTACTTCTCCGGTTCAGTATCCGGGTCGCCCGACTGCAGGTCTGAGGTCTTGAAGGAGGTTAAACCCAAAGGCTCTCCCTTTCGAATGTCTTTCACCCATACACCATCCAGAAGCAGGGAATCGTCGTTGATTTCGTCATCCCCGTTCAAGTCCACGTCGTAGCTGGCAGCAGGACTCTCCAGGAATTTGTAGGCTAAGTAGCCCGGGATTCTGGCAAATCCCTGCTCGGCGAAGTCGCTGTCATAGCAGTACCCCAAGTTCCGGGTGGCGTCGAAACCGACCAGGTCGTCGTTGGCTGTAGGACCCACGTCCGGATCGCACATGATGGAGAGGAAGCAATTCCTGATGGGCTTCTTATCCTCCCTGATGTTTACTATCTGGTAGATAAAGAAATGGATGGTCTTGTTGTTCTCGTAGTTCCAGGAGTGGGTACGCTGTATGACCTTGACTCCCAGGGACCACTCGGCAATCTCGTCTAACGGTCCGGCGTTGGACTGGGTCCCCACGTCCCACCTCTCCGGATCCTGATCATCAAACTCGCAGTAGCTATCCTCGATACCAAGGATGAGGGGACTCCCTTCATCATCCCGCAAGGGCCAGAAATCCGGATCAGCATAATCTTCCGGATGATCGCTGATGAAGATGTCGGTAAGCCCGGCAAACTCCTCAGCTCCTCCGCTGGGATTGTATCCCACAACCACCCTGGGGTCGTGATTAAAGTCGGTTTCGGTCTCCACCGTCAGGGTATCGACTATGCTGGCAAACAGAACGCTGTCCCTGAGTTGGTCCGAGTTGAAATTCTTGAAGGCGAGTGTTTGCAGAGTAGGCTTCTCTACGGTTCCGCCTACCCAGATTCCGGCCCCGTATATGTAGAACTCGTTGGAGCCTTTGGGCCACTCTCCTCCGGCAGCGCCCAGATCGATGAACTGCCCGAAAATGGCATAGTTGGTCATGGGCACCCTGAAATCGTTGATGTCCAGGCCGTGTCTTATGTACTTGGTCTTCTCCGCAAAGTGCTGGTACGATCCGGCCGACTTGGCCAACGGCGGGGTAACCTTGTAGCTTGCCTTCCGGGCCTGGCTCTGCATGGGCAGGAAAACCACCAGAAGGAAGCACACCAGGACCAGCCCACCCAGCACCGCACGCTTTCTGATTAACTTCTCCATGTCATATCTCCTTTCAAAAATCCATTCCTTGAATGAATCTTTGCTTCAGAATGCATTTGACCCTTAGAAGGCGACGTAGAAACCGACCTTGATCTGTCGGGGAGCACCGTAGTTCATGGGGTCGTTGGCATACAATTTGTAAGCCTCGGTGTACGCCGCCGCCTGCTCCTCCGCGCTGATACTGTGATCACCGTCCAGGTCCTTCGCCTGTATCCAATCCCAGTACTCGTGCTCTTCATCCTCGCCCGGATCCGTCACCGCCGTCGGGTCGAGGCGATAGCCATCGTCACTGGGACTGCCGGTAGCAGGATAGACGTTTATCACGTTGATCCGATCGAACAGGTTGAATACCTGCACGAAGAAGTTGACCTCCCTGCCCAGGAGATCGAAGCTCTTATCGACGGTCAGATCGGTGTTGTAAGTCCAGGGCTTGCGGTACTGGTTGGTGGTTCCAATCCTGTTGCCTCGGAAGTCCCTCTTGGTGTAAGGAAGACCACTGCCGGCGTCGGAGATGACGTTTATGCCGAACTCTCGCAGGGCCACCACCTCGAAATCATCGGGGAATCTCCAGTCGGCCTGCACCACGACGCTGTGCCTTCGGTCGAAGTCCAGGGGATTGATGCTCTGTGGAAAGAGTCTTGGCAGTCCGGTCACCGGATCGGTGGCATCGCGCGAATGGAACTCATACTGGTCGGTGTAATCCGAGTTGGTGCCCTCGGCGAACTGGAGGACATAGCTTAAGTTGAAGGACAGAAACTTTCTGGGCCGCTTGGACAGGGTCACCTCCATGCCCTTCACGTTGGTATAGTCTAAGTTTTTATAAACGTCGTAGGGATTGGGCACGATGAAGATCCTCTCCGACTGAACCATGTTGTAGACGTCCTTGTAGTAAGCGGTGACGTTGAACTTGATGTCGCGCGTTACGGCCCGGTTGAGACCCAACTCATACTGTATGTTTCTGGTCGGCTTCATATCCGGGTTCCCCACCCTCTGATTGGACCTCTGCAGGTTGGGCGCCAGGGTCTCATACAGCTCCAGGAAACGGGGCTGCTGGGTGAAATGCCCATAGTTGAAGAAGATGGTCATCTTATCCGAGACCGGATGGGAAATCCCTAACCTGGGGCTGAAAGTTATGTTGTCGTCCACCTCCTCGGTCCTCCCGGCAAAGGGATCCTCCTCCAAATCAGGTCTTGCCGGGGGAGATTCCTCATCAAGCCAAGCCTTGGCTTCCTTGCTCAAGTAGTCCACCCGGGCTCCAACGTTGACTATCAGGCCTTGGAACTCGATCTTGTCCTGAACGTAGAAGGCAGCGCCAAAAGGATTGTACTCATAGACGTCTATGAAGGGCTGGGCGTCCCAGGGAAGGCTGTTGAAGTGCCTGTTGATGTTATAGTCGTTGATCTCCACTCCGGCCTTGATCTGATGGTTGAAAGTCACCTGGCTGGTGATGTCGAATCGTCCCTGGATTGTCTCGGAGCTTCTCTTTTCGAAGGTCCTGGTGTCGTAGTGAGACCAGAACATGTTGTCCACGGCCAGCTCATAGTTCTGCTCCTGCCTGCGCTCCCGGTATCGCTGCCAGTACTGGGGGTCGGGCGTGGCCCAGGCAAACACGTAGTCATCCCACCAGTCGCCGCTCCACACCTCATCCTTATGCTCGGCGATGAAGGCCTCTGCCGCGGCCGTGTCCGCGTACAGATCGAAGGCTGTGCGTTCCAGGAAGTGCTCGTCCAAGCGTCTTCCGATGTGAAAATCGTTCTTGAAGAAGCCAACCCTGGCCTCGTAGAAGGTGCTCTTGGAGGGTGCGTGAGTCAAACTAAACCAAAACTGCCTGGCCTTCTCCATGGTGGCATTGTAGCTCTCCAGGTTATACAGCCAGCTGTGGTTATACCTCTCGTACTGCCTCCTGTTGCGGAAACCTCCTGCGCGCAGGGTGATGGCCGGAGTGAGCTTATAGGCCAGCTTGCCCTGCGTACGGTAAGTCTGCTGCTCGTGATGAGGCAGCTTGTGGTCCCGCGGGCCCCAATCGTCGGTGAGATAGAGGTTACCGCTGAGGAAGTAGGTCAGCTTGTCCTGCGTTCCGGGCACCGGTCCGCCGAAGCTCACGAAATGCTCGTTGGTCCCGAAATCCAACTCATCGCTAAAAATCTGATCGGTGGAATACTGATATCTTCCCGAGAACTCCGAGCCGCCCTCCTGGGTGACATAGTTGACGATGCCGGACAAAGCGTTGCCGTACTCGGCGTTGAACCCGCTGGTGATCAGCTGCACCTCGGAGATGGTGAA
>JBARPX010000090.1:0-4994 GCA_049643405.1 Candidatus Zixiibacteriota bacterium
CGCACATGCCCACCCATGGTGATGGCCATGGAGTTGACATAGAATTGGAATTTGCCTATACCGGCGGCTGCCCATGTGGCGTTGGGAGGCAAAGACGTTGTCAAAGTCGAAAGATGAAAAGGCGTAGCGCTTAGTGTGCCCAGCGAACCGAGGAGCAGATTGAAATAGAACGGTTCATGCAGGACTTTTCGATCAATTAAGTACTTGGCATAATCGAGCATTCCCATGTCAAAGACTTCCAGCTCCGGAACGATGCCTTGCCCATGCATCTTTTCAGCCAGCGCCTGAATCATATGTGGTTCATTTATTGAAGCTTGCTTGGGAAAGTTGAGTGAACCTAAGGTTAATGATGCCATGTCCGGCCTTGCGTTCCCATCCAGATTCAGCACTTCTGAGCGTTGTTCAAATGATTTGAAGACTCGACCGCTGGTAGAAATACAAATAACGGCATCAGGACATTTATCCCGCACTTTTGAAATAATATCACGGTATAGCTCTGATCCGTAGGTGGGTTCTCCGTTTTCGTCTCTCGCGTGAAGATGGAAAACCGAAGCACCTGCTTGGTAGCAGCGATGGCAATCGTCGGCGATTTCATCCGGGGTTATGGGGACATGGGGATTATCGTTTTTGCTGGGAACCATCCCTGTGAGGGCAACATTGATGATAAGCTTATCCATCTTCATACATTATCTCCCGGGAACATTTTCTTTTACGATTCTCGCCGGCACGCCTACGACCTGTACGTGGTCAGGAACGTCTTTATTCACCACTGCACCGGCGCCTACGATCGAATGTGCTCCGATCTTGATATGATCCAGTACCAGGGCGCCCATTCCGATATAGGTAGCCTCGCCAATTCGGCAAACCCCGGCGATATTTGCGCCGGGCTGGATGGTCACATAATCACTTATCTCCGTATGGTGTCCGATCAAAGAGCCCCGATTAACAAAAACGTGACGGCCTAACTGAGTATGAGAAGCAATGATGACCCCCGGGCTTATAACGCTCCCTTCACCTACCGAACTCTCCGATGATATTCTCGACAAGGGGTGAACCAGGGTGGCAAACCGAAAACCAAGATTTGCCGCCTGTTCTGTGAAGCGGCTGCGATGTGTGGTAGCAAGAGCGCAAACGGCACGGTGAGTATCGGCTAAATCAGCAGTATCGTCCACCCAGAAAATCGGCAATCCCCCAAGTTTCTCATTGCACTTTTGACGGTCCATATTCTCGACAAAACCCATCAATCGGAAACCCGGAATCTCAGAGATAAGATCAGCAACTTCGACCGCTAAAGTCCTTGTGCCCAGAATCAGCAAAGGCTTGTTTTGGGATGCCATAAGGTTCTGTCTTTTGAAAGTCTCTTCAACCGCTTAATAGCGTTGCATGGAAAATACTTCTGAGAACGGCATTTGACTAGGCATTTTTCTCGAAAAACGAAAGCACTCCCTCAATTACTCTTCTAACGTCAGCGTCGCTCATTTCGAAGTATAACGGCAAAGTCAGGATCTCGTCGTATAACCGTTCCGTGGTAGCCAGGGGCACGCGGAATTCAGCGCATAGGGGGTGGAGATGATTGGGAATGTAGTGCACCAAAGTTGCTATACCCCTTTCCTTAAGATAATTCATGAGCGCATCACGCCGGTTATTCAGAACGCGAATTACATAGAAAAACGGAAATGTCTCCTGGATAGGATGTCTGATCAGTTTCAGTCCGTTCACTTCCTCAAATGATTCATCGTACGACGTGACGACAGCTTGCTTTCTTGCTTTGAATTCGCTGAATTGCTTGAGTTGCTCGATTCCTATGGCTGCATTTATATTACTCAAGTGATACCTGTAGCCTTGTGTGACCACTTCATAGTACCAGGGTTGTTTCTTTTCAAGGCGGCTCCACGTGTCTTGGCTAACACCAACATTGCGCTTGGGCAGAACTCGATTGGCTAACTCATGGTTGTTGGTCGCTATCGCGCCCCCCTCACCGCAGGTGATGTTCTTAATCGGATCGAAGCTGAAACAATTAATATCACCTATGGTTCCCGCCATGCGTCCTTTGTATGTAGAGCCGAAAGCGTGGGCTGCATCTTCGACGATTTTGATCTTCTCGTCTCGGGCGATTGTCAGCAATTTCTCCATGTCGCAGACAACCCCGGCAAAATGGACCGGCATAATTACTTTAGTTCGCTTTGTTATTTTGCGCTTCGCATCGTCTATGTCCACATTTAACGTGTTCTCATCTACGTCGCAAAATACCGGACGAGCTCTCACAGCCAGGATTGCCTGCACACACGATACGAATGTGAGCGATGGCACGATAACCTCGTCTCCCGGCTTTAGTTCCAGCACAGCCAATGCCAAATGCAATGCGGCTGTGCCGGTGGATACAGTGATGACATGCCTAACGCCAAGAAACTCGCAAAGCTCTTTTTCAAATGCCCGTGTCATCGAACCCATTCCCAGCCATCGGCTGTTAAAAACGCCACTGACAGCATCCAACTCTCTCTGGCCGATGCAGGGACGTTGTACAGGAATCATTTTTTTACTAATTGACATGATTACTGATTAACTCCAGAATTCTGGAGATCGACCTTTCCATTGTCAATTCCCCGGTTACCAATTTATGACCCTCTGTGGCGATGCATTCACGCTCATCATCATGGTTGAGATAGTAACTAATAATCTCAGGCATTTCATCTGACGTTGCGCTGACGAAATGTTTTCCAGGAATAAAACCACCCGGCTTATACATAGGTTCGGAAATAACCAGGGTCCTGTTTGCCATCCCCATAATCAGCCGCGCTCCGGATAACTCGCCGGGATATCGCTGAAGATTGAGAAATATCTTGGTTCGGCTCAAGAGTCTTGTGCGATTTTCCCCCCAAAGATCAGGATCAAACCAGCTGCCTTTGGCTATTAGATTAATGCCACTCCGGCGTAATCTCCTGAAAAGTTTCTTGCGGGGCGGGATGTTAAGCGCTCCCAGGAAAAGAACCTCGATATCTCTGTGAAGACCCATATCGTATCCATCTTCAGTGCGATGGTATCCCAGGGGCACGAAGGTTGAAGCTAAGCCATGCTCCGCTAAGAATTCTTGCCGGGCCGGCGTGGAGACCACCAGCAAATCCGGAATTCCGTCCTCCATCAGAGCGCGCAATCGAGAGTAATTGGTGTATACGTCGGTGGCTCGTCTATCCCTGAGCAGAATCTTGCCGATTTCACGTAGGTTAAGGCGTGTATGGGGCAGTCCTGCTGATTTCGGGGGAGGTAATGGTTCAGCATGCCAGATAACGATGATGGGACGCTCACTCTTGGGGATGGTTTGGAGTTGCTTGCAGACGATCGGAAACCAATTTGCATTATCCAGAATCCAGAGTATATCTGTTTTCTTTAAATGTAAACGTTCGTTAGATACCTGGGTTACCCGATATCCCGCCTCACTTAGTAAGGAAGTAACTATATGCACTTTACCCGCAAGGGCCTGTATTGGACGATAGCAGACTGTTATGCTATGGTCTCGCAGGCTTTCAGTCATAAATATGTTCATGTTACTGCCAAGTTATTTTTGATTCGACCAGAGGATGAGATAGACAATTCAACTGGCGCTGGGAGAGGTCCTTCAGCCTTACACCATATTCGATTTTTCAAACTCACAAACTCCACAGCTATCGGAACACTCGTTGTGCGATGCCCGCGCGGACAGCCAATACCAAAGCAATGTACTGCAGCCGATAGCCGCTGTCAACAGGGGAATTCCAGCCCCTCTGGTTTGATGCACCGATCGCTTCTTTTTCCTTGGCTCAGAAGTTTTATTTGAATTCGAGAGCGAGTTAGCTTATATTGAAAGATCTTTTGAACGCCTTAGCCAGTGAGTCAATCTCTGGAAAATGAGTCTATGGGTAGGAATCTGAGAGCATTAGTCACCGGGGCAAATGGTTTCGTGGGCAGCCATCTGGTGGAGGGGCTTCTGGAAAGGGGATACCAGGTCAGGTGTCTGGTGAGGAAAACCAGCAACTTAAGATGGATCTCCGGTCTTGAAGTGGAGTACGTCTACGGAGACATTGCGGATAAAGACTCACTAAAGGGTATCTTTGAGAACCTGGATTTGGTCTTTCACGCTGCGGGCCTGACCAAGGCGAAAAGCAGAGAAGAGTATTTTAAAGCGAACGCGGAAGGAACAAGGAATATCGTTGAGACCTGTGTGGAGGAAAAACCGAAGTTTCAGAGACTGGTGTATATAAGCAGTCAGGCTGCAGTCGGTCCAGGCAGTGATGAACAGCCTCTAAATGAGACTGTGCCCTGCCGGCCGGTGACCGATTACGGTGAAAGCAAGCTGGAAGGAGAAAAAGTCATCTTGCAGTACTCCTCACAACTGCCCATGACCGTCATTCGCCCTCCTGCCGTATATGGGCCCAGGGATACGGACGTGTTAGGATTCTTCAAGGTGGCAAGCAAGGGATTTCGAGTTTCTTTCGGAAGGGGGGAGAGCTTTATGAGTTTGGTATATGTCAGAGACTTGGTTGAGGGGACCATCCAGGCAGCGGAGAATCCCAGAAGTGTTGGTGAGATTTACTTCATTGCAGACGATAGAGTCTATTCGTGGAAAGAGACATTCAACATTATGGCCGGGGTCTTGAAAAAAAGAACCATACCTTTGAAGATTCCCAGAAGCGTTGTGTTTTTCCTGGCCTTCATCTCAGAGAGCTTCTCCAAACTCTTGGGAAAGTCAGCCATATTCAATACTCAGAAGGCGAGAGAGATAACCCAAAGATACTGGGGCCTGGACGTTTCCAAGGCCAAAGTCGAGCTGGGATTCTCGCCTGAGTATGATCTGGAACGCGGCGCGGCCGAGACTGTTAAATGGTATAAGGAAAAGGGTTGGCTTTAGGAGACGTAGTTGCTCGATTTATGTTTCGGCAGACTCACCATCCTGAGCAAGTCGAAGGATCAAGCAGACAGGACGCCCAATGAATTGGGCAACTACAAGAGTGCCGTGCTAA
>JBARPX010000091.1:0-1822 GCA_049643405.1 Candidatus Zixiibacteriota bacterium
ACGTCATTGGCCCACAGAATACCGTAGGGAAATGTGCGCCCCTGTGCGAATTGCGGGGCAATCGATCGCCATCTCAGCATTGCACCGCCAAGATGAATTTCAAGATCTTGGGAAAGGGAAGAGATTGTGTTCGGCCCTACGTTATCAGAGTGCCAGTACTCGGGGCTAGCGAGCCTTGGGAAACTAATGTTGCGTAAGATTCCAACCCCGTTGACTACAGACTCAATGTGGTTTGCAGTTCGTAGGAACTCGGTTTTCTTGATTCTTCGAGATTTGTACACTGCAAGCTCAGGAGCGTCTTTGCATGTCCACCCCGCCGTGTAAGGGGCAACATAACGCGGCAAGCTGGACCGCCAATTGGAGACGCACTGTACTGGTAGGCCAAATACGGACAAACCCAGGGCCCGTAGGTTCCAGAAGTCAACGCAGTCTTCGGGGTCCTCTCCGTTGAAGACAAATATCATGGGACGGTAGTGGAATTTGGCCCGAGTTCTCAGCCGGTATGCCGTCACCGCCAATGGTGATAATGCGCGGGCTGGTGAGTCTTTTAGCTTCCATCCCCCCAACCCCTGTATGGTCTTGGGTTCGAAAACCGTCTGGTAGTTCTCGGCGTATTCTTGTGGTTTGCCGTTCGGGAAGCCGCCGAAATAGACCACATCACACAGGTTTTTTGAAGCTCCCTTGTCCAACAATAAAGCTCTGGCTGGGTACCTCTGCTGGAACCTGAACCTAGTCTCAAAAAGATGCCGCACCACAACTGATATGTCGCAGCCAACGGTTTTGGTCGATGCCCGTAACCAGCCAAAGTCGACCATCCTATGGTGGGGAACATCAGCTTTGGCTAGCACGTCGCCGCTCACTCCCACACATAGGTCTGGGTCGAAGAGGGCGAGCAGCCCCTGCAGTTCCTTGTTCGTACGCCCGCGCCTGATTATTATTGGATTATATATACCTCCCCATACTGTGCAGTTGTATAGAACAACCTGGGTTATCTCGTGTGGATCTGCCTCCTCCAAGTAGAAGGCTAGCCTTAATGGCCGGGCTGTTAGAGTTACCCTCAACTCTTTCGCACTGCGGTCTAGCATATTCATCTCATACCGCGCTTCTATTGGTTCTCCCTCGCCTGTCGCCCCTTTCTTCTTTCAATATGCATACATTTTCCTGGCCCGCAACAAAAATCGCGCAATTCTGAGCGTTGGGTGCCTGTCCCTCTCCACGGGCTGCTCGTCTTGCTCCTGCGGTTTCTTCTGCTACTGCGGTAGTCGCCTCCGGTGAATTTGCTTGCGCTTTGTGCGCCACGCTTGGTCCAAGATGGAAAGATGCCATGCGAGCACTTCATTCAATCGTTCGGGCAATCCTCAGTACTTTCCCGTCCGTTTCGCACGTTATCGCCCCGTGGTCCTTTGTCCTAATATACTCGACTTCCGGAAAGTTTAAGGCCATCAAGGCTGGAATCTTATCTTTCTCGTAACGGAAATAGTGGCGGGTGAAGATGATCCTTTGAGGTCTCACCGCAGAGATGACCTTGACCATCTCCTCCGCATCTCCCAGTTCAGGCAGAACCAGAACCGAGCAATTTCTGACTTGACCCCACTGGAAGTGTGGATCAAAACGAAGCTCCTTCATTGCGTCAAGAATGCTGAGGGAAATATCTTTATACGCGACCTTAACCACAGTGCTACTTGAACCCGACTTATCTCTATCTCCGTAGTCAAGAAACTCAATCGCAAACCCGCCTTGCTCATCTGTGATGGCGTCAGCGGAGTCCAGAAAGATAAATTTGTCCGACAATCCTTTCAACAAAACCGAATAGGCCCCACTC
>JBARPX010000092.1:0-12232 GCA_049643405.1 Candidatus Zixiibacteriota bacterium
AGCCTGCTCATCTCATCCTGAACGCTGACTACGTCCCCGAAAGGCCTCCATCTGGTGATAGCCACAACTCCTCCCTCCTTTCATCAGTTAATCGATTACTATTCGCTTACTGCTATCCCTTGGTTCATCATTTCGCCATAGACCCTTTGCAACGAGCGTGCCAAGTTTCTTCATTGGAGGTAATTCGTTATATTACAATTGGTTAAAAAGCGTGGGCATTTTTCGGTCGATCTGGTTTCGTGTCAATCTGGCACAACATATGTAATAATGGCGCCATTACTGCCAATATGGCAATCACTTTTGGCAGTATGCAGAACTTTGAATCCCTTCTACTTAGCTCTTCTATTGAGTTTCTGGAAGAATCCATTAGTGCACCCCTTTAGCTTCGCAAAGGCGCCGTCCACACCAGCGAATCTAACCGGAGGAGACGCAAAGCATACCTTCCGAGGCCATCCGTTCTATCCGGTTAATCCGTTGACCCCTGCCTTTGAATTTTCGTATATAAGGCGTATGGAAACGAGAAGAACCCTGTTGATCTCTGCCTTCGTCGTAATCTGCATACTGTTGGTCCTAATCGTCCGGCTGGGCTTTTTCGATTCTTCTCCCGGCATCTCGCCCCATTCCACCAGCCAAGAGTGTCTTGAGCTGGCTCAGAGATATCTTGAGAGCGAAAAGCCGGAATCAGCCCTTCATCCGTTGCTCCTGGCCGTTCAGAAGGACGAGGGGAACTTCCTGACGCATTTTCTCCTGGCGAAGGCATATTATCAGACCGGAGTTTATCATCTTGCCCAAGAGGAGTGCGATCGCGCTCTTGAGCTTAATCCCCAGGACCGTGACGCGCTGGAGCTTCTCTGTCGGATCAAATTCGAGAATGGAAGAATGAGCTGGCAGAATGAGAATCTGCAGGAGGCCATCGCAGATTTCCGGTTTGTCGTAGCGAAGAGCGACAATCAGAAGCTGCTTGACAGCATCGCTCACATCACCGGGGGCAGGCTTAAGAAAGTGCGGTTAACCAATGATCTCTTCACCGACGATGCTCCCAGCTTCTCGCCAGACGGCAAACGAATCGTCTACCACTCGGACACCTCCCATTTCCTCGAGGATTACGGGCTGGAGAAGATCGAGGTGAAGAGAAGCCAGCTTTTTGTCATGGATGCAGATGGGCAAAGCAGGAGATGTCTCTCCCCGCAGAACGAGAATGAAACCTCGGAGCGATTTGCCCGTTTCTCCCATGACGGCAGGTTTATTGTCTTCGAAAAGGAGAATTCCTCTCCCCGCACAAGCGACACCGTCTTCAACTCCGACCGGGACATCTTCATGAGAGACTTGCTCACCGGTGAGGTCAGGAGGCTTACACACAACGACTACTATGATGCTCTTCCCAGCTTCTCCCCGGATGATCGCGAGATAATACTGGTCAGCGACCGGCCCGGAGGGCGAAGTTCCATCTACAGGTTGAATCTGAAAAGTGGAGAGGTCAGGAACATTTCCCTGAAAGAGTCATGGGACGAGAAAATCGGCCTGCTCAGACACGTCAGAGGAATGATCTTGCCATACTGTCCCAGTTTCTCACCTGACGGTAGGGTGGTGCTTCTCCATGCCGGTTGGGGGAAGAGAGGGATTTTCACTATGGATACAGACGGCGGGAGCTGGAGGCGTCTGACAGACGGAGAGGACGATTGCTATTTCCCCTCCTTCTCCTCCGATGGGAAAAGGATCATTTTCGTTTCCGGCTACCACCAGGACGAGCAGGATCTGTACGTCATGAATGCGGACGGCTCTGAGTTGACCAGGCTGACCCACGACGGAGGCACGAAAAGATATCCTTCCTTCTCGCCGGACGGAGAATCGATCGTTTTCTCCGGCAAGCGAAAGGGTGAACCGGACTATTACTTCGAGATCTATCTTCTGTATCTGGAGCAAACCATCTCCAGAGAGAGGTTGAAAGGGAGACTGGCGGAGTTGGAGAAGGTAAGCCTCGAGAGGTAGAAGGAGTGTAGACCATACCCGCTCGTTGGAACTTGAAAATGTCACAAATCAAGCTATTCTGTCTCCGTAAGAGTATAGATTAGATCAATCATGTGGAAACGCAAGAGAGTGGAAATACAGAATGAGGTACGAGCCATCAGGGAAGCTCTATACGGCATCCTGGAGGTACAGACCGTCTACCACACCAGGAAGGACATCTTCATCAAGGCTCTGCCCTATCTTTCCGTCGACAGCTGGAGGGAAATGGTCTCCGGCAGGCTTTCAACCTTGGGTTACGCAGTGGAGTTTGATCAGCTCGACCCGACCCAACCGGCTGGCCCGGTGGTGCTTCATATCAGGAAACCGGGGGAGCATCCCGAAGAACGCATCCCCTGGACGAACATAATCCTGTTCCTGCTGACGGTCATCACCACCCTGCTTGCCGGCGCCATGATGAACCAGGTGGACCCGTTTTCACATCCTCTTCTTATCTTCAAGGGGGCATCTTTTGCGGTGCCTCTGCTTCTTATTCTGGGGTTTCACGAGTTCGGGCACTATATCGAGTCGAAAAGAGCCGGGATCAAGGTGAGCCTGCCCTATTTCATTCCCGGTCCCACGCTCTTTGGAACGTTCGGAGCGGTGATCAGATCAAAGTCCCCCTTTAAGACCCGCCGGGATCTTCTGGACGTGGGCGCTGCGGGTCCCATAGCCGGATTCGTGGTCTCGATGCTGGTTGTAGCAATCGGGCTATCGCATTCCCAGGTGATGGAGGAGGTTCCGGGGGAGGGTCTGATTCTGGGAGAGTCGTTGATCTTTAAGTTTATCTCCTGGCTGGTGTTGCACGACGTGCCGGAGGGACATACCGTGCTCTTAAGTCCTGCCGCCTTTGCGGGATGGGCCGGTGTTCTGGTCACCATGCTCAACCTTCTGCCCATCGGGCAATTGGATGGCGGGCATATCATGTATGCCCTCCTGGGCAGAAACCAGCGCAAGGTTGCCCTGGTAGCCACCTTTGCCCTGATCCCGCTGGGTTACTTCCTATGGAACGGATGGTTCGTATGGGTGGTGTTGGTGCTGCTGATAAAAGTTGGCCACCCGCCCACGTTAAACGATCAGGTGCTTTTAGATGCCAAACGAAAGGTGATCGGCTGGCTGGCGATGTTTATTTTCATCCTGTCCTTTACTCCGGTTCCCATCAAGTGATCCCGGACACTGCACCCATCCAGGCGGGGAGTGTCTGATTCAGGAGACCACCGGAACACAGATTCGGGGACCGGTTCTCTTCGACGAACCTATGGACATGGTAGCCGCAGGTTTCCTTCGGACTTCGCCTCTCAGGACAGGTCAGCCTGCGCAGGGCTTCAGGCGTGCTAGGCAAAGTTTTCATCACCCCAGTCAGAATTCACTTGACAACCCGATTGAAAAAAAATAAACTTCAAAAAAAAGAAAACCAAATTATCTCTCAAGGAGGAGGTGAATCAGATGAAAAAGATTGCGATTTGCTTTTTGGCTTTTGCCTGCCTGGCGTCGTTTTTGGTCTTTAGTAGCTGCAGCCGTGAGAAGGCCATGGAGCAGTTGATGGCCGATCCCCAGATGTCCCAGCTCATCATGCAGAAGATCTGGGAGACTCCGGAGACCAAGGCGCAGTTGGTCCAGATGGTGATGGACGATCCGGAAAGCATGAATCAGCTAAAAGAGTCTCTGGTGGCGGACTCCACCAAGGCAGCCATGATGCTGGATATGGTTCTGGCAAACGAGAACCTGGAAGGAATGATAAAAGAGAAAACCGCGGATTTGCACGCGACCAAAAGAAGAAGATAGACTTTAAAGGTCTGCGTTCTCTTGGAGTAAGCCAGCTTTCATCATGAGTCGGAAGCTGGCTTATTGTCTTCAATCGCGCACCTGGAAGGCTTTGAACGTACAAGTCTTGAAGCACACTTCTTGCCCCGGTCGGGGGGGGCTTGTCCCGGGTGGACTCTGGCTCAGCCGGGGGTGAGAATGTGCATCTTCCTGGTGAGTAAACGAGGGAACTCAGACAAGATCTTTCGATTTTGACGCTTCACCGGGCATAACGCTGCTCCTGAAGAGACTAATGAAGAAACGCAGGACAAAAAACGCGACCAGGCTCCAGCCGGTCAATTCCTTCTGGGACAAGGCGTTTAAGTACGTATTCTTGCCGGTCCTGGCACTGTCGGTCATAATACACCTCCTGGCGATTTATTGGGGAACCCACTTCTTGTGGGGTGTCCATCACTTGCATTTTTTTCCCAGATGGCTGGGATGGGTTCTGACCCTGGTGACGGTGAGCTTCTTAGTCCCGGCAGTTAACAAACCGGCCCTGAACTTCCTGGAGACGGTCTTCAGTGTCTTGGACCGACTGGTTTCGAAGACACCAAAATACACGGCTTTCATTGCCACCGGAATGGTCTCCATGCCGGTCTTCTGGTTGCTGAGAACGGAATACTTCCTGCTGGGAGACGGCAGTTTCAAACTCGAGACTCTGGCCTCCGGGGCCATTACCACGACCGAACCCCTGGATGGGATCATTCATCACCAGTTGTACCGGCTCTTGACCTCCCTCTTCCCTAATGCAGATCCATCCCTCTCCTACACGATTCCGAGCGTGATCTGCGGCGGGGCGTTCATCTTCCTGATCTTAGTGCTGGCCGATCTTTTGGGAAAGACCTCTTTTCAGAAGATCCTTATCTTCTCCGCGCTTGTCACGCTTGGTTCAATCCAGCTTTTCTTCGGCTACGTGGAGAGCTACACCACGCTCCTTATCGGTCTAACGCTCTTCCTGTTGTTCTCGGTTCTTTTCCTGAAGGGTAAGATTGGCATAGTCTTCCCCTTTTTTGCCCTGGTCCTGAGCATGGCTCTTCACGTCTCAGCCCTCGCGCTGATGCCGGCATTTCTTTATCTCATCTTCCGGAAGTGGCAGACCCAGGGCAGCAGATTCCTGGACGTTCCCACTGCAGTGTGTATGGTTGCATGCTTGGGGATCGTCTTCTTAGGCCTCTGGAAAGCCTCTCTGGTGGTGGGCAAGGGAAAGACCTTTGGTCAGTTCCTCCCTCTGGTGGCTACGCCCAAGATGAGCTTTACCATGTTCAGTCGAGCCCATTTAAGCGAATTCGCCAATGAACTGCTTCTAATCTCTCCTGCGGGCACGCTTTTGTTCCTGTTTTTTCTCCTGCGCGCCCTGAAGTTGAAATCCTTCAGCCATCCGACTCTGAACTTCCTTCTGATCTCCGGCCTTTCGGGTTTGCTTCTCGTTTTTGCCTATAACTGCCACTGGGGGAGCATGGATTGGGATCTGATGTCGTTTCCCGGAATATTCATCGCTCTTTTCGGGATTCTCTCATTTTTGAGATGGTGCGGTGGATGGAAAAAAGTAAAAAACTATGGGCTAATTCTGATTGCCGCGAGTTTTTTTCACACCATTCCCTGGATTCTGGTAAATGCCAGCGGGGCCAGGAGCGTGGACCGCTACGTTATGACCGCCACCCATGACGTGCATCTTTTAAGCGCCACGGGCGGCGGTATGTGGAGAGTAGGAAGGGTACTGGATCTGGCCGGGCTAACCCGGAAGGCGGAGGAGATACTCAAGCTGGGCATAGAGAGAAATCCCAACGAGATGGGATGCTACTCCTATTTGGGCGATATGCTCCATAATCAGGGAAGGGACGATGAAGCCATCCTCTACCTGGAAAGAGCGCTCCAACTGAAGCCTGAGAGTAAAGAAATTCAACTCAACCTGGGTAAAGCGTATTTGAATATTGACCTGCAAAAAGCGATATTTCACCTGGAGAAAGTAAAGGCGCGATACGAACACGAACCGGCTTTCGTAATCGGCTTTGCCAAAGCCTACCTGAAGGCTGAAAGACCGGAAGATGCCAGGGGTCTGGTGCAGGGATTCCTTGCCCGAGGCCAGGAGACTGCTACCATGCGAGGATTGCTGGGTGCCAGTTTCTTCCTCTTGAAGGATTCCACCAGGGCCAGAGTGGAGTGGAAGAGGGCACAGGAGTTGAATCCGGATGAGCCACTTGCGAAAACCGGATTGGAGAGACTCAGGAAAATGGCAGAAAAGTAGAGTATGGCGGAGAGTCTCGACTCTCCACCGTTGCTCTTCTCAAATCCACTGTCTGAGGTTTCAAGGTCTGCTGATTACAGTTTAGCCTACAGATTCTCTCCTCCCCCAACCTGGAAGGCATCCTGGCCCGGCCCAGCCCGGAACTTCAGTTTCCGGAACCACCTTCCGGCCAGCGAACCCAGCCAGCCAAAACATCCCCTTAACACCCCGAAGCCGGAGACCAGATGGTCGACAAAGCTCAAGGGGATAGCCTTAAGCAGAAAGCCGGTTCCCCCCTCCCGCCGGAGGAACCGGAAGAGCCGGTAATTTGTGATGACGTAAGCTGTCGCCAGGCAAGCGATCACATAGCGCGAGAACTCGAAGAAAGGGGAGAGCAGCAGAAAGAAAGCAAATAGAAGGGAGAGGAGGACGGAGATGATGAAGACGGGATAAATGTTGGCAATCCGCAAGCTTTTCATCACATGTGGAATCATCTTTTTTCGGGCAACTAACCGAAACCAGCCTCTGCTTCTGTTGTAGTCGTTGCGCAGAAGACCCCAGAGGCTGTATCGTTTGAGATGCTGCACCCGCAGTTCTTTGTCCAAAAAGATTCTTTCCCCTGCCTCTCTGAGTCGTCTCCCGAACTCTAAGTCTCCTCCACCGGTTCTGATGTGGAAGCCGGTGTCAAATCCCCCCAACCGGAAGAAAACCTCCCTTTTGACTGCCCCGATCCCGGTGAGGAACCAGTCAAAATTCTCCGGAGAGAGAGTGTAGCTATGAAACATCCAGAGATTCTTATATAGCGTGGCCAACCGTGTGGTGGGCGATTTGAAGCCGCAAATACCGGAGAGGGCAGCGTAGTTATTGTCTGAAAAGCGGTGTTGTATTCTGTGAAGGGCTTCGGGCGGGACAATCATGTCGCAGTCGGTGAACACAAGAATGTCACCGGTTGCCAACTCGGCCCCTTTGTTCCTGGCACACCCCACCCCAGACGGTTCATTCAGCCTGATTGATTTGAACCCATATGAGTTCACCACCTCCGAGCAATCCTTCTTAGAACCGTCGTCCACAACGATGACCTCAAAATCCCGGAAGTTTACCCGCTTGAGCGAAGCCAAGCATTGCCCTAACGTGTCCGACCCGTCCCGGATTGGTATGATAACGGAGATGTCCAATCTCTCCTCCAATGAAGACCACGTCAATGGTGTGGAAACATAGGCTGGTTTATCTTCAGGTCATAAGACAACCTAACGCACAGCCAGCCCTTGCCACATTAGATTCAACCGGTAATCATTTTGTTGACTAACTTGCAGGATTTTTCGCCGCTACCCGCCGCTTGGATTGCGGCTTGAAAACCCTTCTGGTCAAAAGTGAACTCAACCAACTGGCGCAGCCACTCATCACTCCAAAGCCGGCCACCAGATGATCGACAAAACTCAAGGGAATTGCCTTCAACAGAAAGCCCGCTCCCGCCTCATGGCGGAAAAAGCGAAACAGCGGGTAGTTCACCAACAAGTAAACCAGAGCAGAGAGTATGGCCAGGTACAAGAAGGTGATGGAGACAGGCGACAGAAGCAGTGAGAAAAAACAAGCAAGTGAGATCAAGACCGAGACGATAAAGGCGGGATAGATGTTGGCGATTCTCAGCTTTTTGATCACGGCCCAGAGGGTTTTCCTTCCGACGGCGAACTCGAACCAGCCCTTACCCCGAACGTAGTCATTGCGCAAAAGGCTCCGTATTGTATAACGTTTAAGGTGTTTTCCCTGAATTGTCGTGTCCAAACGTATTTTTTCCCCCGCCTCCCTCAGCCGCCTTCCGAACTCCAGATCTCCGCCGCCGGAACCGGTGGGGTAGGTGGTCTTAAATCCCTTAAGCTCAGAGAATACCTCTTTTCTAATCGCCCCGATTGACAATATGAACCACTCAAAATCTTGCGGAGAATTGACATAACTGTAGTACAGCCAGAGATTCTTGTAGCGGGCGGCCAGCTTCTTGTCGTCGGTCTCGGGAGTGCAAACCCCCGAGACCGCAGCGTAGCGATTGGTGGAGAGATGGTCGTGAATTCTCTTCAGGACGTCAGGTTGGAGGATCATATCTGAGTCGGTAAATACAAGAATGTCGCCCTTTGCCAGCTCGGCCCCCTTGTTTCTTGCGTATTCCGCTTCGCGTGGCTCATCCAGCCGGACCGTTCTGAACCCGAATGATTCTACGATGCTCGAGCAGTTCTCCTTCGAACAGTCATCGACCACAATCACCTCGCGGGGTGAATGCGTTGAGTTTTTAATCGAGGCCAAACACCGCCCCAGAGTATGGTTGCGGTCGCGAGTAGGTATGATGACGGAGATGTCCAATCTTTCCTCCCATGAAAGAGGAGCTTGTTGGTTCCAAACATAAGCCAGGCCGTTTCTCTTGTCAAGAGATTTAGTTTGGATGAGTTCAAAATCCCCGACTGGGGGAGGGATTGCCTTACCGCCCGAATTTGGCTTGACCGACGTTGAAGTGGCTCATATCTTAAGTGGTCATCCGGCCTTCGTTTCGAGGTCGCGCGACGATTCAAATATGGCTCCCGGATTTCGAGCATCTGTCAGGGCACAAGTTTCCGGTTAAGAGACTAAAGCGAAGAGATCCAGAATGACACAGGAAGAATCAGAAGACCGCCGGCCCGAGGAGTTAATTTCGGATAAGGGCTTCAAATATCTGTTCCTCCCGGTCTTGCTCCTGGCTGTAATAGCTCACCTGGTGGCAGTCTACTGGGGAACCCCCTTCCTGTGGGGGATTCACCTTCTGCATTTCTTTCCCAAATGGCTGGGGTGGATTCTAACCGTCGTGACGTTAAGTCTCTTCATTCCTGCAGTTAACAATCTGGCGCTGAAGGCCCTGGAATCGCTTTTCGGCGCTACGCAGAGGATTCCGACAAGGATCAATAAATACTCGCTCTTCCTGGGAGCGGGAATCATTTCCGTACCGCTCTTCTGGTCCCTGAGAACAAGACTCTTCCTGCTGGGGGATGGGTATTTCAAGCTTGAGACTCTGGCTCTCGGGATGATCACCCCGACCGAGCCGCTGGATGGAATTATTCATCACCAATTCTACCGGCTCCTGACCACTCTCTGGCCCAACGCAGACCCATCCCTCTCCTACACGATTCCGAGTGTGATCTGCGGCGGAGCATTCATCTTCTTAATCTTGGTGCTGGCCGATCTGCTGGGAAAAACCTCATATCAAAAGGTCCTCATCTTCTCGGCCCTGGTCACTCTGGGCTCGATTGAGCTCTTCTTGGGCTACGTGGAAGCCTACACCACTCTTTTTGTTGCCCTAACGCTCTTCATATTGTTTTCAGTTCTTTTCCTAAAGGGTAAGATAAGCATAATCTTCTCTTTCCTTGCCCTGGCCTTGAGCATCTCTCTTCACGTTTCAGCCATCGTGCTGATGCCCGCATTTCTTTATCTTATCTTCCGGAAGTGGCAAACCCAAGGGCGCAAATTCCTGGATGTTCTTACTTCCCTGTGCATTGTTGCCTGTTCGGGGATTGTCTCCCTGGCTGTCTGGAAAGTTTTCTTGATGCCGGGCGAAGGAAACAGATTCGGTCAGTTTCTCCCCTTGGTGACCACAGCGAAAAGTAGTTTCACCATGTTTTGTGGAGCGCATTTCGGGGAATTCATCAGCCAGCTTTTCTTGATCTCTCCGACAGGAACGATCTTGTTTTTCTTTTTTCTTTTCTACACCGTAAAATCAAGATCATTCAAACGCCCCGTCCTCAACTTCTTTTTGATCGCCAGCCTTTCGGGCCTGTTTCTGATATTCGTCTACAACTCCCGCTGGGGTGGTGCTGACTGGGATTTAAGAGCCTTTCCCTCCATTTTTCTCACCCTCTTTGGGATTCTCCTTTTCATAGAATGGGGAAGCCGCTGGCCCAGATTCAAAAACTACGGGCTGATCTTAATCGCTGTAAGCCTTTTCCACACGGTTCCCTGGATACTGGTAAATGCTAACCAGCAGAAGAGCCTGGATCGGTACGTTATGATTGCCACGAGTGACAAGCATATTCACAGCGCCCCGGGCGGTGGGTTGTGGACTGTAGCAAGGGTGATGGAAAAGGCCGGGTTTCGCGGGAAGGCGGAGGAGGTTTACAGACTCGGTATAAGACGAAATCCGGACAACATAGCCTCCTATTCCCTGCTGGGCAACAACCTCTATTTTCAGGGAAAACACGATGAAGCGACATTCTACTTGGAAACGGCACTCAAACTGAAACCCCAAAGTGACGAGGTTCGGTTTACGCTGGGCCACATCTGCACAAAGAAGCAGGACTTCCCAAAGGCCATATTTCATCTGGAGAAAGTAAAGGACGTGTATCAGTACGACTCCGCTTTCGTGCTGACTCTGTCCGAAGCCTATCTGAAGACCCACCGGTGGAAAGATGCGGAGAGCATCCTGCAGGCATTCCTCGCCAACGAATTAGAATCTGCCACCGCGCGCGGGCTGTTGGGCATAGCCTATTACATGCAGAACGATCTCTCCGGTGCACGAAAGGAATGGGAGAGGGCGCTGAAGCTGGACCCGGATGAGCCTAACGCCAGAACCGGATTGGAGAAACTCGGAGAAGTGCAGGAGAGGTAGAGATGCCTCGGATACCGGTATCTTCCAGCAACCCTATTTCAACAGGTTAATCAGCATCTTCACCAGCGGAATCAGAAAGAGGATGATCAGGACGATGGCGATCCACTTGAATAGTCGCGACTTGGCCGGTGGGAATTCGTAGCCACAGATGGGGCAGTGTCGGCTGCTCTTGGGCACGTCCACCGCACAATTGGGGCACTCCCTTTTCCTGTTTCCCACCAATTGTTACCTCCCGCTACCTGAATGGACCCTCCCACCGGACCAACCTACCCAATTCTGAGGAATCGCCACCGGCAATATCTAAAACAACCAATACGCGACTTCCGGGTGAACCGGTTCAGTCTTTCTGAATAATATAAAACAACAGGACTAAGATCAAAGAGAAGATCGAGTCGACCAGGAAATACTGAAGCTTAAGACCAACAGACAGACCGGTCAGCAGGCTGACCACGAAAAAGAGAAGCAGGCCAAGAATCGAGCCTCTGATTATGCCCCTGTATCTTATCACGTCTCTGGAGGAGATAAACAACAATATGCCCATCCATAAGACGAACACTCCCAAAAGCTTATAGATGTATATGAAGAAGGGATCTCCCGACCAGAGGTGTTCCATGGCGAAGATTTTGAAAACACTTTCATTCACCACCAATCTTCCAATCCCACCCAACATGAAGGCCAGTGAGATTATGAGAAGAACCTTCTTTTTGGTCATCGTTTCTCCTCCTCATTTTTGATGCTGCCGATTCACGGCAGCAGTGCTTCGTTTCTCCAGAGGCTTGTCTACGTTATACCAAGATGCCCACCGGTCCTTCCGCAGAAGGACATCGTTGCATCTTCCTGCGGAGGACGCTGGCGATCATGCATTAATACCCGCTTGAGAGCCATTTATTCTACGTGGGTGGGAAGTTTTTCGCTTTCCGCCCCGCGAGGAGGTCATCGTCCTGGTTCACTTCCGACTGGTCATGACTATGTCCGGCCAGGAATAAAATCCAGAAAGCGCGAGAATTCAAATCTCCTTTACGTGTTTAACATACCTCCTGAGCGCCTCAACTCCCCTGACCATTCTGGGCGCGTTTTGTTTTACGAATTCGGTCTCGCCTGATTCCGTTTTCGGCGGATTATTTCTGAAATTCTCGTAGGCGCTCTTGCCGTCGTAATCTACAAAGGCTACCCTTGCGCCAAAATCGTCAGCCTCTATCCCGACCGCATCTCCGGTCACGACTGCAATATGGTGAGGATGTGAGATCAACGATTGCCCCAGTTGGTCTGAGTTGGCCACGCCATTTCTTTTCAGGTCTTCGCCGAGTTGATTGAAATCCGCGAAGAAGTAGAATCCCCCGTTCGGGGTGGTTGCCCTTATTCCATCAATCTTGTTGAACCCGGCGCTCATGAACCGGCCCATGATTCGATGTATTTCTCTCGTTATTTTGAAATACTCCTCTATCTCCTCATTAGGTTCGTAAGCTGTTATGGCTGCAAATTGGGTAGGTGTGGAGACGTTGGTGTAAACCGTTGCCGCAACTTTCATGAAGTCCTCCTCCAATTTTTTGGGACAATTGTCCGGCAATATGCAGGAG
>JBARPX010000093.1:0-29856 GCA_049643405.1 Candidatus Zixiibacteriota bacterium
CGCCAAGTCCCCTGACCTGACGGGGAGGCCCTGTCGGGTCGGGGGACCCGACAGGCAGGAAGAATATCCAATCCTCAAAGTCCCCATCCAATGTCAAATATCTGTCTGTCTACTGCTGTAAGTTAAAAATCACCATCTTAAGTTGGTTCGGGAATTGGAATTCCCGAACCACTCTCGCGCGGGAAATCCAATTCCCGCACGAACAAGAGAGTTTTTCAACACGCCTTGGACCTTGCTCCGGTCAAAACCAATCATTTCTGCAAATTAAAAACCACCATTTTAATATCCGTCATCTCCTCGATGGCGAATTTCAGACCTTCCCTGCCCATGCCTGACTCTTTCACTCCGCCGTAGGGCATCTGATCTGCACGATAAGTGGGTACGTCGTTGACAATGACCCCGCCAACTCTTATCCCTTTTACCGCCTGGAATGCCCTTTCAATATCAGAGGTGTATACTCCTGCCTGTAAACCATAGACTGAGTCGTCGGCCATTCTTACCGCGTCGGAAAAGTGAACGAAAGGAACGAAACAGACCACCGGGGCGAAAACCTCCTGTGCCATCACCTTCATCTCCGGCTTCACATCGGTCAGGACCGTGGGATGATAGAAGTTCTTCTCCCTTTTTCCTCCGATCAATACTTTGGCTCCGCCGGAGACCGCCTCTTTCACCCAGCTTTCGGTCCTCACTGCATCGCCCTCTGTAATCATCGGGCCCACATCCGTTTCAGGGTCCAGGGGATCGCCCAGTTTCAGCTTTTCGGTCTCTTTGAGGAACCTCTGGGTGAACTCATCCAAGACCTTTTCGTGGACGTAGATTCTCTGAACGGAGATGCAGACCTGTCCAGCATAGGCAAAGCTGCCCACGATACAGCGCGGGACGGCCAAGTCAAGATCAGCGGATTCATCTATAATACAAGCGGAGTTCGCACCCAGCTCCAGCGTCAGCTTTTTCAATCCGGATTTCTGTTTTATATCCTTTCCCACCGGAGGACTGCCGGTAAAGGTAACCATAGAGACCCGCGGATCGGTGACCAGCCAGTTACCCACCGTCGAGCCGGGACCAACTATGATATTCAAGGCGCCATCCGGAAGACCGGCTTCCATCATTATCTCGCCTAACTTCAAAGAGGTGAGCGGTGTGGTGGATGCGGGTTTCAGTATGACTGAGCATCCGGCCGCAACTGCGGGCGCCACCTTATGAGCGACCAGATTCAGAGGAAAGTTGAAGGGGCTGATCGCGCCGATGATACCGACGGGAAAACGAAGATAGAACCCTATTCTTTTTTCCCCGCCTACGGCGGCATCCATTGGCACCGTCTCGCCGTGAATCGACTTTGCCTCCTCGGAGGCGAATTTGAATGTCTGAACCGACCTTTCTACCTCTCCCTTGGCGTGTTTCCACGCCTTGCCCGCCTCCATGGCGATGATCCGGGTAATTTCGTCTTTCTTCTCCTCTATTTTCTGCGAAGTTCTCTCCAGGATCTTTGACCGCTCGTAGGCAGGCATACCGGAGATCAGCGCAAACCCATCCTGGGCGGATCTTACAGCCTCCTCAAAGGTCTGCTTGTCGGTCACAGGCACCGAACCGATCGCCTCGCCGCTGTATTTATTCGTTACCTCCAACAGCTTTTTTCCCTCTTTCCATTTACCCCCCACAAGAGTTTTGTAGACCCTGGACATCCTGTGCCTCTTTCCTATTTGCCTATCCCCGATTTTTCGATCAATATAAGAGATAAAAACTCCTGGTCAAGCAGGAAATGGACGTCGCTAAAGATAGGTTCGATCAACAGATGTCCTTGCGAAGACTGTGCATTCGGTTGCACAACGCGTTCGCGGCCAAGTCGTTCGAAAAACCAGGCCCCTGACCGTTAATCCTGTGATTCGTAAGGGGTTGACCTGAAGGCTTCCCCTTATTCAACCTCTCTGGCCAAAGGCACATTTTTTGCTCATTGGTTAGATGAAGAAGAGAAGGTCTTTCTGCGAAAGGATTAAAGATATGGAAAAGACTCTAAGCCTCGGCATAAAAAGAGGGTTCTCAGAGGAGAAGCTGAGAAAAACGAACGAACCGAAAGTGAAGAAAGACGACGGAGGGTATTATCTCTACACGGTGAATGAAGGAGCAAAAGTCTATTTCGAGGACTTCTATGCCTTTCTGGAGGGGGTGGAAGGAAAATCTTTAAAGGAACTGAAAGGGCTAAAGGAGAAGATCGAGTGTTGTGACGCAAAATGTGAAGAGACCCAGGCATACTACTATGCCAGAAAGATCATAATCGAAGTGGTTCTGAAAAACGCTTATGGTTACTATGGGGACGACTCCACTTTCGGAGTCATCATGACCCCCTGGTGTTTTGGCACCGTGATCTTAGAGAAGATTGAAAACTACAAGGAGCGACTCAGCCGGGGGGAACTTCCCGACGTGAATCTCCCAGAAACCCCTTATCTGGCCTTAAGATACATAGATGAGATCTCCAAAAAGACCATACTTGACTTGTTTGAGCTGCCCCTGGAGGCTTTCAGCATTAAATGGCAGTATACCGATTTTCTGAAGCGTTTTAGCAGAGCTTTCTCACGCGTCTGCGCAAATCTGGCCAACATCCTGGCGCTGATTAAAGGGTATGATCCGGACCCCTCTGATCAACTTGCGTGATTTCGCCTCAATCCTCTCCCCCGACCTCCGGCTCACCTTCGCGTAAGAGAATAAACCTGGTGCACTCGAACCATCTCAAGAAGAGGTACCTTCGCGAGTAAGAGGAATTCGCTAAGATGAAGCGTCTCCTTTCCCGGCATATAAAACCCATCATCTCTCCAAGACACGTCCCCGCTGTACGGATGATTCGTCTCTCTCTGCGAGTCTTGTAACTTGGCTAATCTTAAAGGAATAAGAGAGGGATCAAGGATCCTGTCGCAGGCTCTCGCGAAAGTCACGAGGACCACAGAGATTTCGATTCCTCAACAGCTTTCTCCGGCCCGCTAACTCCTTGATAGGGAGAACATTATCGCAGCAGAGAGAATTCCTGTTGCACGACGTTTTTGGGTATGAATCTTGTTAATGTGGAGTGGCGTCGCCTTGCGACGTCTGTTGAAGGCAGACCTGCTGTTCTATTTCTGGCACGAATGCTCAGGGATAAATTCCGGCCCAACTGAACGCGAGCGGCGAGAATATGTTTTGGCTCTTGCGGCGAGGTGAAGCCGAATTTCATGGGAGGTGGTCTGTAGTCAAATCTCTTGAAGGCAGATAAAAAGTCCTGCCCCCGGTCGGCCTTGGGGATCCCCCACCAAAGACGAGAATTTTGACAAGAGTCAATCCGAGTTGCAGGTGAGTTTTCGGTTTTGATTTGTGGCAAGCTGGTGCTGTTGGTTGATAATGGAGATGGTTTCCTCGTCACCCGCGGTCGAGAGATCAGACTGTGAGATTGACAGTCGGGTCGGCGGGTCCAGCCAAAAGATCCCTTTTTTGCTCTTCAAGGTAGACTTGACCAGGGTGGCGAATCTTTAATCTGGGGTTTTCCAAAAAAGTTGTAAATCTTCTTGACATAGCCAGTGGGGGAGTTTATAATTACTGAGCCAAAAATCCGGAGGAAGGACTTCTTTCCTTCCCGAGATGAGAAGTCAAACCTAAAGGAGAGTGGTTATGAAGCGTTTAATCAGCCTTTGCACCCTGCTTTTGCTGGTCACGTGGGCGTTGTCATTCGGCCCGGCAACTCAGGAGGCCGAAGCACTCAAGATTATCACTTTGACCTTGCCCGTGGACTCAACCAAGGTAACCAATACTGTCCCGCAATTCAAGTGGACGGTGAGCGGAGGGACGGCCAGGGAAAAGATCACCAGATTCCACATCAAGCTTGCCGATAATCCATGGTTGACCGATCCCATTTGGGAGGATGACGAAATATTGGCTACTGCCAGAATCATGGAATATCCTGGCGTTCCCAACCTGGTCGAGTGGACGGCTTATTATTGGACCATGAGAGCGGAGATCGACACTTCCGGCGTATTGTACTGGCAGGATTTCACGCCGGCTTCCGTCTTCTTTTACACCACCGCCAACGTAATAGAAATCCCCACCAATCTCCCTACCATTCAGGAGGGGATCGTCTGGGCCGCGAAAGGCGATACAGTTGTGGTGAAGCAGGGAACTCATTACGAAAACCTGAGGGTGTACAAGGACAGTCTGGTTGTGATCAGCGACGGCCTGTTCGAACAGGGTTCCCTCGACACCACCGTCATTAATAGAACCATAATCGACGGGGGCAATCTGACCCGCGGTTCCGATTTCGGCAGCGCCATTTACTTCGCCCCCGGGGTGGACTCGAGTTCTACGATCATGGGCTTCACTATCCGGGGTGGAACCGGGAGCAAGATCACCGTAGGACTGGAGACCAGGACCAGCGGAGGCGGGATATTCTGTGCCGAGGGCTCTACCCCCACCATCGCTTATAATGTGATCACCGGGAATCGGGTTCAGAATGACGGAGGTGGAATCTACATAAACTCGGCCGCTCCCAACATTTTTCACAATATCATCGCCAACAACACGGCGGTTATCGGCTCGGGCGGAGCCATCGAGTGCCGCTTCTCCATAGAGGTGGAAGCCTCCCCCAGCCTAAACCAGGGCAAGCATGAGGGAGAAACCAGCCAGAAAGCCGCCTCGGGGCCGCGCCTGAACATGGAGGAGATGGAAATAAAGAACTCCCTCAATCCGAGAGACGGCACCGACGTCGCCTCGGCGCAGAACAACCCGCCGGTGCCGGTGTGTGAGAATGATCCCATATACGGAGACACCATTGTGGGGTTTCTGCCTGGCACAACAGGACCTGGGAACTTCTACAACGTCAGACTGGTTGGCTGCGACTCCTACGATCCTGATTCGCTCACCGGTGATTATGTCAAGTATTTCGATTGGGAATGCGTCGGACTCACGACGATAACAGCAGGAGGGTACCTAACGACTCCATGTAATGCAATCAACGTCAAGGACTACCTCTGCAACAATGACAAGGTCAGATTGGAATTCGGAGGCATCTATAAGCTCTACCTGACGGTGGAAGATAACTTCGGGCTCGAGAGCGAGGGGTACGATTCGGTATTCCTCTCGGTGCAAGTGCTTGCCCTCGCAGATGCAGGCAGGGATACCATCGTACGCCCGATGAAAACGGCATATCTTTTTGGCCGGGCGCTCGACATGAATCCCGATCAAAGAGAGTCTACGGAATTCACCTGGAGGTGGGATAGCTTACCACCTGTGGCACCTCCTCCGATTAAACCTTCGTCTACGAAGGACACGGTTAACTTCATCCCAACAACCTCGGGGTTCTATCGGCTTGCTCTGACCGTGAACGATGGTTTTGGTATATCCCTGAAGGACGACAAGGTGGTGGTGATCGCCAACGAGCCCCCGCTGGCGCGCGTGATCAACGTTGATCATGCCTTTGAGGGCGACACGGTGTACCTGGACGGCTCAGGTTCTTATGACACTGATTCGCTTAAGTTTCAACATCCCGACTCCTCCATGGCAGGACCGCTGGCGTTCACCTGGAGCACCAAATCTTATCCGGCCGGAGTTCAACCGCCGACGATAATAAACCCGAAGAAACGGATCGCCAAATTCGTTCCGTACGGGACGGGGACCTACCAGTTCCGGTTGCTGGTGAACGACACCATGTCGGTGTACCAACCTGAGGACAGCACAACGGGCGGAAGGGATACGCTGGCTAACGTGGTTTTCCTCACCGTGGTCGTGGACTCCACCTATGCCTATCCGATTATTCAGGGGAATTTAATCTACGGTAATTCCGCCGGATCGAAGGGCGGGGCAATCGATTGCAATGGCAGCTCGCCCGATATCATCAGCAACGTGTTTTATAAGAACCAAAGCGAGCTTTCCGGCGGCGCGGTTTGTGCCCGGAACGCCTCCACTCCCCAGATAATGAGCAACGTCTTTTTTGGAAACATATCGAGCGACTCCACCGGGGGTGCCATTGCCAATCTTGGAGCACAGTTTGCTCCTTCCGCCACCAGGGGCTTCCGGAAGAATCTGGCCATTCAATACAACGATTTCTGGGACAACGGCGGCGGGGCGATGTACCAGGGGTCTGGAAACATCTCCGACAACATCTTCAGTTTCCCCCGTCTGTATGACCCGGATTTCGGCGATTTCAGCTACGAGTGCAATTCGCCCTGCTTTGGGACCGGAGACCCGCTCCATCCGGATATTGGGGAGTTGGCATTCTTCCCGGGATGCGTCACGGCGGACACCCTGAACATGGTGGCGCTCTCCCTGTTCCAGAATCCGGTGGCAACTGCGGCGGGCCACTTTATCGTCAACACGGACGTTCCCTTGAAGGGTTATCCGGTTGGCTACGTAACCATAGGCGGGAACGCACCCAGCCCGGTCTATTTCAGCCCCATCGCCTCCAAGACCTTCCGAGGAAGCTTCGTCTTTACGGCCAGCGGTAACGCTGAAGTGTCGGTCTTCGTCAGTTCCCTTCTGGAGAGAGATACCGTCGTCGTCGAACCCTTGAGCGTGCAGCTCATCGGAGCGGGCAAGACAGGCAAGCTGGTCAGCCTCGACGGAAAGGTAGGAGTGCTCTTCGCCGACGGTTCAGTAAAGGAAGAAATCTATGCCACCTGCATCTCCGTCTCCAAAGACTCCCGGTACGATTTTGAAGACGATCCGGAGATGGAGGCGTTCGGAGAGCCTTACCAGTTGGGTCCGTCAATTTCGTTCGATAAGTACCCGACGATAAGCTTCTCACTGGGCCATCTCAACCTGGAGGGTAAGGATAAGACTCTGCTCTCAGTTTACAGATATGAGGATGGTGAGTGGAACAGGCTTGAAAGCTATCCAGACGGCGACAGGGTTTGCGCCGAAGCTAAGACTCTGGGCGTCTTCAGGCTGGTTTATGATCCCAATGCCAAGCCCCTGACCAACATACCCCAGACTTACCAGCTTTTCCAGAACTATCCCAATCCGTTTAACCCGGAGACACAGATAAAGTACGACCTGCCCCTCTCCGGAAACGTGACCTTGTCTGTATACAACGTTCTTGGCCAGAGAGTGAGGGTTCTGGCGGATGGCTTCCAGGAGGCGGGCCACAAGTCGGTGATCTGGGATGGTAAAGATAATCAGGGTCGGGAGGCGGCTTCGGGCATCTACTTCTACAAGATTGAGGCGGAGAATTATCAGAAGACCAAGAAGATGGTTCTCTTGAAGTAGGGGAACCTTTACAACGCGTTTAGCTGAACGAAAATAACGGATGAAAAAAGGAGTTGTTATGAACAAAAGGTGCTTTGTCATGATCGTTGCTTTGTGTTCCCTTCTTCTTCTGGCCTACGGGTGCGGGGAGGACAAGGTGACGCCGCCAACTGCCGAAGAGTTGATCAAACAGGGATGGGCAAAGTTCGGGGCTGGTGACAACGCCGGCGCCAGCGGGGATTTCAATGCCGCCCTCGGTCTGAACCTTCAAGCCAATGATTACGAGGCTTACTTCGGGTTAGGCTGGGTCGAACTGACAATGAGCCATGCCGGACTCGCGGAAGAGGCTTTCGAGACCTACCTCGACAGTGCCTCCTCCGACCCGATCGACGCCAAGGCCGGCCTGGCGTTGGCATATCATGCACAGGACAAGTTTGATGATGCCATCGACGCGGCTGAGGAGGTGCTTTCTGCGAATCCGACCTGGAGCTTTTCCCGCGCACCGGAGGTAGACTATCTCGACGTAGCCTTAGTCCTGGCCCACAGCTACTACCAGACTGCCGATTTCACTGAGAGCCTTCAGGTGGTTCAGGACTACTTTGATTCCGGCTTCTCTGTGGATACGAGCACGCCTGAAGGACGAGGGCAGCTGGCAGATAAGTTGAAGGATCTGTACACCGGCTGATTTAAGAGAGCATTCGACGATTACAATCTTTCTTTTGATCCGGGGTGAGAGCGATTCTCACCCCGTTTTTCTTTCATGAAAGTCTTTCATATTGCAGGGGCGCGGCGGGAGCAGTCAAGCCACCGCGGAGAACGAGACTGAATCCCGGCCGACGTTCGATGGCGAGAGAAGCACGGTCGGAAAGCGGCCGCTTTTTTCAGAGTACTTCAGTTGACGGTCTCGAATCCTCCGGACTCTCATACTCCATTTCCTCACCTCCTGTACCCAAATATCTCTAAACAGTTCGGATTTCCGGCCGAATCTACGCAGGGGACTCCTGCCAGTCGGTGAGGAGAGGGAGAAGAGAGTGAATCTAAAGGAATCCAAGTTAAAGGATCTGGAGAGAAGGAACTGGCACCTCTGGACCTTTATTATCGGAATCTTCCTGGTGCTGGTATGGTTTGTGGTAGCTCTGGTTTTCTATTCTGACGTCTACGAGCTTTATCGAAGGGACATAGGCGATTATACCCTCACCGTTCTGCTGGTCGGATTCCTGGGGCTCTGCCTTCTGTCTCTCTCCTACGTGGTGATCAAGGAAAAGTCGATTAAGAGCTTACGCACCAGGCTGATGGAGGAGAAAGCACTCTCCGAAGCCCTGGAGCGGCAGTTCCGCGAATTAAAGGCCTTATTCAGGGTCAGCTGTCTGGTCAACAGCAAGGTGGAACTGTCATCTATTCTGGATACCATCTGTGAAAGCGTGGTCAGTTGCCTCGGCGCCGATCAGTCCTCCCTGATGTTTTACAGTCCAAGCGGCAGGAAACTGCAGTGCATCGCAGCCTGCGGAATGGATTCCGAGCTGGTCAAAGGCAGGGAAGTCGATGAGGGGAAAAGCGTGGCCGGATGGGTGGTGAAGCACAACAAACCTCTTCTGCTGGAAGATAACATTAGCGATTACGACTTCTCTGATTTTGTGCAGAAGGACAGAAAGATAAGGTGCAGTCTCTGCGTGCCCCTCAAGGTCAATGACGTAGTCAAGGGAGTTCTAAATGTAAACCTTCTTCGCCAGAAAAGGAGATTCACGGAAAGCGACCTACAGTTGCTCTGTATCTTCGCCGAGAATGCAGCCGTAGCCATAGAGAAAGCTTCTCTGTATGAGGAGTTGAAGGATAAGGTAACACAGCTTATCGATTCGCAGAGATTGGGAGCCGTGGGTGAAATCACCAGCGGGGTGGCCCACGACCTTAATAATCTCCTCTCGGTTGTAATTGGAAGGACGCAGCTTTTGTCCGGTCGAATGAAAGATGCCGGCCTGCTCAGACACGTCGAAGCCATAGAGAAAGGGGCGACCGACGCATCCGAGATAATCCATCGTCTGCAACAATTCGGCCGTCCTTCCTCGGATAAGAGTTTCGTCAACGTAGAGGTCGCCCGGCTTATCGATGAGGTGGTCGAGATGACCAGGCCAAAATGGAACGAGTGGGCCAAGCTGCGGGGCATCAACGTCCAAGTGACAAAACTGCAGTCGGACCTGCCTTCCGTATATGGCTGTCCCTCAGAGCTTCGCCAGGTCTTGGTGAACCTGATCCTCAACTCCATCGATGCTCTTCCCGCCGGAGGGCAAATCGTGTTGGAGACGAGAAGAGAGGGGGAATTCGTCCTTATTTCGGTTACGGATAACGGAGCGGGAATGACGGAAGAGGTAAAAACGAAGGTGTTTGAACCATTTTTCACCACCAAATCCCATCGGGGAACCGGTCTGGGCTTGAACGTGGCCCGCCGCATAGTTCTCAACCACCACGGCGAGATCGCAGTCGAAAGCCAGGCCGGAGAAGGAGCGACTTTCACCATCAAGCTGCCTCTCTCCAAGATAATAAGAGAAGACGTCGCCCAGGCGGCGGTTCCGGGCTGCCCAGAGAGACTGAGCATCCTTGTAGTCGACGACGAACAAGAGGTGGGGAGCGTTCTAAACGAGCTCCTCTCAGACGAAGGGCACTTAGTCAGAGTCGCAGACGACGGCAGCAAGGCTATCTCACTTTTGGAGAAACATCCTTTCGACGTGGTTATAACCGATCTGGGCATGCGCGGTGTGACCGGCTGGGACGTCGCCTCGGCGGCCAAGAGAATAAACTCGAAACTGCCGGTTATTATATTAACCGGCTGGGTTAACAGCGCACTGGGCAAAGACGCCGAAAAGCCCGCAGTCGACATGGTGCTCTCGAAGCCAACAAAAAGGGACGAGCTAACGAGGGCAATAGCCCGGGTCGTCAGCCAAAAAGCAAGGTCTCCGGAGGAATCCGATAAGGAAATTGGGAAAGGGTCCATTTCCACTGTCCCTGGCACTTAGAAAAGAAAGTGACCCAATAGGCACAAATCTCACCCCTGTCATCACTCCTCAGGTTGTGACGACCATTCGAACAGGTGGTCAAATTCTCCTCGCCTTCCGCCCGTTCTTTATTAAGTTGCATCTTGAATCATTGAATTGAGAACTCTCGCTTAAGGATTGAAGTCTGAACATGTCCTCAAAACCGATTATCGGGATCACCATGGGGGATCCGGCCGGCATCGGGCCGGAGGTGGTGGTCAAGGCGGCGACAAGCCAGCGAGTTGCACGGTTGTGCCATCCGGTCGTACTCGGTTCTTATCAGATCATATTTTCCGCTGCCAGAAAATTCTTGAAGAAGGCAACGGTCAGAAGAATCGTGTGGCCTGAAGATGCAAGAACCTCAAGAGACGGCATAAATGTGCTGGACTGCTCCGGCTTTGATCACAGCAGAATAAAAACCGGCAAAATCACTAAGCTGTCAGGACGAATGGCAGCGGACTCAGTCTTTTGCGCCGTTCAACTGGCCCTCTCCGAGCAGATCGACGCCATGGTAACCGCACCCCTGTCTAAAAAAGGACTCCACCTGGCTGGATATGATTTTCCCGGACACACCGAGCTTTTAGCCTACCTGACCGCCACCTCCAGCTATGCCATGATGTTCGTCTCGAAGCGCTCCAGGGTGGTCCTGGTTACCACTCATCTGCCTCTGGCCGATGTTGCCCGAAACATCTCCAAAAAGATGATATTAGATAAATTGACCGTGACCCAAACAGCCCTGCAAAGGTATTTTGGTGTTAAGAGACCGAAGATCGGGGTCTGCGCGTTGAATCCTCATTGTGGAGAGGAAGGAATCCTGGGAAGCGAGGAGAAGAAAATCATTATTCCTGCAATCAAGGCCGCACGGGAGAAGGGAATAAGGGCTGATGGACCATTCTCGTCGGATACCATCTTCTCTTCTGCGGTATCAGGTAGTTTCGATTGCATCCTGGCCATGTATCATGATCAGGGGTTGATTCCTTTGAAAATGCGAGGATTAGGCGAAGCCGTCAACGTCACCATGGGCCTGCCCATAATTCGTACCTCGCCCGATTTCGGCACCGCCTTAGACATTGCCGGAAAAGGTAAAGCTGATCCCAAAGGGATGACAAACGCTATTCTTCTAGCTGCACAAATGGCGAGACGAATCAAGAAAAGGTGAGCGAGAATTCAGCCCAGAGCTAACCCATCGTTCCGAACTCTAAAAGAACTCCCTATCCTTTCCAGGGCGGATGAGCCCCTCTTGGCTCAATTGGGTTGGCAGGGCAAAGTCAGAACACCACCTAAAGAGCCACGATCCACAGCCGATTTAAGATAGAGAGAGACTCGAAACGTCCCCCAGATATTCTCCTAAGAGAACCAAACGTCCCCACAGGCAGTTCATAAGAAAACTTAAAAGCGTCCCCACAGACATTGTCCAATGAAAGGAACTTAACGTTCCCGGGGAACTGTAAGCTTTCCGTCAGAAGATCGACACGAAAACAATAGTTCCTCCACGTTCGTTTAACGGTGGCGAAGCTGGTTTTGAGGCTTGAAGCTCGATAAAGGAAGCTGGAAAACCTCGAGCATCGAGTTTCGAAACCCGATCTTCGATACGAGCCTCGCCAACGACAAACGGCAATGGCCGAGGGTGGCTTTAACCTCCCGCCAGGTCAGGGGACCTGGCGGGCACGAGAGAACGTCGAGGTTTGAAAAAGGGATAGAAAAATGAAAATCCAAACAAAAATTCCACTCATCATATTCTCACTTATTTTGACTACGGGCATAGTTGCCATCATGGTTAGCCAAACCATTTCAAAAAATATTGCCCAGAAACAGATTTACAATCACCTGGAAACTACCGCACAATCAAAAACGCACCATATTGAAACGTTTTTGGAAACGGAAAAAAACGCAATTAAACAATTATCGAAAAGTGTTGTTATTGAACGGCTTTTATTCGCAAGTAAAGAGGATCGAGATTACATTCAGAAACGTAAGGATGTCTCGCGAAGATTAGAACATACGACAAGAATTGGAAAACATTCTCATGATGTCTTTGTTTTAGATAAAAATGGAATAATCGTTGCTTCAAGCAAAGAAATAGATATTGGGAAAGATAAAAGTGGTGATCCTTATTTTTTGGGCGGGAAACGAGCCACTTCTATTAAGGGTGCCTATGTTTCTCAGGATAGAAAAATAAATGCCCTTGCTTTTTCAGTACCAATTTTCGATGAAGAAAATACTATTTTTCTGGGAGTGGTGGTTTCAAGAGTTCCAATGGAAGAATTAACCCGGATTACAACAGATAGAACCGGCTTGGGAGAAACCGGAGAAGTATACCTGGTAAACAAACACGGCTATATGATAACGCCATCCAGATTTGCAGAGGATACCTTCCTGAAACAAAAAGTTGATACGGAAAATGCAAGGAATTGCTTCAAAGATATGGAACACTTTGGCGCTGAGGAACACGAACACGGGGCAGTTTTATGCAAGAACTATCTGGGTGAGGACGTTCTCGGAGTTCATGACCACATACCGGAGATGAACTGGGGTTTGCTGGCAGAAATAAGTCAAAAAGAGGCATTTGCACCGGTTGTCAAGATAACTCGAACCATGCTATCCATTCTTGCCTTTCTTTCGACTCTGGGGGGAATACTTGCCATCCTGATATCCAGAACAATAACAAAACCCATTGTAAGATTACATCATGGGACAGAAGAGATAGAGAGAGGAAGCCTCAATTATAAGGTCGGCACCAAAGCAAAGGATGAGATTGGACAACTCTCCAGGGCATTCGATAAGATGACAGAGAGTTTGAAAAAAACAACCACATCGATAACCAATCTTAATAAAGAGATTGCCGAGCGCAAACGGGCGGAACAGGTCCAATCTGTTTTGTTCTGCATTTCTCAGGCCACCAACGAGTCGGGCAGTCTTGGGGAACTTCTGGAGATCGTTCATCAACAACTTGGAACGCTGCTCGATACCACGAATTTCTACATAGCGCTCTACGACCAGAAAAACGACATCTATTCCTTTCCTTACTTCGTTGACCAATATGACCAGGCGGACCATGATACGCCATTGCAACTACGAAAAAGCCTGACCGATTATGTGCGAAGAACAGGTGCCCCGCTTCTCGTGGACGAGGATCTGCATCAAGAGCTGATCGAGAAAAGTGAAGTTGAGATGGTCGGCACACCATCGCGTCTCTGGCTGGGTGTTCCACTCCGAACCGCTCGGGGGGTCATAGGAGTGGCGGTCGTCCAAAGTTACACGGATGGTTCCTGCTATTCGGGCCAGGACCTGCTGCTGCTGGGCTTCGCCTCCGAAAATATTGCCTCAGGAATCGAGCGCAAACGGGCAGAAGAGAAGTTGCTTGAATCCGAAATAAAATTTCGCACGCTCGTGGAACAGCTCCCTGCCGTCACCTATACCGCAGCACTGGATAAATCCAGCACTACGCTCTATATCAGCCCGCAGATTGAGAAGACATTGGGCATCACTTCAGCCGAATATAAAGCCGACCCTGATTTTTGGGTGAAACACCTTTACCCCGACGATCGCAAGCAAGTGCTAGATGAAATAAGTGGTTCCCATGAAAGTGGCCAGCCCCTTAATTTAGAGTATCGTATGGTCAGCAAGGATGGTCGATTGGTATGGTTCAGGGATGATGCAGCGATTGTCAGGGATGATAAAGGAAACCCGCTTTACCTACAGGGTCTAATGTTCGACATCACCAAGCGCAAGCGAGCAGAGGAGGCGCTCAGTAAGCGGACTCACGATCTTGGCGAGCGGCTCAAGGAACTGAAATGCCTCTACGACATCTCCAAGCTTGCTGGGAGGCAGAGCATTTCGCTGAAGGAGATACTTCAGGAGACTGTTGATCTCATTCCTACTGCCTGGCAGTATCCGGAAATCACTTGTTCACGTGTCATTCTGAAAGGACAGACATTTAAAACAAACAACTTCAAGGAAACTACTTGGAAGCAGTCCTGCGACATCGTGGTGCATGGAGAAAGAATCGGCACTTTGGAGGTTTGTTACTTGGAGGAAAAACCAGAAAGCGACGAGGGTCCTTTCCTCAAAGAGGAGAGAAACCTAATCAACGCTATTGCCGAGCGAATGGGAAAAATCATCGAGCGCATTCGGGCGGAGGAGGCGCTGCGGGAGAGTGAGGAAAGATATAGAGATTTATTTGAAAATGCTAATGATCTAATTCAAAGCATTGATTCAAGCGGTATGTTTGAATATGTAAACAAGAAATGGAAAGAGGTCATAGGTTATTCTGACGAAGAGATTAAGAAGCTCAATTTGACTGATATTCTAAGAAAAGACCAAGTTCCTCACTGTATGGAATTATTTAGAAAGGTTATGGGCGGTGAGACATTAGATAATGTTGAAGCAGTTTTTATCACAAAAGAAGGAAGGGAGATTTTTGTTAGCGGTGCTATTAACTCCAGAATGAAAGACGGTAAATTTGTTGCAACAAGAGGAATTTTTAGGGATATCACCGAGCGTAAGCGGGCGGAGGAAAAGCTGCGAGAGTCTGAGGAGAAATACCGAACCCTGGTGGAAACCGCGCAAGAGGGAATTGGGATCACTGATCCCGATGAAAACCTGACGTTTGTCAACCAGGCTTTTGCCGAGCTTTTAGGCTACACCAGGGAAGAGCTTTTGGCTCTTAACCTCAGCCAGATTTGTGATGAAGAGGAATTTGCCAAACTGAGAAAAGAAAGCAAAAAAAGACAACGGGGACAACCATCCAGATATGAAGCCAGGCTATATGCCAAGACCGGTGAAGTTAAGTATTTCAACGTTTCTGCCAGTCCCCTTGTTGACGAGAAGGGCAGTATCACCGCAACCTTGGCGTTTCTTAACGACATCACCGAGCGCAAGCGGGCGGAGGAGAATCTCAAGAAAGCTAAGCAAGAAGCGGAAGAAGCCAACCGGCTCAAGAGCGAATTTTTAGCAAACATGAGCCATGAGATCCGCACTCCCATGAACGCCATCATCGGCATGACCGGCATTGCTTTAGATACCGACTTAGCCGACGAACAACGCGAATACCTGAGTACAGTCAAAGAGAGTAGCTATGCACTTTTGGGCCTCATAGATGATATCTTAGATCTTTCAAAGATAGAGGCAGGTCGGATTGAACTTGACAGCATTGACTTCGATTTGCGCGCTATGGTCGAGGGCGTGGCTGATACTTTAGCTCCTCGAGCCTCCCCCAAAGGATTGGAGTTGGCCTGTTTGATTCACCCGGAGGTGCCCACGTTTCTGCGGGGCGATCCTGGCAGATTGCGGCAGATGCTGGTGAATCTGGGAGGAAACGCCGTTAAGTTTACAGAAAAGGGAGAGGTGGTAATCGGGGTAGAGCTTGAGAAAGAAACCGAAGATGGGGCAACACTCCTCTTTTCAGTTACAGATACCGGAATCGGAGTTCCCAAAGACAAACAAACGAAAATCTTTGAAAGCTTCACCCAGGCAGACGGCTCCACCACCCGCAAATATGGGGGCACCGGATTGGGTTTGTCCATCTCCAGGCGTTTGGTGGAATTGATGGGTGGTAAAATCGGTGTGGAAAGTCAACCGGGCAAGGGGAGTCGTTTCTGGTTTGACGCCACTTTAGAAAAACAGAAAGAATTCAAGCGTATCTCTCCCCCACTAGTCCCTGCTGATATACGGGGCAAGAGAATTCTGGTGACAGACGACAATAAAACCAACCGAACCATTTTAGTCAAGATGTTGGAGTCGTTTGGTTGCTCTGCTGAAGCAGTAGAAAGCGGAGGCGAGGCAATCAAAATTTTAAAGAGGGCAGCTCATAAAGAGAAACCTTTCGACTTGGTTTTGCTGGATATGCAGATGCCGGAGATGAATGGTGAGGAGACTTTGCGTATCTTCAAGGATGATCCGGAGATCAAGGATGTAGTGGTGGTCATGCTCACCTCTGTGGGTGTACGCGGAGATGCCTCCCGGCTGGAGGCTTTGGGCTGTGCCGGTTATCTTTTGAAGCCGATCAAACAATCGCAATTATTTGACACCATCATCACTGTCTTGAGCCGACAGAAAGTTCAAGCAAAAGAAAAATCTATTCCTATAGTTACCCGTCATACCATAGCGGAGGAGAAACGTCGGAAAATCCGGGTGCTCTTAGCCGAGGACAATTCCACCAACCAGAAATTGGCCATTGCTCTTCTTAAGAAAGCCGGTTATTCCGTCGATGCAGTCGAGAATGGACAAATGGTACTGGATGCACTTGGCCGCGCCTCCTACGATCTTGTCCTGATGGACGTGCAGATGCCTGAGATGGACGGCTTAAAGGCAACCAGGGCCATCCGGGAAGACGAAGGCGAGAAAAGCCATATACCCATCATTGCCATGACCGCCCACGCCATGAAGGGAGATAAAGAAAGATGCCTTCAGGCAGGCATGGACGATTACATCTCCAAACCAATAGAGCCTCAGGTGATGATCGATACCATAGAAAAGTGGGCCAAACCTTATCGTCGAAGGACAGCACTGCCGCGGCAGGGTACGTCCCCAAAAGGTGATCGATCCAAAGGCCTTCCCATTGATTTGGAAACCGCTCTTTTAAGATTCGACAACGACAGGGAGCTCCTCAGGCAACTGCTTCAAGAGTTCCTGGAGGCTGCTCCGGAGCAATTAGGAACATTAGACGAAGCGGTAAGGAGAGGCGATGCAAAGACATTGCAAAGCGAAGCCCACCGGCTCAAAGGTGCTGCGGGCAACCTGAGTGCCAGATTTATTGCCGACCTTGCTCTTAAGCTGGAGACGTCGGGGCGCAACGGGGATATGTCAGGCGCCGAAGAGACAATCGCTGAACTCAGAACGGAACTGAAGAAGTTAGAGCAATGCCTTGGCAAATCGCTGGCCGAAAAGGTGGCGACAAAAGGCTAAGATCAGCCGATGAGATTCTGGCAATGGGCCTAGGGTGACCACAGCCACCAAACCGCACCCGCTGTGATGTCCGCCCTATAGGTCTATTCCCCAAAAGGCCCCGCTCTCAAGCCCTACCGACATCCCCATAGTCGCTGACTACAATCCGTAGAAACCCTAAAGTTCTTCTAAAGCTCCCGAATTTGCCGCCGACCTAATCCCAAGAGGGGACGGCGGGTCTCAACAACATTCCTACTGGAGTTTATCTTACCCTATCACAAGATAGGCAACTGTGTCGCGATGGTGAAAGAGCGTCCATCAGGCAAGAGGCAAATCATGAGGGCCGACGACGTAAACCGCATCGGCATATGGAAGAGGATGATATTGATGGCAGTTGCGCTGGGCATCCTGTACTGGATTCTTGCGTCAGCTACAGATGTCTTCATCTTCCATAGCGGCACTCTTGTTGACGAGACATTCACCCTGGACCCTCATAAAATTTGGATGCGCTCGTTGGTTCTCGGTATCCTGATCATGTTCAGTTTTTACGCCCAAGGCGTCATCGCCGAGCGCAAGCGGGCCGAAGCGACGCTTGTGCAGCAGGCCAGGCAACTAGAGCGCGCCAATGAAGAGCTTGAACGCAAGAATGCCGAGTTGGACCAATTCACCTATGTTGCCAGCCACGACCTCCAGGAACCGCTACGTAAAGTGACCGCCTTCAGCGGCATACTTCGCCAAGATATGGGAGATAATCTGCCCGAAAGAGCGGAGAAGGATCTCGGCTTCATTATGGATGCGGCAAAGCGAATGCAGAAACTGGTACAAGACCTTCTGGCGCTTTCGCGCTCGGGAAGAATGGAAATGAAATGGGAAATGATCTCCCTTAACCGCTGCGCTGATCAGGCCATCGACTCTTTGGCCATACGAATACAGGAAAGCCAGGGCGAAATTTCCCGTGACGAGTTGCCCCAGGTGCAGGGAGACCGGACCATGCTGACTCAGCTCTATCAGAACTTGCTTTCAAACGCATCGAAGTTTACGGGCGTCGACAGGCCACTTATTCGCTTGACAGCTGAACGCGTTGACGGGCAACTGATTCTCGGAGTGAAGGACAACGGGATTGGCATCGAGCCTAAATATGCCGAGCAGATATTCGCCCCTTTCAAACGCCTGCACGGACGCGGCAAATACGAGGGCACAGGCATCGGCCTCGCAATCTGCGCCAGGACCGTTGAGCGACACGGCGGCAAGATTTGGATTGAATCTACACCAGGAAAGGGCACACACTTCAAATTCACGCTTGATGAGGTAGGGTCGAAAAAGAAGGAGGGAAGCTCATGGGAGAATTCAATGGAAAACCTGCAGTCATCCTGCTCGCCGAAGATGATCCCGGCGATCAAGAGCTGACCCGGCGGGCTTTAGAACAGAGCCTGATCCGAAACGAACTCTATATCGTTGAGGACGGCGAGGAGGCTTTGAATTACCTGCTTAGACGCGGGAAATATCAAGACCCGGCCTCATCCCCTAAGCCGGATTTGATGCTGCTGGACCTTAACATGCCCAAGATGGACGGCAAACAGTTGCTGGAGCAGATGCGCGCCGACCCTAACCTGCGCCGCATCCCCGTGGTGGCCCTCACCACGTCGAAGCAGGAAAACGACATCATTCGGACCTACGATTTGGGGGCCAATTCGTACATCGTCAAACCCGTAGACATGGATCAGTTCGTCAACGCCATTAAGGTCTTGAAGGACTATTGGTTTCAAATCGTGGTGCTGCCGCCACGAGGGGAGTGAGCTATGGCAAACAAAAAGATAACAGTCCTTGCAATCGAAGACGACCCGGGGGACATTCATCTTGTACGCCGTTTCCTCGAGGATATTCCGGGATGGGAAGTGAAGTTTCTTTCCTTCACCGAGCCGGCCGAGGGACTGGCCCAACTTTCCCGGCATGCCGAGGACGTCATCCTTCTGGACTATCTTTTGGGATCTACGACTGGTCTCGAGGTACTGAAAGCTATCCAGCGTTCTGGCTCTAAGTGTCCGGTGGTGATTCTGACCGGCCACGGCCACGAGGAGCTGGCCGCCGAGCTCATGCGATTTGGTGCAGCGGACTATTTGCCCAAGAACCGGCTGTCAAGTAACAGCCTCAAGCGGGTTATTTCCAACGCAATTGCCAAGTATAAATTGCAGGAAGCGCTCGAGGAACATCGCCGCAATCTCCAGCACGCCAACAGGGAGTTGTTGTGCAAGAATGAGGAAATCCGGAGTTTCTATCACCGGCTATCCTACAAGCTCAAATCTCCCGTAACATCGGCTCTGGGATACCTTTCGATGGTACTTGAAGGATCGGCCGGTCCCGTGACCGATGCGCAACGAAAACATTTAGAAATCACCCAGCGTTGCTGCAACCAGATGTGTGAATGCATCAACGATCTCGTCGATGTAACCAATTTACAGACAGGAGAACTTGTTTTGACTCCATCTCCGGTTCCCCTCGACAAATTTGTGCAGCAGTTCGTTGCTTCAATTTTTCCCGTCGCTCAGAAGAAAGGGATTCGCCTGAAGCATGCAATAGAACCGAGCCTTCCAGAGGTTTGCATCGACGAAAGGAGGATTACGCAAGTTCTTTCGAACTTGCTGGACAACGCGCTGAAATTCACCTCTGAAGGTGGTGAGGTTACGATCAGAGTCGCCGACCACCCGCTCGCCTCGAAATTCGTGGTGGTGTCGGTCTCCGACACCGGACGGGGCATCGAGCCGGATAAGCTCTCTTACATCTTTGATCGTCTCTACCAAGCCCACAGCAACGATTGGATGAGCCACCAAGGCTTAGGTCTTGGCCTGTATATCTGCCGGGAATTGGTGAGACTGCACGGAGGCGACATCTCCGTCCAGAGTGAACCCGGGAAAGGCAGCACTTTTTCTTTCACCATCCCCAAGCACGTTCCGCAGGAAACCTCGCCTGCTGTAATGGAACAGGCAGGTGCACGTGAATAGGAACCTTGTAGTTCACCCTGTTACTGAGAGCGAATAGCCGGCCGGAGAAACCGCTGCTTACAGTGATCAGGACTGACCCCTAAAACGTGTTTTTGTTCACCCACGACCGGATGACTTCTCGATGCTTCTCTGAATCATAGATGCCGTGATTCTCTAAGCCTCGCCCGACAAGGCCACATAGAAGGAAACCTCTGATATACCTAAAGCACCGTCATTTGAAGCCGATTTTAGTCTTGTGAGGAAGAAGTGGGGCTCGCGCAGTCACCGCTTCTGAGGCAGGGTCTTTTCTTTTGGGGGCGCTGACTAAACCGCCAGCTGGCAGACGAATATCCTTGCCAGTAGGGAAAGGAGCTGCACCATGAAAAGGGAGGACACAAGCCGCGCAGGCATCCGCAAGAAGATGATATTGATGGGGATTGGGCTGGGGATTCTCTTCTTGGTTCTTCAATCCACGGTAACCGTTTTTGTATTCCACGAAGGCAGTCTGGTGGAGGAGATGTTCACCCTGGAAGCGCATAAAGTGTGGATGCGCTCGCTGACCCTCTGTATTCTCATCATGTTCTGCATCTATGCCCTAAGCGTCATCTCTGAGCGCAAGCGGGCAGAGGAGGAGCTGCGGGAGAGCGAGGAGAAGTACAGTAATCTCTTCCAGCATTCATACGACCCTGTCTTCATACATGATTTGGAGGGCAAGATCATAGACGTTAACCAGAAGGTTCTGGATCTCTTTGGATATACCAAAGACCAAATCTTGTCGCTCAGAATACCTGACCTTCATCCGGAGGAGGCACTGGAGAAATCGAAATGGGCTTTCGAGACGATCTCCGCAGACGGTGTGGTCAACCTCGAGATAGATTTCAAGAAAAAAGATGGCGGAATTTTCCCTGCCGAGGTCTCCTCGAGCCTGTTTGAGGTACGGGGGAAGAAGGTGGTCCAGGGTATTGTGCGCGATATCACCGAGCGGAAGAGCATGGAGAAGGCGCTGCGGGAGAGTGAGAAAAAGTATAGGACACTGGTGGAGCAGTCACTGCAGGGGTTGGCGGTGGTTCAGGATTTCCGCGTCGTCTTCGCCAACACCGCTCTGGCTGAGATCTCAGGCTATAGTGTTGAAGAGCTCCGGTGCCTTTCTCCCGAAGAAGTGAAGTCTCTGGTTCATGCTGAGGATCGTGATATGATCTGGGAGCGCTTCCAGCACCGGTTGTCCGGAAAGCCGGTGTCGCCCAGGTACGAGTTCCGCATAGTCCGCAAGGACGGAACGGTACGCTGGCTGGAGATGTTCGCCAGTCGCATCGACTACCGAGGCAAGCTCGCCGTTCATGCGGCCATCATGGACGTCACGGAGCGGAAGCAGGCAAAGGAGAAGTTACAGGAGTCGGAGAAAAAATATCGAACCTTGGTGGAAACCGCCCAGGAAGGAATTGGAATTCTTGATCCCGATGAAAATATTATATTCGTAAACCAGGCTTTCGCCAACCTCTTGGGTTACCAGAAAGAAGAACTTCTGAGCCTCAACCTGAGCCAGATTTCCGATAAAGAACAATTAACAGAATTCAGAAAAGAAACCGAGAAGAGGCGACATGGAGATTCATCCACATATGAAACCAAGTTGTATACCAAAGCTGGTGAACCCAAGTATTTCAGTCTATCTGCTAGTCCCCTTTTTGATGAAAAGGGAACTTTCACTGGAACCATGGGGTTGCTTGCGGACATCACCGAGCGCAAGCAGGCCGAGGAGATGCTCAGGAAAGCTAAGGAAGAAGCCGAAGATGCCAACCAGCTCAAAAGCGAGTTTCTGGCAAACATGAGCCATGAGATTCGCACCCCCATGAACGCCATCATCGGCATGACCGACATTACGCTGGACACAAGCCTAACCGAGGAACAGCGTGACTACCTGACCACGGTAAAGGAGAGCGCTCGCGGGCTCCTTGAGCTTCTAAACGACATTCTGGATCTGTCGAAGATAGAGGCGGACCGGGTTGAGTTAGAGACCATTGATTTTGATCTCCGCGTCACCGTGGAGGGTGTGGCTGATACTCTGGCCACCAAAGCTTCCGCCAAAGGACTGGAACTGGCCTGCATTATCCACAGCCAGGTTCCCTGTCTCTTGCTTGGTGACCCCGGACGAATTCGACAGATATTAATGAATCTGGCAGGAAATGCGATCAAGTTCACCGAGACGGGAGAAGTAGTGATCAGGGTGGAGCTTGAGAAGGAAACTGAAGACAGAGCGACGTTGCTCTTGTCCGTTTCCGACACCGGAGTAGGCATTCCCACGGAGAAGCAAGCATGGATATTCGAGAGCTTTACCCAGGCAGACGGGTCCACCACCCGGAAGCACGGAGGTACCGGCCTGGGCTTGTCCATCTCCAAGCGATTGGTCGAAATGATGGGCGGCAGAATCGGGGTGGAGAGCGAACCGGGCAAAGGAAGTCGCTTCTGGTTCACCGTCGCTCTCCAAAAACAGGAGGATTCACACGAGGACCTGTCCCCGGTCGCCCCGGATATACGTGGAATGCGAATACTGGTGGTAGATGACAACCAGACCAACCGAACCATTTTAGTCAAGATGACCGAGTCGTTTGGCTGCTCACCTGAAGCAGTGGAAGGCGGAAAGGAGGCAATCCAAGCCCTGAAGAGGGCAGCTCACAAGGAGAAGCTCTTTGATCTGGTCCTTCTGGACATGCAGATGCCGGAGATGGACGGCGAGGAGACCTTGGGTGCCATCAGGCAGGACCCGGATATCAAGGATGTGACGGTGATCATCCTTACCTCCCTGGGTGTCCGTGGAGACGTCGCCCGGCTGCAGGCACTCGGCTGCGCCGGATACCTGACCAAGCCAATCAAACAGTCCCAACTGTTTGATACCATCATTACCGTCTTGAGCCGGCAAAAAAAAGTAGTGGGACGGGAGCCGATCAGAATCGTCACCCGCCACACCGTGGCCGAGGTGAAGCGTCGCAGAATTCGCATACTTTTGGCCGAGGACAATCCCATGAACCAGAAATTGGCGGTGGCTCTGCTTAAGAAAGCCGGCTACTCGATCGACGCGGTCGAAAACGGCCGATTGGCCGTGGAGGCGATCAATCGCCGTGCCTACGATCTCGTTCTGATGGACGTTCAGATGCCGGAGATGGATGGCTTCGAAGCGACCAAAACCATCCGCAGAAAGCAGGATGAGAAGAGGTGCATTCCTATTGTCGCCATGACCGCCCACGCCATGAAAGGAGATCGGGAAAAGTGCCTGCAGGCAGGCATGGATGACTACGTGGCCAAACCCATAGAACCGCAAGAGCTGCTTGATACAATAGAGAGGTGGACCAGATCTTGCGACCCAAATGAAGCGACGGTCGGGCGAAAGGAGACCGTGGCGGATGGGTCGCTGCCGGTTATCCCCATCGATCTGGAGGCTGCTCTTGACAGATTCGATGGGGACAAGGAATTTCTAACAAATATGCTTCAGGAATTCTTGGACTCCGCGTCCGGCCAGCTGGAAACGCTGAAGAAAGCGGTTGAAAGAGAGGATGCCGAGCTGATAGAACGTGAAGCTCACAGCATCAAGGGCGCTGCCGGCAACCTGGGCGCGACCGGAATCGCTGACGTATCCCTCAAACTGGAGCTTTTGGGCCGAAAGGCTAATCTGTCGGGCGCCAGTGAGGTCATCGCCAAGTTGAAAACTGAATTCAAGCGTTTGGAGGAATACGTCCATCAATCGCTAAAGGTGGAAAGTGAAGTGAAATCTTAGGATCATAGAACCGAATCAGCGTGGAGTAAGAAATGAAAATACTTATCGCCGAAGACGATCCCATCTCCAGGAAAATACTTCAAACCATCCTGACCAAACAGGGGAATGATGTGACTGCAGCTGAGGATGGATTCAAAGCCCTGGAGGCGCTCCAGAAGGAAACTCCTGACATACTCATCACCGACTGGATGATGCCGGGTCTGGACGGACTGCAGCTAAGCCGTCAGGTGCGGGCGCTGGACCTCCCCAGTTATGTCTACATAATTCTTCTGACGGCGCTGACCGAGAAAGAGAGAATCATCGAAGGTTTAGATGCGGGAGCGGATGATTACGTCACCAAGCCGTACGATAAGACCGAGCTTTTGGCCCGGGTCCGGGCGGGAAAGCGGGTTATTCACCTTGAGAGATCACTCCGTCAGAAGAACGTGGAGCTTTCGGATGCTTTGGCTCACGTTAAGCAACTCAAAGGACTTCTGCCCATCTGCATGTTCTGCAAGAAGATCAGAAAGGACGAGAACTACTGGCAACAGGTTGAAGAATACATTCACGAACACACAGAGGCAGACTTCAGTCACAGCATCTGCCCGGAATGCATGGCCAAGCATTATCCGGAGTACGCGGAGAAGAAAAAGGCTCGGGAAACCACGATCGGCAGTTGAGATGTAAAGCGTTTATCCCAAGCGGTGCCCACTGAGCACGCTCTCAAACGGGCGCTCTGGCTTTCTGAATTGAATTTCTCATAAAACCCGTCTCAGAATCCCGGTTTCATCATACGGCTATAGTAACTCCCGGATGTATAAAGAGCGGCAATTGGGTTGTGTCCCAAAACGCGGTCTTTTGCCACTAAGACGGTGGTATAAGCATCAGCATGTTTGAAAAACAAGGAATCGTGGCCAACACACAGCCCCAGAAGGATATTTAGCTCAGTCTTCTCACGATTCAATACCTTTGCCTGGGCGATGGAGTTGCACATCGGCTCGAACTCGCCGATACAGATTTTTTCCTCGTCTTTGACACCAACCTTCTCTTTGGGCACCCGTCCCACCTTACACATCACCGAAACCACCTCAAAGCCCTGGTTCACCAGAATCTTGTTCAATATGGCAGCTTCACTCGTCAGTCCCACACAGAATGCTATCCCCAGTCTCTTGAATCCCATCTTGTGAGCGAACTCGCATATCTCCTGCACCCTTGGCTTGACCGGAAATTTCACGTAAGGCTTGACGTCCCTTCGGGCATAACATTCCCCCTCCTGGATGGAAGCCTGCCGGGCAAACTCCTTTACTTCCCCCTTACCATACTCCTCCATCGCATCCTTGACGGCATCTGTCCGATTCAACGTAGGACAGAACTTAGGACCACTTCCCCCTTCCACCAAACAGATTCTTTCTCCCCTATCTATTTTGCAGTATGCGCAAGCTGAGGATATTTCCTTGTCCATATCTTTCCTCCTGACTAAACCCGAACTTACATATTAGAGAACATATCGAATCCCGTCGTTAACGATAGATATGATCCCCCACCCTTCTCATCCAGGCAAGCTCCTCTTCGGTCATAGGCCCCATGCCAAGGATTCTGAGGTTCTCTCGGGTTTCCTTCAGATTAATGGGACCCGAGACACAAACGTGGACCGAGGGGTGGGAAAGAACAAATCGATAGCAATCGCCAGCCTTCGGAGTCCTTTCGTTTCTGGGAACGAAACCCCGCCTCAGAAGCTTTGTATGACAGGTGGCGGTGAAGATGACGATTCCTGGTCCGTCTTTCTCAGGAAGGAGAGGAAACACATCCCTCTCTGCGCCTCGATGAACTGCGTTGTATCGGATGTGATACACGTCGAAGATCTTTTCCTTTTCCACCTCTGCAAACCGTGGACGGTGATGGCAGGCCAATCCCAGATGGCGAATCAATCCCTTTTCTTTCAGTGCCAGTGCGGCGTCGATGGCCCTCTGATTTGGTCTTCTTTTGAGGGTACTGAACAGAAGAACGTCGGCATACTCTATCCGCACTTCCCTTAAAGCTCGCTCCAAGCTTTGGGGCATAAGCTTTGCCCAGGGCCAGTAATTCTGAATTACCACCACCATCTTGTCACGGTTCTTCCTGGCCAACCGCCTGATGCCTTCTGCCATCAGCCCTCTCCTAAGCGCACCCCAGTAGAAGTAGTTGACCCCCTGCTCAAACGCCTCCTCCACCGCCCTTGCGGGAGTGCCGTAAGCCGCGCTCAAACCGAGGCGACCCACCTGCAGTCCGGTTCTTCCCAAAATTGCTGGAGGAAATGGCATTGTTTAAGGTAGGGTATCGGAATTCAGTAGCCTAACGAATGAATTCTCGGAACGCTTGGCAACATCAAGATCAACGCTTCTCACAACTTGATGTGCGTCCTCTTCAAACCCGCTCCAAACCAGACCCTCAAGTTTTAGGGGTTTCTGCCAATTAAGCAAGACGTATTTAAGGTGCTCATTGTTTTCGTCGTACTCCAAAAGCTGTGACAGAGCTGTAGAAGTGATTCGGCGGACCTCTCAGACAAGGGGAGAAGAATACTTTGCTGATAATCGTGGTCATTAACAATACCCTCGCTCTTGAGGCCACAACACGCAACAAGGTGTCTTGCCTGTTTCAAAGTGCATTCGATCGTTAAGGCACCGCCTGCCGAGTTGAATGGCTCTATGCACAACGACGTTTGATCTTTGCCAGATTCCAGTGTCGCAAACATCTCCTCCAACCAGCGGCAGATCTGCTTCTCTAAGCTGGCGTCACGATCAGTTAGCTCTATCTCGAGCCAGTCCGGCGAAGGTTCAAACGAAATCCCGATAGCTTCATAGACATCAGGGAACCTCTGCCTCCTGGCCTCACTCTTCACCAACAGGAAATCACACACCTCGATGGGCGCCCGCATATTCTTTACCTCGAATAAATACAACCGATCTCTCAATTTTGCCGCGAAGTCGGGTTTCTTCCGCCCGGTCTCCTCGCGAAGCGCTTCTATCCTTTCAAAACCAGCTTTCTTCAAGTGATAATACCCGTTTAGCTCAGCCAGCACGTCACGTATTTTCTCGTCATATTGGTCCTTGGGGTTCAGCTTGGACTTGAGAATTTTGAAGTTTCCCTTGTCCGAAGATAGCGACTCAATCAGCGTGTGAAGCGCCGACTCTTGGAAGAAGGCTGGATCCAAAAGTAGAAGAATCAAAGGATTCTCGATCCAACCATCATCTATCTTCATCCTTTCTACAAGTGAATCCTTGAAGAATGCTTCGATCTTCGCGTACTTTGAGAGGTTTTTCTGAACCTCGTCCTTTAACTCGCTGAGCGACTTCATCAACCAGTCCCCTTTTCTGTTGGGTCCAGGTGCCCCTTCCCTCACCACCAAAGCATCTGGTGAGCCAAAAGCCACGTAATTCGTAGGGACAGGGCTCGTCCCTGTCCGGCCTTGATGACGGACAGCCACAAGGGCTGTCCCTACATCAATCGCTTGTTCGGTCGGGGTACCCTTACCCCGACCCGAATGACTCCCGGTCAAGGGTGAGGACACCCTTGACCAACTGAAATTCGTTTAATTGGTGACTACGTCCACCGCCGCACCACAATTCCCGCACTTCTTGTCCTTTATCCCGACCACGGAGGTATGATAACCATTCCTTTCGATCAAGAGGTTGTTGCACACGGGGCAATATGTATTCGAGGTATTGGGAATGTACGCGTTGCCAACGAAGACGTGTTTCAGCTTTCTTTTGGCCAGCAGAAATGCCTTCTGCAGACTCTGCATGGGGGTAGGAGGCAAATCCATCCGGTAGGCCGGGAAATAGCGGGAGAAATGCACGGGTATCCGGTCGCTCAAACCTGCCACGAAATCCACCAGCTTCTGTATCTGCTCTTCGGAGTCATTCATCGTGGGGATAAGTAGGTTGGTTATTTCTATATGAATCTCATTCTGGTGCGCTAATTCGATGGTTCTCAGGACCGGGGCGAGTTTTGCTTTGCATACCTTCTTATAGAAATCGTCATCCATGGATTTGAGGTCGATGTTCATGGCGTCAATAAAAGGCAGAAGCTTCTTCAGCGGTTCTTCATGAATATATCCGTTTGTCACCAGCACGTTGGTCAGTTTTTTCTCTCTGGCTATCTTTGCCGTGTCCAGCACATACTCATACCAGATCAGAGGCTCGGTATAAGTGTAAGCGATGCCCGCCGAATTCTCATTCGACGCAACCCTCACCAAATCCTTAGGCGTCACCAACTCAGTGGGGGATTCTTCCTGGGAGATAGTCCAGTTCTGGCAGTTCTGGCAGCTCATGTTGCAGCCGTTGGGACCGGTGGAGAGAATCTGCGTTCCGGGGTGAAAATGATACAAGGGCTTCTTCTCGATGGGGTCAATGGCTATTGAAACCAGGCTGCCATAATTGGCTGCATAAAGATTCCCTCCCTCGTTTTTCCTCCCCATGCACACGCCCGCCTTGCCCTCAGCAATCACACATCCCACCGGACAGAGAAGGCATTGGATTTTTCCATCCTCTCTCTTTTCCCAGAAAAGCGCTTCCTTTTTCGCCATAAGGATTGATCCTTGTTTAGCAATCTTGGAATTCTTTCTATGAAGATAGAAAGAAAGGCAAGCAAAACAAGGGGATTCTTTTGACTTTTCCGTTCGCCCGTGTAACCGTGAAAAACAGTTGGGCAGTGGGCTTCCTGATGCCCCCTTACTTTGATCCTCTCCCCGGAGGGGAGAGAGTCGGAGTGAGGGGGAAGCAAGTGCGCCGATGATTTCTGCTAATCAAGCTTTGATGTACGACACCTAATACGAGACCGGTCGAACAAGCAAGCGTAACCAGCAAGACATCTATATCTTCAACTTCTCCAGAATCCTGGGAATATCCAGAAAGGTCTTGGCGACATGGGCGCCTGCTTCTTCCAGCGCCTTGAGTTTGCTCTTCGCGGTTCCCATCTCGCCTTCCACGATGGCGCCGGCGTGTCCCATTCTTTTTCCGGGAGGGGCAAAGACGCCTCCCACCATGCAGATTACCGGTTTTTTCATCTTCCCGATGGCGGGTCTCGCCATCTCCTCGTAAACCCCGCCGATTTCCCCTACGAGCACCACGGCTTTGGTCTTTTCGTCCTCCTCAAAGAGCTCCAGAATCTCGTTGAACGTACTGCCTAAAACCGGATCGCCTCCCAAGCCCACGCAGGTGGTCTCTCCATAGCCCGTGCGGGAAAGCGTGTCAGCGACGTAATAGGTCAATGATCCGGATCGGGAGACCGTTCCCACTCTTCCCGGCTTGAAGGCAATATCCGGCATTATGCCCAGGTTGGCCTCACCCGGCGTGATGATCCCCGCCGTATTTCCGCCCAAGACAATTGTGCCGAACTTCTGAGCTTCCTTTCGGACGGTCATCATGTCCAGGATGGGGATGTGTTCCGGAACCACAACGATGAACTTTATGCCCGCATAGACTGCCTCGATGGCCGCTTCCGTCACGAACCGCGCCGGAAGAAAAACAACGGAAGTATCTGCTCCCTGGTTTTGCACGCATTCTTCTACCGTATCGCAAACCGGCACGTCAAATACCTTTTGTCCGCCTTTTCCCGGCGAGGTTCCCGCCACGATATTGGTGCCGTACGCCAGCATTCTTTCGGTATGGAACCTTCCCGCACTTCCGGTAATTCCTTGAACGATCACTTTGCTGTTCTTATCCACCAAAATCGCCATGAAATTCTCCTAACGTTTTTCGTCTCGCTGTAGTTGCTCGATTCATCGAGCTCTACTTCGCCTGATAAATCAGGCGACTACACAAGAATGTCCGTCTGCAACTTCAATAGCCTAGTTTCTTATCGTACAGATTCAACAACGGTTTCCTGCTCAAGTATCGGTTAAGGTTGATTCTAAAAATCTCCCCCACCTTCTTATAGTAATCCCGCTTGCTTCCCGCAACGTGCGGGGTGAGTATTACGTTCTCCAGATCCCACAATTTACTTTTTGGATTCAGAGGCTCCTCTTCGAAGACGTCCAAACCGGCTC
>JBARPX010000094.1:0-1587 GCA_049643405.1 Candidatus Zixiibacteriota bacterium
TCAGGACAGGCCCATCGAGGAGGAGAAGCTTTTGCGCGTCCTTGAAGCGGGAAGACTGGCTCCCTCGGCAAAAAACACCCAGGAGTGGAGATACGTGGTGGTCAAGGATGCCGAGCTTCGGAGAAAGGTCGCGGTGGCGGCAAACAACCAGTACTTTATCGCCGAGGCGCCGGTGGTCATCGTGGGATGCGCCACCTGGGCCGACTATGTCCTCTCCTGCGGCCAGCCGGCTCATACCATAGACGTGGCCATCTCCATGGATCATATGAGCCTTCAGGCAGTGGAGGAGGGTTTGGGAACCTGCTGGATCGGAGCCTTCAAGGAGGATGCAGTGAAGGAGATCCTGAACGTCCCGCCGGAGATGAGAGTGGTGGAAATCATGCCATTAGGTTATCCCAAATTTCAGCCGGACCCGAAGCCAAGAAAAAAACTGGAGGAGATAGTCTTCTACGACCGGTATCAATAGCTACCTGCACAAAAACCTCATGCGAGCGAACAATATTTGTGCAGGACACAAGCAGAGCATCTCGCGCCATACTCTAACTTAATACCATATCTTGTTGGATTTCTGCCGTTTACCAGCCGGTGAGCGGCTTTGTTTTTAATGGCATAAATGTTGCTTTCTTCTTGCAGGCGAGAAACGTAACTCGTCGGCAGGTATAAGAGATGAGCTTCTTTCTTGTTGAAAACTTGTGGTCTTGGAGTGAAGGGACTTGCAGCTTTCGCTCTTCTTTTTGATTGACTAATGGTAATGAATTGGTTAGATTTGACCAAAATCGTTAGGTGGTAAGGTCATCAGAAAGAGGAGGGAAAGATGGCAGGTCAGACAATAAAACTGATATTGCTTTTGTTCCTTATGCTCAACATCTCAGCTTTTGCCCAAGAGAGTCAGAAGGTCACTGAAGTGTCGCGGGTTCCCATGCTTGAACCCAGAAGGTTGATCGACTGTCCCACCGCCGGACTCCTGCCGCGCGCCAGCTTTGATTTCGATATCAGGATGTTTCCCGCGGGTGGGGTGATATTCGGTTTGGACATCGGGCTTATGAAACGTTTCATGGTGGGGATGTCTTTCGGAGGCGAGAACGTCATCGGTGAGGGAGAGGCGGACTGGAATCCCAGGATTGAATTCGCCGCCAAATATAGATTGATCAACGAAAGCTGGGGTTTTCCTGCTCTGGCCATCGGCTACGATTCTCAGGGTGATGGAGTTTTCAACGACAGCCTGGACAGGTATTCCTATAAGTCGAAAGGCTTCTACGCGGTTATGAGCAAGGGCTATGCCGCGGGCGAGGTTCCTTTCGGGCTTCACGGGGGGATAAACTACAGCCTGGAAAATGACGACGAAGACAAAGACGTCTCTTTGTTCTTCGGAACGGACATGAGATTCGGCGAGAACCTGGGAGTGGTGGCGGAGTATGATCTGGGCACGAACGATGATAAGGCAAAGGAGCTCTTTGGCCAGGGATATGGCTATCTCAACATCGGAATCCAGTGGATCTTCTCCGAGCAACTGTTCTTGCAGTTTAACCTCAAGAACCTGCTGCTTAATAGAAAGGACATCAGCACCTGGGGAAGGGGATTCAGGAT
>JBARPX010000095.1:0-4384 GCA_049643405.1 Candidatus Zixiibacteriota bacterium
ACCCTTCCGGAACCAGAGAGCTGATCTCGTCGAAGTTCATCAAGTCTGAGTTTCCATCTCCGTTTTTCGCCTATGTGCATCAAAGGACAGCGGGCAATCCGTTTTTCATAATCGAGGTGCTCAAGTACCTGGTAGAGAAAAGCATCATAGTTCTAAAAGATTTTACCTGGACGGCAGACGTCAAGAAACTGGAGGAATCAGAGGTCCCGGATTCTGTGGAGGCGGTTCTTTCCAGGAATTTGGAAAGGTATGATGAGAAGACGCTCGATTTTCTGAACACGGCGGCGGTGATTGGAAAAAGATTTACCCTTGACTTGCTCAGGCAGCTTAAGCCGGCGGATGAGAGAGCGCTTTCGGAGATTGCCTCGTTCCTAACCCAGGATCAAATGCTTACCAGGGAGGAAGAATCCGGCGGGGGCGAGAGATATTACCGGTTCGCCAACCAGAGCCTGCAGAGTCTTCTGTATCAGAGGGTGGATCAGACAAAACGGATCAGCCTGCACAACAGGGTGGCCCGGCTTCTGGAGAAGACCGGCACCGAAGAAGAGGAATCAGTTTTTGATATAGCATTCCACTATCTGCAGGGTGAGGACTTTGAGAAAGCTTATCAGTATGCGCTTAGGTCTGCCGAGAAGATGAAGCAGAGATTCGCCAACTATGAGGTTTTGCGCTATCTGAAAAATGCCATAGAGGTCGCCCCAAAAGTCCACGACCCAGAAGAAGCGGTCAAAAGAGAGGCAGCTGCCTTAAAGCAAAGAGCCGACTTTTGCAGAGGGGTGGGTGATCTCAACCAGGCAGAGAAAGATTACCAGACCATCTTAGATCTTGCCGAAGACTCCGGAGATCTTAAGATCCTGGCGGAGACGTATAACGGGCTTGGCGAGACCTACCGGCTGAAGCACGACTACAAAAAGGGAATCTCCACTCTTCAGAGGGCCATGCAGATTCATCCGGAGTTGGACGATCCCCTTGAGCTGGCTCATACCTTAAGTTACATGGGCCTGCTTTACTGGACCGACAGTCAATTTGACAATGCTCTTGACAGTTTCGAGAAGGCGTTCGAGATCGACCGAAAGTTGGGAGATAAATCCTACATGGCCTCCACCTTGAACAACATGGGATTGGTCTATTGGTCCCAGCGACAATACCAAGAAGCGCTTAAGCGTTTCACAGACTGTTTGTCCCTCTACGAAGTTCTGGATAACAAAGAGTGGATAGCTCGTAGTCTAAATAATATCGGGGCAACGCTTCTTTACTTGGGCGAATATCACAAGGCTATTGATTACCTTCTGCGGTCTTTAAGGCTTAATGAAAAGACCGGAAACGAAAAAGAGAACGCCCTTAATTTAGAAAACTTGGGCGAGACATTTCAAAAAATAGGAGATTATGAGAATGCCATAAAGTATAATGAGAAGGGGTTGGGTTTAGCCCGAAGGATCAATCTTACGCAGAGAGTGGGATATACACTAAGAAATATGGGGCTGATCAACTTGGAACTCGGCAATTATGAAAAAGCTCATGTTTATCTTAAAGAAGCCGAAAAAACTGCAGAAAAGATAGGTGATAAGGAATTACAGATTGCGGTCTGGGTAAGTTTATCCAAATTTCACCTCCTTCTAAATGATGTTACAAAGGCCGAACACCTTTGCGAAAAAGCTACCAGAATAATAAATACCATAAATGATGAGAGGTCTTTGATCAGTGTTTATCTAATCAAAAGCTGGCTTAAGAAAAAAGAGGAAACCTTTGAAGAAGCTTTGAAGCTTTTAGAGCAAGCAATGGCTCTAGCAAAAACACTAAACGCCGGAGAGGAACTTTTCTCACTAGATTTAGAATACGGCGAGCTTTATCTAAAACAGGGAAAGATTGAGAGGTCAAAAGCGTGTCTGGATCGAGCGAGAAATTCTGGGTTATCGCGTTATCTGTTATTCCAGCCTAAGTTTTATCTAATCTGCGGGATAGGAGACTGGATAGGTGGAAATTTAAAGTCGGCACGAAAAGACTTCGAGACCGCCATCAGGCTGGCAGAAAAGCTAAATAACCCGGAGATTCTGTGGCGGATTCATCATCAATTGGGTAAACTGTTTTTGTCCTCCCATGATATTGAAAGGGCTTATCAGGAACTGAAAAATGCCAGCGCGATTTTAAAAAGACTGAATGAAAATATAAAAGATGAAGAATTAAAGCGACATTATCTGGAAGATCCGAAGAAAAAAGAATTGCTTTGCGATCTGAAGGCGGTGGCAAAAGAGTTAATTGGAGAAATTAGGATGGCCTAGAAAAAACCTGCGAATACTCAGGAGTTAGCTTGTATCCTAACGCAGAACACGTAAGATTCTGGAATTCAAAGCGAAAGTGCACACCACCTCTCTATCACATCCTTGAAGCGAAGCTGATCTTCTAACTCACTGTTCGGCCCATTAAGATAAACCACAGTAAGGGTGCTATCCAGAAGAACTTTAAAAGGGGTTTGACGGATTCCAATGCGCCGCTTCATATAAACACTTTCCACATACGCGATGGGGAAGCTCAAACTCTCCGCCTCCGCAAATCCGTTCATCTTCAGAGACTCACTGGAAGGTGCGAACCCCAATACCTTCAAACCCTTAGCATGAAAGTCGTCTTGTAACCTTTGCCAAATGGAAGCTTCCTGAAGGCAGCTCGCACAATCCTGGATGGAGAAAAATACGAGTAAAGCCAGTTTTGGCTCGTATAGTTCTCCACTCTCAGGGTCTACGAAGGTGAAACAGAAAGGCTGAGTTCCGGCACTAAGCAATGGCGAAAAAGAGGGGGAGAACTCAGACCTTTGGGAGATCCGAGAAAACCTACTGAGATCCCCTTTTAGTGCCTGATTCTCTTGCAACAGAAGAAGGTTGAAAACCACCAATGTCAAAATGACCACACCCCCGAGAAGACTACCCAACTTTGTTCTATATGCCTTCATTGCGTCTCAGATTTGAATTGCTCCGTCAGCCTGACCGAAAACTTGCCTATCCTAAATTCATCAGACCATTTGTCCTTCTCATAACCGTCGAGAAGAAAGTAAACGAACCCCCTATAGTCTTTCCCCAATAGCCGATGGTTGGTCTGGATATCCGTTTCCAAAACGTTGCCGTCGTGATCATAGATCTCCACCACACACTTGGAGGGAGAGTGAGTGATAAGAGACAACAAGATCAGATTCGGCTCAAGGGTAATGAGATTGCTGATCTTGCTCCACGAGGTCTGCCAGCCCCGCCTCGCCTGTTCGGATTTACTATCACTGAATTTGGTGGGTGGTTTATAAAGAGAAGATTTTCCAGGAAATTTCTGGAGCAACTTTCCTTCTGGGGAATACTTGAATATCTGATAAACCATATGCTGAACACACCAGATATTTCCCTCTTGGTCAAAATCAAAATATACCTTTTCAGAAGGGATGGAGGTAAGCTCAAAAAGTCTCTTTTCAAAAGGAAAGAAAGACTTAATATACTTGCCCTTAGAATCATATTGATGAAGGCAAAAATCTCTTGTCTTAGGACAGATATCTATTTCCTGGTAGCAAGGGCCGCCGAGGTAAAGGTAACCTTTATCATTGATTTCCATGTCACTTGCCCCGGCTCTGCAGTTATGATCATGTCGAGGGGCAAAGTAGCTCAGAAACTGACCCGCGGTATCGATCACGGCCACCTTTCCGCTAACGGACTCTGATATGTAAACATGGGAGTTTTGATCAAAGTCAACAGCTTTGAAGAATGTGTACGCGTAGCCACCGATCGGGCCGATGTCACTTTCCTGAATCACGTACATCACCTCACCTTTGGAGGTATAAATCCGCACTTCGCTTTCACCGGGAGGCCCAGCCGAGATGCATATTCTTCCGTTTCTGCCAATTCTGAATGCCTGAATGGCTTTAGCCCCTCCGTTCTTGGTTTGTTCAAGCCGAATGGTGTGCTCCAACTTGAAGATTTCGTCAAAGCTCTTGGATCCCCCGAAGGTTGGGCACCACCCAAGGAATATGATCAGCATAATCAAAAAGCTCTTTCGCTCGATTATAATTCTGCCCACCCATCGCTCCTTTCCTAAAGCCCGACCGAGATCAAGCCCGGTCGGGCTTTGAAATGAACTTGCCTAGCCCCATTACCACGGCGTGTAGATGGAAAAGCAGTTAAGTCCGTTCCCTTTGCACACGACGGTGTCGTCCACCCCGTCACCGTCCGTATCCACGTAGTACTTCTGATGGGCTCCAAAGATCCAGAGCCTCCAAGCCTCGGACTGATTTACCTCCACTTTTCCAGTTACCAGGGCGTTAATGTTAAGAGCGAGTAGTGACAGGACGAACACTGTTGCAGTAATCACTGCCACCCTCCCTTTCCAGAATCTCCTTGTCAACATTTTGTTCTCC
>JBARPX010000096.1:0-4219 GCA_049643405.1 Candidatus Zixiibacteriota bacterium
ATCTTTTCTGCCAACGCGTATGCCTTGTCTCGTTCTTCTAACGCCGCATCCCAATTCTCTTCGTCGACATAAGAAACCGAGATGGCAAAGTGAGCTGCCCGGCGCTCACCGTCGTTGCGGGCCATGTCGTACAGTACCCCAAGCTGCTCCCTTGCTTCCTCGTAGTTGCCTTTGAAGTTTGAGTTTGTGGCTATCCCGATATGCGACGCAACGAAATTCGGATCGGCCGTCAGGGCTTTCTTGTACTGTTCTATGGACTCATCATACCTGCCCGTCTTCATCAGCAATTCGGCGTAGGAATCATAGGGGTTGGGATCGTCCGGGATCAACTCAATGTACTTCTTAAAGGCCTCTTCTGCCTCCTCGAAATTCTCCATGAATCTGTGCGCATAGCCGAGCTGGTTATAGGGCTGCGAGAAGTCCGGATTGATACCGGTTGCCTCCTGGTATTCTCTTATCGCCAGCTCGTAATCCTCCTGGCCGAAGTAATGATTGCCCAGCAAGTTGTGAGCTCGTTCGTCCTGTGGGTAAGCCTCGACCAATTCCTTGTAGAGCTCCCTCTGCTTCATCGCATAAGCATGAGCTCCCGCCTCTACCCCCAGAATCCACAATCGCTCTCCCTGTGAGACCTTGTCCGCTAATGCTTTTGCCTTATCCAGATTTGCCCAGAATCCTTTTGCACTGGGGGTAACAAAGGACAGGTTCAAATAGGCCACGGCGAAATCCGGATCCTCCGCGATGGCTTTTTCGAAGAACTGTATGGATTCCTGAAAGCGAAGCTTCTCCCAAAGATCACGCCCCTGCAGGTAGTGTTCCCGCGCTTTCTCGGATTTGGTTGTGATGGGGATCTTGCTATCTTCTTTGGGTGCGGCGCAGCCGATCATCATGAGCAGAAGGGCACTCACAGCAAGCATCAAGATCCAACTCATCGCGCTATGCTTTTTCATCGCCTACTCCTTTCTTGATTAAAAGGTTAAACGGATCAGTCTATTCTCTCCACTTTGAAGATCACCGGCCTGAACCAGTCCGTACAACCGACGATCAGAGTGCCGCGCTGTTTCATCCCGGGCATGTTGCCACCGTAGGCAAGAGTAAGTATGTCATAACGGATATCTGCCCAGGCCCAGTTACAGAAACCCTCCGGCGCCCGGTAAAAGCGGTCCAGTATGAACTCCTGGCCGTCCTTGAGAAGCTCACAGCGCTTCATATCCTTATTTTCATCGTCTAAGTACTCATCGATCAAGTCCTGGTTGATGGTCCTCTTAAGCACAGTGATCTTGCACTTCGGCATCTTGCTGGGCATCTCACTACCTCCTTTTTCCGGATTTCACGGCCCCATACGGAATCTCCCTGCTAAACGTAAAGACGATTCACCATGTGTCCCACGGCCCAAGAGGAATTGCAAACCCTGTAACCAGCGAATAGAAGGTCGTGAGAATTATAACTCAAGAAAAAGAGAAATCAAGAAAAAAAAGGGGAAAGAATCACTTCTTCAGATCGACCATTTTCCTCAAAGCTCTTATATGCTCCGGAGTCGTCCCACAGCACCCCCCGATACCTCTGCTGCCGTTACTTTGCGGCTGGGGTTTCGGCAATTTGGCGTTTGCTTTGCAGTATGACATACCAATATAGACCGGCCAAGAGCAGAGAATTAGAGAACAACAAGCAGCCGTGTCGACTATAAGTTGACCAATGAGGCAACAGGTTGAAGAATACGACGTTAGATAGCACTACTGACGGCAAGAGCAGGGCAAGAAACGGCACCCGCTTGAATGATTTGTTTCCGCCACGAAGAATAGCCCAAACTAAGACCACCTGGCAGAACGGTAAATAGACAAAATAGTGAGGCCATGCGGTGGTAACAACAAAGGGAATTGAGAGAAAAAGAAAAGAAAAGGCCAGGTACGTCTCATTACTTATTTTCTTCTTTCTCAGCACCCACACACAAAAAAGGTTCAATAGGAATACAACGAATCCAATTGAGCGCAACGCTTGATACCAGATCTCATGCGAGTCGAAGTTGAATAATCGAACGATGACATGGGGGAAGAATTGTGAGTTTACTATGTGTCTGATAGAGAAGCTCACGCTGGTAATATTCTCATATACGAGTCGATGAAAGCGTATGCTTTCACCGGGGCCGATCAACACGGCCGGTATCAGTACCAGCAAGATAATCGTCGAAGCGAGAAATGATACGATTACAGGCTTCTCCTTCTTCATCACGAAGTACAGGATGAAGATCGCCGGATAGAGTTTTATGGATGTAGCAAGGCCCAGAAGAAAACCTGCAACTAGTCGATGATTCCTGCGGTATGAGAAGAGTGCGCCCAGAATGCAGAGGGTTATAAGGCTGCTCACTTGCCCCCAATTCAGATTGTGCAAAACAGGTAAAGAAGTGACGAACAGCACGATATAACTGAAGTAAGACAGCTTCAGCCCAGATTCACGCCAAAGGAAATAGGCCGGGATTAAACAGAGAAGAAGTACTGCTATCCCTTGTAGCAAGCCCCAGAGCCAGACAGCAGTTTGGAACGAGAATGCTCCAAAAACAGTCATTACCACGGCGAAAAAAGCAGAATAGAAAAACCCGCTGACAGGAACCTTGGTGACAAATAGAACCTTCCCCATCGGATAGTAGCGGTCTATGAAATCACCGAACAGATACTTTGAATCATCGATGGCTGAGACAAAAGCAGGAATCGTCTTCCACGTTGCGTAATAGTAGGCGAACGTGGCAGCAAACACCGCAACGGTGAACACAACCAGCGACGGATTTCTACCGATGAAACATATGGATTGCCGAATTGGCTTGGCGATCAAATCGAGGATTCCGTTTCGAATTGATGACATGACGATTGATACACGTCCCAAAGAGTCTTCCTGTGTTTTTCACAGCCTGACTACGTATCACACGGCCTGAGAGGGAGGGGAAACACCGCAAGCTCACGCAATATAAGTTGCCGACCCTTTCCCAGTACATCAAACCGCGTGATGCCGATTCCCCCTAACTCCCACGCCACGAACACTGGGCGCGGCTCTCAGAAACACCTTTCTTGAAGCAATCGCCGACTCTTGTTTGAACTCGGCCGTTATGTGGCCCCTGTGTGTGATCTCACGCAAATGATAGCCAAAGGATGGGGGAAATCAAGATAATTCTCTGCTTTGAGCGGATCGCCTCTGCAGCTCAACAGTCTTCCTTATAGCTCTGATGTGTTCCGGAGTCGTCCCACAGCAGCCTCCGATGATTGAAACACCCAATAAGACCAGTTCTTTCGCTGTCTCGGCCATGAACTCAGGCGTCTCGGGCCAGGCAGGTTTATCGCCCTGCATCTCCGGAATGCCGGCGTTGGATTGAATGATGATGGGAAGCTTGCTGCACTTCTTAAACTCTTTGGCAATTTTCACCATATTCTCTATGCCGTTGCCGCAGTTCGAGCCGATTAAATCGGCCCCTGCTTCTTTCAGCCCCCGGGCGGCCTCTTCTATGCCTGTTCCCATTACCGTATAAAAACCCTTCGGTGTCGGGTCAAAGGTCATGGCTGCCATGACAGGAGTCGACGGTGAAACCGTCTTTGCCGCTTTGATCGCGAGTGTGACCTCCGTTAAATCAGTCATGGTCTCTATGGAGATGGCATCAACTCCGGCGCTGATGAGAGCCTTCATCTGCCTTTCAAAACTGCTGTATATCTCCTCATGCTCAGTATCTCCATACGGTTTCAAGAGCTTTCCACTCGGCCCGCAGGAGGCGACAACGTAGGCAAGATCTTTTGCAGCTTTTCTCGCCGCCAACACGGCATTTCTGTTTATCTCCTCTGTTTTATCATCCAGTGAACTCAGTGCAAGCCGCAAAGGCGAGGCGCCGAAGGTATTCGTCTGAACAATGTCCGCTCCGGCATCCAGATAGAGACGGGCGATTTCCTCGAGCACCTGGGGACGGGTGAGATTAAAAGACTCCGGCGGCTCACCTGGCTTGAGGCCGAATTCCATGAGCATGGTCCCCATGGCGCCGTCGGCGACCAGTATCTCGCCGTCTCTTACGCGTTCGAGCAAGTTTCTCATCTCATGTCTTTTCTAAAGGGATCTCAGGGAAACTCATTCCGCAGGGCTGGAAGCCCTGCCTACTATGGTTGTGTCGGAGACATAGTCCAACGTGCCAAACGCTTCGGTTCCGTCATTGCGAGGAGCCCCCCGGACGGGGGACGACGTGGCAATCTCC
>JBARPX010000097.1:0-5162 GCA_049643405.1 Candidatus Zixiibacteriota bacterium
TTTGACTGCAGAATAGGGCACTTGAAAGATTTTATGTACATGGAGATATTGGGCATGACAGAGAGAGACGACTTTTACGCCAAGATGGTAAGGGAGAATCTGATGACACGAGAAGAGGCTTTGCTGAGACTACAGAAGGAAAACAGGCTTCACCTGGCTCACATACAGCCGTTGTTGAGGGAGGTTGGAATTGACTGCACTGCTGTTCTGGAAAAACAAAGGATGTAGGGGTTCCCCTGATAGTTGGCAAAGCTCACCAACCTCTGATGCATCAGCATCAGGAAATGCCGGTGCCATGTCCAGTCTGGGCAATTGAAACTACCGATGCATCAAAACATATTTCAACCAAACGGGTAGACTATGAATAAAGAAATCAAATTACTGGGTGAGGTCTTCGAAAATTCAGCCTCAGAACTCCCCAACAAATTGGCATTAAAGAAAGGGGATACCGAATATACTTTTGCACAGCTACAGGACGCGGTAATAAAGCTGAAGAATCATTTATTGGGGCTCGGATTAAAGAGGGGGGATAGATTCTCGGTGATAGGTGAGAATCGCCCCGAATGGGCAATTGCTTATCTGGCAATTGTCAAAGCCGGCCTTGTCTGTGTGCCTCTCGATCCCATGTCATCCGAAGCCGAGATCGTTCATGTTCTCAGGGAAAGTGAAACCAGGGGCGTGCTCAGCTCGGATAGCCACATTTACAAGATTGAAGATGTCAAAGCTGACCTGAAAAACCTGAAATGGGTCATCCCCTTGGAGAGCATCAAAGACCTGGATGCAAAAGAAGACATTCCGGCAGAAAAGATCGATCCTGACTCCCTGGCGGTTTTGATCTTCACCTCGGGCACAACCGGAACGTCTAAAGCTGTCATGCTGAGTCATCGCAATATTATCAGCAACATAAGGTCGGTTGAACCTGTGATAAAATTAGGCCAGAATGACACAATGGTCTCCATCATACCGATGCATCACACCTTTGAAGGAACATGTGGTTTCCTTTACCCCTTATACTGCGGCGCAGCAGTTCATTACCCGCCAAGCTTAAAGCCGAACGATCTGCAGAGGACACTGAAATCCGCAAAGGTAACATGCTTGATTGCGGTGCCGCTTCTATTTGAGAAATTCTTACGCGCCGTTCATAGAAAAGTAGCCAGGTCATCTGTGCCCACAAGAATCCTGTTCAACACCATAAGCGGAATCGCTTCGCTGTCTAAATTCGCGCGTAAAAGGCTCTTTGCCGGAGTGAGGAGAGAAATGGGCCTTGAGACTCTCAAGTATGCCGTATCCGGCGGGGCAGCGCTTCCGGCCAAAGTTGCGAAAGGGTTAGAGCTTCTCGGCATACCTATCTTGCAGGGTTATGGCTTGACCGAGTCGTCACCCGTGATTTCGGTTAATCCATTAGGAAGTCCGAAAAACGATTCCGCAGGCCCACCCATCCCCGGTGTCGAAGTCAGAATCAGTGAGCCGGATACAAGCGGCATAGGTGAAATCGTTGTGCGTGGCTCCAATGTGATGCTCGGTTATTATCAGAATAAAGAAGCGACCGATGAAGTCCTAAAAGACGGCTGGTTCTACACCGGAGATTTAGGGCACATGGATAAAGATGGTTATGTATACATCACGGGAAGGATGAAAAGCATAATTGTGACCCAGACAGGAAAGAATATCTATCCGGAAGAGATCGAAGAAAAACTCATAAAGAACGAATGGATAAAGGAGGTTTTGATCGTACCGAGAATCGATCCGGAAACCAAAAAGGAAGAGATCTGCGCCATCATCCATCCGAATTATGAAATGCTTGAGGAGCACAGCATCTCCAAGGGTATCACATTGGCCGAACAGGATGTCCAGTCAATCTACAAAGATGAGGTCAAGAAGTGTAACGAAGGTCTCTCGGCTTACAAGAAGATCACCCGATTTGAAATCCGAGAGGAGGAATTTCCGAAGACCACAACCAATAAGATCAAACGTCATTTGTTCATCAAGAGAGGAATAAAGGTTTAGAACCGGGCAGGAAAAATTGGTGTATGTAACCTACCAACCTAAGAGTAATCATTCACGAGGATACAGAAGAGATCCATTCAGCGATTCACGGGAGGATGACGGAGATTCTTGGGATGCATCGGCAATAGGATTCATCCTGAAGGACTCATCCTGCCCTTCGGTCCTGAGACCTCAGGGTCGAAGGAAAGGAAATGCCGATGCCCTTGTCCAGGTGGCTTCGGGAACGGCTATTCCCGAAGCATCATAAAATAGCAGTTTAGGTGTGGAGGGAAAAATGAAAATAGCCAACATTCTCGGGCTGGTGATAAGTATAGCGGTTTGCCAATTGGCTGGAGTGATTGGCTCTGTTTTCACCTCACGGACAGTTACAACCTGGTATGTCACTCTGACAAAACCGTCTTTCACCCCGCCCAGTTGGGTATTTGCGCCCGTTTGGATAACTCTATTCTTGCTGATGGGTGTGGCAGCATTCATGGTTTGGAGCAAAGGTCTAAGCGACCAACGGGTCAAAATAGCCTTGGGCATGTTCATCCTCCAATTGATTCTCAACGTCTTATGGTCCGCCATGTTCTTTGGACTTAAATCTCCTCTCGCCGGATTCATCGACATTGTGATTCTCTGGTTTGCAATATTGCTGACCATAATGAGTTTCTACAGGATATCAATCACGGCAGCAGTGCTGCTGGTACCCTACTTTTTATGGGTGAGCTTTGCGGCGGTCCTCAATTTTAGTATCTGGAGCTTGAATCGTTGAGATTGTGGAGCATACATCCTAAGTATTTAGATAGGGTAGGCCTCTTAGCCGTGTGGAGAGAAGCTTTATTAGGCCAAAGGGTCTTGGAAGGAAAAACAAAAGGGTACACAAATCATCCACAGCTGAAAAGGTTCAAAAGTCACCCTCATCCTGAAAAGGCCATTGCCAATTACCTGTTGGGAATATGGAAGGAATCAAAAAGAAGAAGATACAATTTTGATCGCAAGAAGATCGGCACAAAAGGGAGAGCAGATAGAATACCAGTAACTCGAGGCCAACTGAAATACGAATTCAGGCTGCTACGAGAGAAACTAAAGGGACGCGCTCCACGCATCGCTCAAGGGTTAGCTTGCGTCAGGGAGTTTGAATCTCACCCTCTCTTTGAAGTCGTAGAGGGTCCCAAAGAAAAGTGGGAAAAGACAATCCTCCAATAGCTAAGGGTGATTTCTGGTAGGCTCGAGCGGGTCCCTTCAATACATCATGACAGTTGACCACTTCGGCCGACATGGGAAGGAGGGTGCATATGAGGATAATTATAACAGGCGCGACAGGCTTTATCGGAAGAGCGCTGACCAGGGAATTAGCTGGAGCAGGCTACGAGGTGGTGGTGCTTTCTCGTAATCCAAAAACCGGAAAGGGAGTGTTTGAAAATCAGGTCTCCGCTGTGAGGTGGGATGGCAAAAGCGGTGAAGGATGGACAGCATACGCAGATGGAGCTCACGCAGTCATCAACCTGGCAGGCGAGAACATTGCTTCGGGGCGCTGGACCAAGAAAAGAAAACGGACCATCCTTGAAAGCAGGTTAAATGCAGGAAAAGCCATAGTTGAGGCAGTAAAACAAGCACACCAGAAGCCAAAGGTGGTTATTCAAGCCTCCGGAATCGGCTATTACAGCTCCGGCTCGGATGAGATGCTCGACGAGTCATCCCCACCCGGAAGCGGCTTCTTGCCCGAAGTAGCTACACAATGGGAGTCTTCAAGCAAGGAAGTCGAAGCTCTTGGCGTCCGCCACGTAGTCATACGCACAGGTATCGTCCTGGGAATGGATGGTGGAGCTCTCCCCCGTCTTGTGCGGCCATTCAGGTTTTTTGTAGGCGGTCCTTTGGGCAGCGGAAAACAGTGGTTCTCCTGGATTCATCTTTCTGACGAGGTGAAAGCCATCCGTCTCTTAATGGAAAAGGAAGACTTACACGGCGTATTCAACCTGACGTCACCAGGAGCCCTCCAGCAAAAAGATTTCTGCAGAGTCCTGGGAAAAGCCATGAGACATCCGTCGTGGTTGCCAGTGCCTGGCTTCTTGATGCGCCTTCTTATGGGGGAGATGGCGGAAGAACTGCTTTTATCAGGGCAAAGAGTCATCCCGAAAAGACTGCTGGAGGTAGGCTATGAGTTTCAGTATCCTGAGGCTGGATCTGCCCTACAAGAAATCTTGGGGTGAATCCTGCTTTGAAGACGTAGTCAGTTTTGAGGTTGAGGTGGTTGAAGAAATAGAGAATGATCCGAGAACCGGGAGGTTCAAATTTATAATTCCATTTGAGGGTGAGCAAGATAGGAAAGGAATCTATCTTATGCATCGGGTTTTGAAAACGCCGATTCGGTTTCTCAGCCAACTTCGGGAATTCCCATTCCCGTCGCATCATAAGAGGATTGAAAAGTAGATATGGAGAATGCCTTAATAACCAATTCTACGGGTATCCTTTTTGTCCTGGCCGGTAATGCAGCCCTGTGGTTTTTTCTGCAGAAGAGAACCGGTTGGAAGCTTTTCAATTATATCCCCCCATTGATTTTCATCTACGTGTTGCCGGCTTGTTTCAGCAATTCGGGATTGATCTCTTCAGACTCACCCGTGTACGGCTGGATGGGAGACGTTTTACTTCCGTTGTTTTTGGTGTTGCTCCTGCTGGACGTGGACGTTCGATCCACGGTCAAGGTGATGGGACGGGGGGTCTTTGTGATGCTCATCGGAACGGCGGGTGTTGTAATCGGAGCCCCAGTCGGTTACTTCTTGGTGAAGGGATGGCTGGACCCGGAGGCCTGGAAAGGGTTTGGCGCCCTGGCGGGCTCCTGGATCGGGGGAACCGGCAACATGGCGGCGGTTGCAGAAGGGTTGGGAACTTCTGGAGCGCATTTCGGGCTGGCCGTAATCGCCGACAACGTGGTTTATCTGGTGTGGCTGCCATTGCTCCTGCAATCCAAGAATATGGCGGGTTGGTTTCATAGATTCACTCGGGTGAAAAGTGAACGGCTTGCTCGATTGAAAAGTGCCGCAGACGAGCTGGTTGTGGAAAAAGGCAAACCACAAATGCGGCATCTGTTGTATTTGCTGGCTATCGGCTTTGGCGTGGCGTACTTTGCCGGATTGCTTGCCCAGAACATACCGCAACTCCCTCCGGTGTTGACC
>JBARPX010000098.1:0-12615 GCA_049643405.1 Candidatus Zixiibacteriota bacterium
TTATCTCATCCTTTTCAATGTAGGCCTTTCCCAGCAACACGGACGTGTCCCCGCGACTGAATGAGACCTGGGGTTCCTCCTCCAGGATAACGGAGTTTCGATAGTCGAAATTCGGATCGGTGATCCGTTTCAGAATCTTCTCCCGATCATTCATCACCTCGTAGTCGAACACTATTCGGGCTCTGGGGAGATAGGTCTGATTCTGAAATACGTATACCCCGCCCTGGTGAAACACCTGTTCGAACTTGGCATGCTCGAAGGGTTGACGACTTAAGAAATACTTGACATTCAGAAGATCAGGCTTGGGTCCGAACAAAAACTCGGCATATCTCTGCCCGTATTCCTCCTGGGTTCGGGCTGACTCCAAGTATTTCCTCTCGGTGAAATCATCATAGGCTTTGAGTTGGTTGCCGTGGTAACCCAAAACCTGTCCCACGTTATGATAGGCCAAGATGTTCTGTCCCTGATAGGTGCGGGGCAAAGAGATCACCCGGAACTTGTCGGTGTCCCGCTGCAGAAATTCGATTGCGCCATCCTTACGGAAGTAGCTCCTGTAGTCGAAATCGCGGATGAACTTGACGTCTATTCTCCAAAGGTCGAAAATCAGGAGCACTCCTACGCCAATGATGAAGAAGTGGGGAGCTATTTTTTCCTTAACCAGAAGATAGATAGCTCCCGCGGCCAACCCAATTAAGAATGTGGCAATCCAGAATCCCTTCACCACATTTGGCAGGTTCCGAGTCAAAATCCTGCCCTTGTAGGCGTCGATTCCGGGATAGACGATTCCCGTCCAGATGGAGAGGAGTGCGCTGCCGGCTATGGTGAAGAGAAATGAGAGTCCGAAAAAGGCTGCGACAATGATCAGCAGAGTTTTGAACAATCTTTTCTGTTCCCGGTCATCCTTGATCCCCTTGAGGAGGCGCTGCAGGAAGAGCGCCGAAAGGAATACGACCGAAAAGATCAGCAGGAAATGAATCAAACCGGGCGCCCGGAAGTTCTTTACCTGAGGAACCAGGTGGTAAAAAAGCCTGTAGATGGGGGTATGTCCCCCAAGGGAATAGATTATGGCCAGGCTGGATAGCCCCAAGAAAAACCATTTCTTCTTGTCCCTCACGAAGAGGAGAGCCAGAAATGCAAAGAGGAGCGGGATGACGCCGCCATAATCTGAGTTCTGCTTGAAGGCGTTCCTTCCCCAGTAGGTGTTTTCCTCCTGAAGGCTGTACCCGCAGAACTCCGGCACCACCAGAGAGACCAGCTCCTCCGGGTGGGCAGACCAGGAGACTGCATAGTCATACCCCCTTCCGCCTTCTGCCCTGGGGGAATACTTGTTCACATAGATATAGGGAGGGAGTATCTGAACCAGCGAGAGCGCCAGCCCGATGATGACGGCTATGACAAAGAGTACCATCGGTCTTATCAGAGGCTTGATCTTCTCGAAAGTGGGCTTCCCTTTGCGGCTGGTGAAGTCCATAGCCAGCCGGAACAGGAAATACAGCCCCACCGCCCATAGCGCGTAATAAGCCAACTGGGGATGGTTGGCCAAAATGAGGAGCCCGACGGCAAATCCCAATCCGATATAATAAATCCACCTCCGACTATCCAGAGCTCTTTCTAAGAAGAAAAAGAGGAGGGGAAGAAGGCTGGTGACGTACATCCTGCCATCCTGCCCTCCGTAAACCCAGGTGACCAGATTCGCAGAGAACATGTAGGCTACGCTTGAGAACAGCGACACCATTCGGGAGAAGCAGAAGGCCCGCATGCAGAGATACATGAAGGCTCCGGCTAAAAAGACGGTCAGCACCAGCTTCCATCCCAGGGCCCTGGAAATCGGCATGACGAACTGCAGCAGGGCCAGAGGATAGAAGGTATCCCCGTGCATGGCATCCACAAAGGGCATGCCGCCGAAAAGATACGGGTTCCACTGCGGGATGGCATGATACTCCTCTACAAACGAAGCGTAGAATGACCGGAACATCACCCCGGCCTCAACCGTATCGGTCCCGAAAAGCATCTGGTCGGAGAAGATGAAGCCGGAAAACAGAATGATGGTCAGGAGGAACAGCAAAGCCACGGGCAGATAGCGCCACAGCTTTCTTTCCTTTTCCGGATCAAAACCCCGGGGCTTGCTTTTTTCAACCTTCTTGCTTTTTTTTGGCTTTCCTTTTTTCATGGTCTTATGCAGTTCTCTCAGATACGTCTTTGTGCCATGCGAGCCCGTCTGACTTCAAAGTCATTTCATAGGCACGGCAAACAGAAAACAGATCAGCTCGGCAACGGTCGACCATATCCTGGCCATAAGCGCAATCAGAGTGGCGATTGGCACGGGAAACAACGACGAGAGCAAGAGCACCAGAATTCCCTCCCTCACCCCGATTCCACCCGGCACGAAGAGCGCCAAAAAACCGATGTTGAACGCAAAGGCAAAGGCTCCGGTTAGGCTGGGATACATGCCGAATGAGGCTTCTGCCATCGCCTTGATGAATATCAAAAACGCCAGTCCAAACAAAAGCCAGGACACTGAATACGCCAGGATGTAAATAATAACATCCTTGCTACTTATAGCAAGGCTAATCTTCTCCCTTTTTAGCATCCCCAACCCTAAGTTGATGCTTCTCTCCAACAGCTTCGGATAGAAGATGATCACCAAGACGAATATCCCAAAAAGGCCCATCACCGCAATCAGTCCCGGATTCCTGGAGAAGAACTGAGAATAGAGATTCACCCCCAAAAAAAGGAAAGCGATCAACAGGCCGGAGATGACCGAGAAGGATTGGGCCAGGATGGCGGTGGAGAAGCTGTTCCGGGTGGGCACTCCCCGCTTCTCCAGCATGTAGACCATGCCCAGAAACTGCCACACCTTTCCGGGAAGATACCTTCCCAGGTTGGAGAAGAACCACACCCTGAAAAGCTTCAGATAGGAGATCGAGGATCCGGTATGCCGGAGCACCCATCCCCAGACTTTGACCAACCAGGCCAGGGCCATAAGCTGAAGCACAAAGGAGAGGGCCAAAAGGGGATAGTCAAACTGCCAGTCAAAATCCTTCACCTGACTCCAGTTGGCGATCAGGCCCTTGGTCAGAAAATAGAATATCAGAAGGATTATGACCACCTGGGCCGATCTGATCAGAAACTTCTTGGTCTTCATCTCAGCACTCTTAGGTATTTCTGCAGCACCGCCGGGGGAGTAGGCGGACAGGGACCCCGCCACGGCGGGATTTCGCCAGCTCAACAAGCCCTGTGCCCCTACAGCTAATAATCACGCAGGGACAGCCCTTCCTTCGACTTCGCTCAGGACGGTGAGCCTGTCGAACCGTGTGGCTGTCCAATTATCTCCAGATACTTTCGAAGAACCGCCTGAGGCGAGAATTTCGCCAGCGCGCTTCTGTAGCCGCCTTCGGCAAGTTTCAGCGCCAACTCCTCGTCGGTTAGGATTCTTTCCATTGCCTGGGCAAGGCTTTCGTGATCTCTCGGAGGAACCAGCAAGCCACTTCTGCCATCTTCGATAATGTCGGTTATTCCACCGGAGCGTGTGCCCACCACCGGCCTTTTGCACAGTTGGGCTTCCACCAGAACCAGGCCAAAGCCCTCCTCGATGGAGGGAAGGACACAAAGATAGCTCTCAGCGTAAAGCTGGTTAAGTTCGCCTTGGGGGACGATGTCAGCCAATGACACCTTTTCGTCTAAATGCAGCCTTATGATCTCTTCCTGCAGGGATTCTCTCAGTGGCCCCTCTCCGACGATCTTGGCTTTGAAATTAATCCTCCTGTCCTTGAGCATCCTGCAAGCCTTGAGGAAGGAATCGAGTCCCTTCTGAGGAGTGAAGCGAGCCACGCAGAGGATCAGCTTGACCGCATCCTTCGGCAGCGGCGTGGGCGCAAAAGTATCCGGCGTCACGGGCATGGGGATGATCCTTATCTTCTCCTGCGCCACTCTGGTGTTTCTGATCAGTTTCTCCTTCAGAAAGCCGGACACGGTGGTGACGTATTTGGCCCGGCGAAAGACCGGCTTCGCCAATTTTCGGGAAAAGTGAGATTTTTCCAGCAGACGAATGTCCGTTCCGTGCGAGGTGACGACCAAAGGCTTTCGACGAAGAAGGGAGACCAAATATCCTATCAGCCCGCCCGGTATCCACCACTGGGCGGAAACTAAATCAATCTTATGCCGCACAGAGAGGGTCAAAGCTCTGACGAAGAAGCAGAGAAGAAAGGACAGGAAAAGAATCTTGTTTGACCAGCTTGAAGCAACAAGCTCATGCATGGTCCCGATATAGGCCAGCCTCTCCTTGGCAGCGGGGGCGTATCCGAACCGATGCACCGCCACGCCATCCATGATCTCAACTTTCTTCAAACCCTCCTGGTGAGGGGCCAGCACGAGGACCTTATGTCCACTCTGAACCAGACCCGTGGCTAAGACGTGGAGAAAATGGCCGGCGTGGTCTCCCCTGAAGCGGATGTAGTTGTGAGTCAAAATCAGAATCTTAAGCTCAGACCTGCTTTGAAATGGCACTTTTGCTTTCTCAGTACCGAGCCTTTCGCGCATAAGGAAATTGATAAGTGACTACGAGGAATTCTTACCTGTGCCCTTGTCCGCCGGTCGATTTTCTTTTCTCCTGGGAAAATGTCTTCTCTGCTCAGGTCTGGGAACATGTCTGGTCTGCGGTCTGTCCTTGGGGGCGAGCTGTCTGGCCAGGGCTCTCATCTCGTCTTTAATGCTGGTTATAGCTTCGGCCAGAAAGCCCAAGGCAAAGAAGGAAATCCCGGAAAGGACCAGAAGAATCACCAGATACAAAAGTGGTCTGAAGCCTTCATGCCTTGCAATCCTTAGATAAACGGCGGCTCCTCCGGTCAGGATTCCCAAGAGGATCAAGATCAACCCCAGGAAGCCGAACAGAAGCAGGGGTTTCTTCATGAAGGAGATCTGGAATTTGACCGAGAGGAGATCCAGGAACCCAATGGGCACCCTCCAGATTCCAAACTTGGATTTCCCGAACCTTCGCGGATGTAGTTTAACTTTCACCTCCCCGACTTTATACCCTTTGTCCGCCGCTATCACCACCAAATACCTGTGCCAATCCTTGCGCATCGGCACGGCATCCACCACCTCCCGCTTAAAGGCCTTGACCGAGTTTAGGTCGTGAACCTTAACCCGAAACAAGGTTCGGGAAAGAAGGTTGTAAAAGAAAGATACGAAACTCTTTAAACCGTACGAACCCTTCTTCCAGCCACAAACCACATCGTATCCATTTTCGATTCTGTCGACTAACTTGGGGATGTCCTGGGGGAGGTATTGCAGGTCCGCTGGCCAAAACACGAAGATTCTCCCGCGAGCCTTGGAGAATCCGGTCATCAACGCTTCGGTCAGGCCCATGTTTCTCTGATGGCTTGCCACCCGCAAGAAGGGGTATCTTCGTTGGCATCCTCTGGCTTTTAAGAAGGTGCCGTCGGTGGACCCATCGTCCACTAAGATCACCTCGGCGTTCATCCTGGTTCGGGCAAACGTCTTTGAGAACTCCTCCATCAGCGGCAGGACGTTCTCCACCTCGTTGTATGCCGGAACCACTATCGATACTTTCACCAATCCGTCGTTTTTTCGCATGTTCCTAATATCCTCTAATGCTTTGCAGTTGTGCCGCCAACTGCCTGTTTTCTGGGAAAAGCTTCAGGGCTTTCTCCCACTGCTCAATGGCCAACTGTCTGTAGCTATCCTGCCGGGTCTGGTTTCCCAGGCTAAGATACACCGAACCTAACTGCTGATGAGCCACAAAATCAGTGGGATTGAACTCGATCGCCTTCTCCAATGAAAGCGCAGCCTTTTCGAATTCTTCCATCCCGAAGTATATCTCCGTTAATGCCTGGTACGCACTGTAATTATCCGGGGTGTGAGATACAAACTCCTCCAGCAGAGTTAGAGCTGAATCGGTCTCCCCTCCGTCGATCAATGTCTTCGCCCTCTCAAAGTCGGAGATAGAATAGTCTTGCGTTCTGGGATTGCCGGTCCATTCCCCTATTCTATAAATATCGACCGGGATGTTCCTGAGCCAATAGGTGGTCACGATCTTGGCCTGACTCATCACCTGGGGATAGTCTTTGAAAGCCCGATCTCTGTTCCCTCCTCTCTCCAATGCCAGATGGGTGATGGGGTAGGTGTGGAAAAGCTCCGGGTCAGGTTTGGTGACCCCGAACATGTGGATTATGTTCCTCAGCTCATTATCCCACACCAGGGCGGGCCCGTAAGGTCCGGAAAGAACAGCATCTTTGCTCAGGATCTTCCCTAAGTCCACGGAGGATCGATTCAGGGAATAGGTGGGAGAGGAAGCCCAGCTTACATATTGTCCTGCGTTGACCACCAGTGAGATCAGAATCAGAACCAGCATTACCAAGCCCCTCGACCCGAGCTTCAGATTTGTAGACTGCGAAGAAGCCTCTCCTTTGGATGCCTTTTTAGAGCTAACGGATCGCCAGAAGTAAAGAGCTCCGATCAGCAGGGCGAGTGCGACAGAGAGAGCCAGAGAAGAGCCCAGCTGAATCTGTTTCTGGCTTAGTCTATAGTACGTGGTGATGGGGTAGTTCGCAAGAAACGTGGCGCAGATTACAAAGACTATCCAGAACAAGGCTTTGGGCGATCTATTTCTTGAGGCGAAGCCGGAGAAGAGAGAGTCCAACCAGAAGCCTGCCAGCGCGCACATGGGAGGGATCAGGTAGAACTGATAACGCAGGGGTCGATAGTTTAAGATCATCAGGAGGAAAAAGCAGACCAAGAACCAGAGCGCCAGAAAGAGCTTGACCTTCGACCGATGATCTCTGCGCCGGACCCATTCCCGGATCGTATCACCATCCCGAAACAACAAAAGCAGGCCCAAAAACGAAAGAAGAAACGCCACCGGCATACGATAGAAAAGATCCCTCCCGAAGGTGAAGAGGGCGGAAACGAATCCGGTGATGGATTGGAGGGCGACCGGAAATCCGTAAAGCCCTAACGCCTGCTCACCCAAGTAACCTGCCACCTCTCTTTTAGCCGGCAGGTAGCTGAAGAATATCCAGAGAAGCGTAACTGCTAAGAATCCGCCACCGAAAAACGCCACCGGCTTGAGGTTGATTTTCCGGTCGGATGGGAAACGCTCGAACATCCACAGAAGCAGAACCATGGCGCAGGCTGGCAGGATGAATGCAGCCATGGTTTTTCCAAAAAAGATGCCAGAAGCAAAGCAGATGCCGGAGGGGATTAGAAGTTCACTTCTCTTGAAAGAGGAGACCATGAAGTAAAAACCGAGGACTAAAAGAAAGCTGGCGGAGATCTCCAGAAACGGGTTGCGGCCGTACATGAGGAAGACGAAGCTTATCCCCAGAAAGAACAAAGATAAGAACGCCGCCCGTTTGCTGAAAACCTTCTTCAGCGTCAAAAACAAAAAGACCATGGTCAAGAGATTTAGAATCACCGCCACTAAGTTGGCCTGGAATCTGCCCGTACCGAATACGGAGAAGACGACAAAAGAGGTCACTGTGGTGAATGATTTATAGAAGAAGGGAAACCGGTTGTGCCCGAAAAGGTCCCAATCGCCCCATAGGACCTGGTTCCGGGCGAAGTAGGTGTACTGGGGTGGATCGGTGGCCACATCCTGGCTCCAAGAAATGGCAGGAGGATCAGCGCTTAAGAACAGCACGCCGCCGATAAAGGCCACCCCGATGATAAAGCAGAAAAGCACGATCTCAAAAGCCCTGGAGGAGAAGAGGGGATTCTTGAAAAAATCGGTCAAAGCGGATTTCTTAGCGACCACTTCCTTGGGCTTTGCCACCTGCTTTTTCTTCTTTTTGCCTTTTGATTTCATTTGTTAACCAATCAAAGGCTTAGCTCTGATCATAACCTCACCCCCTTGATCCCCCTCTCCATTTTATGGAGAGGGGGAAACTGGGGGAGAGGTAATCTATGTTACATTTTCAGAGCAACCAATTTCTCCTTCTTTGTGCCAACCAGGTCCCGCGTTTTGCGGGATCGGGTCGAGGGACCCGACAGGCACAGAATCGAATTCACATCTTGCCTTCTAGCAGCTTGGTTGGCGATCGCGAATAGTGGCTGGACTTATGTCCCAATTGAACGCAAGAAATGCTTCCTTGATGACCCGATATGCAATGTCTTTGTATGAGGCTCTTAGATCAACGACTTTGATGTCTTCTTCAATCACAGGGATCGTATCATCAACTGCCACATAGTTACCGCGAGGGATAAAACTGCCGCTGAAAGAAGTCAGCCTTCTGTTCTTGGTTCCCTTGAGAACTATCTTTGTGTTGACAGCGCTCGGAGAAGCTGCTTCCTCGTAATAGTACTCCCTAAGAAAACAGAATATCTCCGTGACCAAGGAGATGGCACTTTCAAACGACAGAAGCCGCTTCTGGTCTTGACACTTATGTCCCTCGACATCCTCCCAGAATGCTCTTCTGGCGACGAATAGGCCGCTTTTGTAAGCTCTGTAGGCTTCCACACTTTTACGCCACGTTGTGTGCGACTGCCTCCCTTTGGCGAAGTTGACCGCATTCTGTGGGTCCGTAAGCGGGAAAGGCCAATCGCGCAAGCCGATCTCTGACCGCTGGATGAGTTCCCCTATTGCCTTCTGATTTTCAATCCTCTTGGGGTCATATCTCGTAGGATACGCCTGAATCATCCAGTAACCGTGCCTTCCCAACTCCTTGCCAATGTGCTCAGAGAAAAAGGATTCAGCCTCTCTTATTTCCGCTTCATATCTGTCCGTCGTGCCCTCCGGAGTCCCCGCTTTCTTAGCTCGGGCTCTTTCGAAGAGTTCTCTCCATTGTTCAGATGAGGAGAGTGGCTCAGTTGTCGCTTTATCGGTCCGAAGGTATATCTGTCCCTTTTTCAGGATTTGCCTAGAGTTGTCGACGGAGGAATGAGCATCAGCTTTGCAGATGATCGGAATCTCTTCAAATTCCAGAGTCTCGATGACGACAACGTTGCTTCCATCTATTACATGCTTGTATACCTGACAAGAGTGCTTGGGGTCGGCGTACTTGTGCACCTGGTCGTTGACCTTGGTTTGATCGAACGATTCGACCTCATCCGAAGACATTCCTTCGAGGTCGTGCTTCCCGTCTGTCACGCCGAACACTATTCGACCTCCGCCCGGGGTGTTAGCCATAGCAAGAATGTCTCGCACTATCTCAAGTTTCTCCTCTCTTGTGGCTTCATCCCAGTTGATGCTTCTCTTATAGTCCAGATTCTTGGTTTCAGCTTTTTGCGCTATTAACTTCCGGATATCGTCCTCTGAAAGCAACTCCTGATCCTCCAGGTTTCACTTCCTGATTCTCAGCAAAAGATAGAACAGCGGCTTGACGATGGGCCACCAGTCCAAGAACGGTCTGATCTTGGAGTATTTCTTCCTGGACGGATAAATCTTTGAAACGGGGACCTCTCCGAATCTGTATCCAAGCCTCAAAACCCAGTAGTGGATATAATACTCTAACTCATATGTGGAAAGCCATGCCTGCCATATGTTTATCTTCGGATCGTCAAACAAGGAAACCTTGTAAGCCCGGAAGCCGTTGGTCACGTCGGTTAGTTTTCTTCCCAGAAGCATTGACCAGAGAAAGGTGAACGCCTTTATTCCCACCGCCCGAGCCAAAGGCAAATTTCCCGCCTCGCCTCCCTCTAAGTACCTGGAGCCTTGAATGTAATCGTAATCTTGCTCAGCGATAGGTTTAAGCAGGAGAGGTATCTCTCTGGGATCGTCCTTTCCGTTGCCGGCCATCACCACCACCAGTTCGAAGCCGTTCCTTCGGGCGTGATCTATGCCGTCTCTGATGCAGCTTCCCACGCCTTCTTTCCTGGGATGATGGAGGGCCTCCACGTCGAAACTCTTTAGCACTTCCGGGGTGGCATCGGTTGACCCGTCGTCTGCCACCAGTACTCTATCGATCTCTACTTCTCTGAATCTCTCCAGAACGGCCTTGATCCTGTTCTCCTCATTATACACCGGGATTATCACCAGGGTTCGAAAACCTCTTTCTACCAAGTTCGCAGCTCCGGTATAAAGGACTGAATCTTGAGGCGGGCAGACACCCCCCTCTGGGGGATCGAACTCCCGCCTCTATTGAGAATTACCTTCGCTTCAAGTTATAAGAAGCTATCCTGGCCCGCTGGTCATGCTCCGTAGAACTCCCTGATGCAGTCTGCGGTGTACTTTATCTCCTCCTCGGTCAGTTCTGCGAACATGGGCAGCGACAGGATCTCATCCATGCATCCCTCGGTTACCGGGAAGTCGCCCTTCTTGTATCCTAAGAACTGGTAAGCCTTCTGGAGATGTATGGGTATGGGATAATGGATGTTGGTGAAGATGCCTTTTTCTTTGAGGAAGTCGATCAGCTTTTCCCTGTCTTTTACCCTGACGCAGAAGACATGGTAAACGTGCTTAGCATAGGGCATCTCCTCCGGCACGCCGACGCCGCTCCCTTCCAGATATTTTCTGTAGAGGTCGGCATTCTTTCGTCTCCCATCGTTCCACTTATCCAGGTGTTTGAGCTTCACCGAAAGAACCGCTCCCTGAATTCCCTCCAACCTGCAGTTGTTGCCGATGAACTCGTGATAGAATTTCTTGGGCGAGCCATGATCCCGCAGCATCCGGACCTTTTGCGCGATGCCCTCATCATCAGTGGTCACCGCGCCTCCCTCTCCATAGGCTCCCAGGTTTTTCCCGGGATAGAAGCTAAAGCATGCCGCCGTCGCTAAGCCTCCGGTCTTTTTCCCTTTGTACTGGGCTCCGTGTGCCTGGGCCGCGTCCTCGATCACCGGCATACCCTTCTTTTTGGCTATCTCAAGTATGGGATCCATGTCCGCCGGCTGCCCGTAAAGATGCACCGGAATTATCGCTTTGGTTTTTGCGGTTATGGCCTTCTCCAACTTAGCAGGATCTAAATTGTAGCTCCCATCCTCGATATCCACCAGGACCGGGGTTGCTCCGGCGAACGAAATGGCCTCGGCAGTGGCTATGAAGGTGTTGGTAGTGGTGATAACCTCGTCGCCCTCGCCGACGTCTAAGGCCTTGAGTGCCATAATCAGGGCAGAGGTGCCGGAGTTAATTCCCACGCAGTGCTTCGCCCCGCAGTAACCGGCAAACTGCTCCTCGAACTCCGCCACCGCCTTGCCCAGAATGAAAGCCGTATTGGAGATGACGTTCTCAATGGCCTTGTCGATCTCCGGCTTTATGGTCTGGTACTGCGCTTTTAGGTCTACAAAATTTACCTTCATCAAACCCTCCTTAAGGTTTTCTTGGCAGCCAATTCATTTCGATCTAAGATAGCACATCGTCTTTGGATGTCAAGCATTTAGTAATGCACGCGTTACATATGATCAGACTACAGAATGGGTTATGAAAAACCAGCACCTAACTTAAGTTAGGTGCTGGTTTCTCCCGTCACTGATAGAAAGAGACTACCTTACTTCTTATACGGCGGCCAAACGTAGGGTCTCTCGAACGCGCCGATATAGCACTCCAGTTCATCGATCTTCTTGATGACCCTGGCGGGATTTCCCGCAACCACCATCTCCTCCGGGACGTCCTTGGTCACCACCGACCCGGCGCCGATTAGGGCATTCCTGCCGATCTTGACTCCCGGGCAAAGCACGGAGCCTGCTCCGATTTTCACCAGATCTTCCACCTTCACCCCGCCTTTACATTCCTTGTACTTGGGGCACAGCATGGGGTGCGGGTCGTCGGTGAATACCACATTGGGTCCAAAGAATACGTGGTCTCCGGTGGTGACCATCTCCAAGAAGCAGAGGCTGTGAATTCTGACGTCGTTACCGATCTTGTTTTCAAACTCCAGCACCGAGTTGGTTCCGACGCTCACATCGTTGCCGATGACGTTATCCTCTCGGATGGAAGCTCCCTGTCCGGTCTGGAAGTTGTCCCCGATCTTGTTTCCGGCATAGATGGTGGTGAAGGGGCGGATCACCGCGTTCTTTCCGATCACCAGCTCCAGTTCTCCGTCCTTCTTGCCCCGGGGAGGTTTGCCCAAGATGCAGGGTCCTTCGATTTCCGAACCCTCCCCGATCTTCACGTTTTTGTATATGGTTGGCTCACCGGTAATGGTCACGTTCTTGAATTCCGGTCTATCTTGCGGGCTCATAGCTTGATTACCTTTCCCTTCTGCTTGATGGATTGGTTGGCCGATTCCAGCAGCTTCACCACCCTGAGCCCCGCCACCCCGTCGGTCAAGGGCTTCCTGTTCTCGCTTATCGAGTCGGTGAATTCTTTGCTCACCAGCCTCAGTGCCTCGGTGGGTTCGAGTTTGGGAGCCAGCATGTCGCCGGAGCGATACTGAACCAGCATCTGATAGACGTCCTCCTTTTTATCAGAATAGCTCACTCCCTTGTCGTAGATTTTTATCTTCTCGCTGGGCTCGTTATCGTCATACACGATCATCTTTCTGGTGCCACCGATAAGAGTGGTCCTGACCTTCACCGGAGCCAGCCAGTTGACGTGGAGGTGGCCTAAGAGATTCCCCGGATACTGGACCGTAACATAGGCGATGTTCTCCAGATCACCAAGATGACACATTCCTACAGCCGAGACCATCTCCGGGTCCTTCTGCAGCAGGAAATCCATGATGG
>JBARPX010000099.1:0-2676 GCA_049643405.1 Candidatus Zixiibacteriota bacterium
TGCCGATCCTGAAGGGCTTGGCCAAGAATCCGTCGGCTCCGCCTTCCATGGCCCGGTCCTTGGTATAGGCGAAATTATACCCGGTGATGATCAAAACCGGCAGGAGCGGATTTCGGCTCTTGATGGCTTTAAGCAGGGAGAGTCCGCTTATCTTGGGCATCCTCACATCGGTGATCACTAAATCCAGTTTTTCCGTCTCCAGCAAAGACAGAGCTTCTTCCCCGTCCTTTGCTCCCAATGCATGATAGCCCAGAGCGGACAGAGTGTCGATCAGAAGGGATCGGATGCGCTCGTCATCGTCCACCACCAGAATCTCAGGCGTTCCCTTAGTCGGCGTTTCGGTCTTTTCCGCTATACCACCTGTCTGCATAGATAACTTCCCTTATTGCACCAGTTGCATATATATTATCGAAACTTACGGCCGTTCCTTGAGCTTTTTTTCGTGGGAGTAATCAGGGGTAGGGAGAGATGGCGGCCGCCCCCGCGCCTCATGTCGTTTGGGGGCGTGTCACCATTGAGGTTTTTTTAGCCGCAGACTTGTGGTCATCAACATTTCACTTCTACTTACTCAACTTCTGTTCTCCCTTGTCAGGGAACAGGGGCGGTTCCCTCCCTGATAAGGGAGGGTCAGGGTGGGTTATTGTTGGTGTATGTAGGTCCCGCTGACGACTGTTCACTCACCCACCGTTGGGGCATAGACTAACAACATGATTATCTGGTGTGGGGTGGTACTGTAAACATAATTGATTGAAGACCATTAGAGTGCGCAATTCGAGCGCAGACCAAGGTCTGCCACTACAAACTCAGCCCTCCCCTCCCAAAGAGGGTGTGTCAGAATTTAGGTTTCTGTCGCCGCCGCGCCTCTAACGGGGCAAGCTGTTAACTGCGAATGAGATCTAAAAGTTCCGCCGTCTTCTGATCAAGCATCTTTTTGGATGCTGCTTCCACGTTCAGGCGAAGCAGAGGCTCTGTATTCGACGGTCTGAGGTTGAACCACCACTCTCCGAAATCCACGGTCAGCCCGTCCAGATGATCGATCTTACCCCCCGAATAGTGGCTCTCGATCTGGTTTATTTTCTGGGGGATGTTCTCCAGTCGGCTGTTGATCTCTCCTGAGCGAACATAGGTATCGATGGATTTCACCAAAGCGGAGAGCGGCCGGTCTTCTTCCGAGATCAACTCCAGGCAGACCACCAGGGCAATCAGCCCCGAATCGGCAAACCAGTTGTTCCTGAAGTAGAAATGACCGGAGTGCTCCCCTCCGAAGACGGCATTGTGCTTTTTCATCAATGGTTTGATGAGGGCATGGCCCACCCGGGTGCGGATCGGCCTTCCCCCCTCGGCTTTTATCATCTCCGGTACGGCCTTTGAGCAGATCAGATTGTACAGGATGGTAGCTCCCTTTTCCTTGCGCAGAAGACTCTTTGCCACCAAGGCGGTCACCATATCGCCCCCCAGCGGATTGGCGTTCTCGTCCACCAGGAACATCCGGTCGGCGTCCCCATCAAACGCCGCCCCTAAGTCTGCCTTCTCCCGGAGCACCCTTTCTCGCAGGGGAGCAATGTTCTCAGACTCGAGCGGACTGGCTGGATGGTTGGGAAACGAGCCGTCTAACTCAAAGAACATGGGTATCACCTTGCAGGGCAGATGAGCAAAGAGCTTCGGTATGATCTTTCCCGCCATGCCGTTGCCTGCATCGACCACCATCTTGAACGGCTTTATTCTCGCCCTGTCGACGAAGGAGAGGATGTGGCTGACGAATTCATCGTCCACGTCCCGTTTCTCTACCTTACCCGACTTTGAAGGTGGCGGAAAATCGTTCTTCAATACAATCTCTTGAATCCGGTCCAAGCCTGCTTCGCCGCTTAAGGGCACCGCGTCTTTCCTGCACATCTTGAATCCGTTGTACTCCGGGGGATTATGAGACGCGGTTATCATCACCCCGGCGTCGAAAGCGTATTTGCCGACTGAAAAATACATGCAGTCGGTGGAGACCAAGCCAATGTCCACCACGTCCGCCCCGCCCTTGGTAATTCCCCCGATCAACCCTTCCCACACTTCGGGTGAGGATAATCTCATATCCCTTCCCACCACCACGCTCTTAGGCTTGAGATACGCCACCAGCGCCCTTCCGATTCTCCTGGCAACCTCATTATTGATCTGGTCCGGGTAGGTTCCTCTTATGTCGTAAGCTTTGAAGATGGATGGATCGACATTGGTCATGCGATTCCCTTTCTCAAGAGTTCTGTCGAATATAAACAATCTTGTTGGCCGTGTCAATCTGAGGTCCTGCAGGTTGTCGGCGATACCGGGCTTTGCGGGCGTTCATTTTCTTTTTCCCCTCATAGCCCCCGCATGCTAAGATTCGGTGTGTCAGCAGGTTACAAACTACGATACCGGCGTTTCTGGGCTTCCTGGGGCTTTCCGGAGTTCATTTTCGTTTTTTTCACCGTTTCAGCCTGATGGGATTGTGTACATCGGCAGATCGTCGGGTAGCTCCTCCCGCCGATGGCGGGACTCGCCCTGCAGGCCCGGAGGGGAACCCGATCCAGAGATTTCATCGCTTTCGGGATTCTGTGTGTAAGAGGATGTGTCTTGCGGAAGTAGTTGGTCATCCCAGATGATGGCGGAGCAGCCGTTGGGAGTTTTCGCCTTGGTGAATCCCATGGCGGAAAG
>JBARPX010000100.1:0-4989 GCA_049643405.1 Candidatus Zixiibacteriota bacterium
GTCTATCTGGAGATCATGCTGGTGAAAGACGTCAATGATTCCGAGGAGGAGATCAGGAGGATCAATCAATTCGTCGGAGAACTGAACGTAGATAGAATTCAACTTAATACCGTGATCAGACCTCCGGGCGACCCGTCTGCCGAGCCGCTGGATGAGCATGAGCTACTTAAGATCAAAGCTTTATTCGATCCAGAGCTTCCGGTGGCAATCGTGGCGGATTTTGACAGGATGACCAGCAGGGCATATCACAAAGACTTGGAACAAGCTATAATCGAGTTTTTGAAAAGAAGGCCGGCCAGAAGAGATGAAATGGCGACAGCTCTGGGGGTTCATCCCAATGAGATTGCTAAATACCTTCAGGCTTTGGAGAAAAACAAAAGGATAAAAAGATTGAGAACTGAAAACGGTCCGGAAGCTCATTACGTGATCGCGTGAACTGAAGTGTCAAAAGATTGGAAAACTTCGGAGAGCATGTTGTTCTTCTGCACCAAAAGCCATGAGGCCTGGCCGTTAGCATGATCGACAAAGCACATTCTCTTTTCGATTTTAGCCCCATAGCCGACGAGTATGATCGTTGGTACGAAACCCCCGCCGGGCGCCGTCATGATCGGCAGCAGAAAAGTGCGGTGCGACGTTTTCTCCCGCAGGCTGCGCCGGGTGAACGGCTCCTGGACGTGGGATGCGGCACAGGCCATTGGAGCCATTTTTTCGCCTCGTTGGGCTTTGCCGTATTCGGCATCGACATCTCAACTGAGATGGTCGATAACGCCCGGCTGCATAATTGGCCGCGGTGCCACTTTGCCGTCGCAGACGTCGAAGAACTGCCCTTCGATGACGGGACTTTTGCAATCGTTGCTGCCATGGCGACCCTGGAGTTCGTCGCCGATCCGGCCAAGGCCTTGGCGGAAATGTCTCGATGCGTGAAACCTAACTGCAGACTCATAGTAGGTACGCTCAATAAATCGGATCCTTTCAATCGTCGCCGGGTTGCCGCAGGCAAAGAACCGTATGCATCGGCCCGCTTGTTCTCTCTAGGGGAGCTTCGCGAGCTGCTGGCTCAGCATGGTCACGTTCGAATGAGTACTTCATCCGAACTTGGCATGCATAATGGGACCGGGTCCTTGCCAGGGGAGAAGCTGGCTGGTGCTTTTATCGTCGCGGAGGTGCGTCCGTGACGCCCCAAACTGAGATCGCTCTGGCACCCGCCGACGACCGGGAGCGCGTGGTCTCTGCTTATCCGAATGGCTCCTTCCATGGGAGATAAGAGATATGACCAATGATTCTGCTAAAACCGACTTAGCCAAGATTCGAGCACGAGTGCATGCCAACTGCATGGTGTGCAGCCTTTCGAGCAAACGCGGACTCGGACTGGAATTCATGCTTTCGGAGGACGGCAGCGTGCAAGCAACGTTTAGTTGCGATAAGGCTTTCGAAGGATACGCAAACGTCCTTCATGGCGGTTTGATTTCATGCCTGCTCGACGGAGCAATGACGAACTGTATGTTCGCACACGGATATGCTGCGGCCACTGCGGAACTGAATGTCCGTTTTCACCATCCGGTGGTTATCGGTGAGTTCGCAACTGTGCGAGCATGGATTGACCGATCACGTTCTGGTCTACATGTGCTGAAGGCGGAAGTTGTGCAGAATCAACAGGTGAGAGCAAGCGCTGTGGGCAAGTTCATGGAGCAGCCCCTCCTGACGAGAAGCGAAGGAAGGGCCAAATGAGAGAGATGATCCAAATCACAACATTGGAGTCAATTGATGAAAACCTATCTGGAATGTATCCCCTGCATTATTGACCAGACCATCAACATCGCCCGAAAGGTAACGGAGGATGACGAAAAACAAAGAGTCCTGGTGCAAAGAGTTATGGAGACTCTAAGCAGCCTTTCTTACCGTCAGTCTCCACCTTATCTGGGCAGGGAGGCACACCGGACGATTCGCAAGATGTTGAACAATCATGATCCCTTTCTTAAGTTGAAAAAGGAATTTAACGAGGTGGCCAAAGAACTTTACCCTTCCCTGAAGGAGAAAGTGAATTCTTGTCCGGATAAATTCGCGTGTGCCATCAGGCTGGCCATAGCCGGAAACGTCATCGATTTCGGACCTTCTCATCATTTCGAATTGATTAAGACCATCAAGGAGGTGTCGGACAAGAAACCTGCCGTAGACGACACGAAAAGCCTGAAGACGGATCTGGAAAGAGCTTCCTTAGTCCTATATCTGGGAGACAATGCCGGAGAAACGTTTTTCGATAGAATCCTGATCGAACAGATGCCTCGCCTTGACGTCTACTATGCGGTTAGGGGTTCTCCGGTGATTAACGACGCCACCTCAGAAGATGCCTACTATGCCGGTTTAGACCGGGTGGCGAAGGTCGTCTCCAATGGCTCGGACGCCCCGGGAACCATTTTGGAGGACTGTTCGCAGAGATTCAGAAGACTCTTTGACCGGGCTGATCTGGTGATCGCAAAAGGGCACGGAAATTACGAGACCCTAAGCGAGGTCAGAGGAAAAAAACTCTATTTTCTTCTGATGGTGAAGTGCAAGATCATTGCCCGGGACCTGGGATGTTCGGTGGGAGACTTTGTGGTTAAAAAGGTGGAAAACAAGGCATCAGATCCAAATCAGAAGGACAGAGTACCCGAGTCTGACGGCATTAAAAAAGCAGGATTAAGCTGAAGGCCTTCTTCGGTCAGAAGTGACGCTGAGAAGCATCAGGTTTCTTCATCTGGCGAGACGAATACCTCCCTGAGGAAGATGGGCAAGTTGAGAATCTGGTCAAACATTTTCCCGGTTGTTTTGGTTTATAAGTAGGATAACCGGATGTTTTTTGCGGAGGCGTATTTGCATGCCCATCTATGAATACAAGTGTGGAAAGTGCGATCACAAATTCGAGGCTTTGCAGAAGGTGGGGGAGGATGGAAAAGAATTGAAGTGTCCGAAGTGTGGCGCGGATTACCCAACCAAAATATTCTCCACCTTTGCCAGCGGAGACTCCTCCGCCAAATCATCCTCGAGTTGCTCAAGCACAGGCTTCAGTTGAGCCTCGTAAGGTCCCGAGCGGTCCGCTCGAAAGAACAGAACCCCGCGACTGATGAACTAGTTGAGTCGGGAAATGGATTTCCCGACTCAATTCTCAAATAATGCCAGCCCACCATCGGGATCAAGAAATCTCGATCAAACGAACTCTTCATCCTCGATCTCCCGGCCAGATTATAGTTGCCATACCAAAACGAGTTGTATATCTTTCACATAAGTTTCGGTCAGAAACGTAGAGAATGGTAAAAGGCTAAAGAATCGTATCATTGGAGTGATGTTAATGGCGGGTAACATAATTACCAAGATATTCGGCTCCAAGCACGACAGAGACGCAAAGAGAATTCGACCCATCGTGGAAGAGATCAATCACTTCTTCGAGGAATACGAGAGCCTCTCGGATGAGGAGCTAAAAAGTAAGACAGAAAAATTCAGGCAGACAATCAAAGATAGAACGGCCGAGCTGGATCGGCAACTGGATGCGCTCAAAGAGGAATTCGCCGAGATTAAGACGCACGGACTTTCTGAGGAGGAAAGAGCGGGCGTACGGTCTCAAAAGGAATCGCTTCTGCAGCAGACCAAGGAAATCCGGGATGAAATGAAAAAGGTGGAGCGAGAGGTCTTGGACGACATTCTTCCCGAAGCTTTCGCCGCGGTCAAGCAGACCTGTAAGAGGCTGTTGGGCAAGAAATGGGACGTGTGCGACATCCCGTTGGAGTGGAACATGGTGCCCTATGACGTTCAGCTCATCGGGGGGGTGGTTCTGCATCGGGGGAAGATCACGGAGATGGCAACCGGCGAGGGTAAAACTCTCGTGGCCACCATGCCCATCTATCTGAACGCCCTAACAGGCAAAGGCGTCCATCTGATCACGGTCAACGACTACCTGGCCCAAAGAGACAGCGAGTGGATGGGAGAGATCTATAAGTTCCTGGGGCTGACCGTGGGCTGCATCCAGAATGAGATGGATAACGAAAAAAGGAAGGTGCAATATAACTGTGATATCACTTACGGAACGAACAACGAGTTCGGCTTCGATTATTTGCGAGACAATATGTCGATTCGGGCCGAGGACAGAGTTCAACGCGGATACAACTATGCCATAGTGGACGAGGTGGACTCAGTTTTAATCGACGAGGCCCGTACCCCTCTGATCATCTCCGGACCGGTCAGCTCCGACGTCACCCAGAGTTATGCAGAAATGAGGCCGATGGTGGACCAGCTTTTCCGCAAGCAGACCACTCTGGTAAATAAGATGGTGGCCGAGGGAGAGGAGTTGCTGAAAGGAGAAAAAGAGTATGAGGGGGGGATAAAACTTCTGGCCGCCCAGCGGGGTTCTCCCAAGAACAAGAAGCTGATGAAACTGGGCAAGGAGCCCGGGGTCAAAAAGCTCATCCAGAAGGTGGAGCTGGACTTTATGCGGGACAAAAGATTGTACGAGGTGGACGACCTTCTGTATTTCTCCATAGATGAAAAGGAAAACAGCATTAATCTAAACGAGATGGGAAGATCGGTTCTCTCGCCCGAGGATCAGGCGCTTTTCATCCTGCCGGACATCACCGAGGGGATACACGAGATCGATTCGGACGAGTCACTCTCCACAGATGAGAAGCTAAAAGAGACGGAGAAGTTGTATAAGCTCCACGCGGAGCGCAGCGAGAAAAACCATTCCATAAACCAGCTTCTCAAGGCCTTTTCCCTGTTTGAGAAGGACGTTGAGTATGTGGTACAGGATGGCAAGGTGATGATCGTGGATGAGTTCACCGGCAGGCTTATGCCGGGAAGAAGATACAGCGACGGCTTGCACCAGGCCATCGAGGCCAAGGAAAAGGTTAAGGTGGAGGGAGAGACGCAAACCTTTGCCACCATCACCCTGCAGAACTTCTTCAGGCTTTACGCCAAGCTGGCCGGGATGACCGGAACCGCGGTCACCGAGGCGTCGGAATT
>JBARPX010000101.1:0-2248 GCA_049643405.1 Candidatus Zixiibacteriota bacterium
CCGGGGCGTTGTCTATCTCATCATAACTCTGTGACTCCGCCAAACCCTGACGATTCAATACATACGTTATCGCCGCAACCAACGTGGTCTTACCATGATCAACGTGGCCTATGGTCCCCACGTTAACATGCGGCTTCGTCCGTACAAATTTCTCCTTGGCCATAAGTTAACCTCCAAGCTTTTGTGCTAATTTTCAGTATCTTCTCTTCCTGTACGATCCCGGAATATTTGACCCTTGACTTTATGGAGCCCACGACCAGGATTGAACTGGTGACCTCATCCTTACCAAGGATGTGCTCTACCAACTGAGCTACATGGGCAACTATCGAAGGTCTCTTTCAGCCTATAGATTATCTTTATAACAAATGCTCCGCCTCCGAAACAACCGAAGAAAACCAGTCCGGCATTTTCTAAGCGGGCGCGATCCAAACAGCGATTTTTCCACCAATAAAAATCAGAATCAACATCACCGGATGCTAATCCCCAATGTAACAAGCTTTTAATATAGTCAACCCGCCAAGCTTGTCAAGAGAAAAGTTACGTTTTTTACGCCGCTTCTGTTTGACCCTCCTCGGACCTCGGCAACTTCATACTTACCTCTTGCCCGTTCATCTTCACGATCCTCCCCGGCGTGCCTGCCACGGTGGTGTTGCCGGGAATGTCCCGCATCAGAATAAAGGTGTTGGCCCCGATCCTCACGTTATTGCCCACTTTTATGGGCCCCAGGAGAGTCGCGCCGGTTCCAATCATCACGTTGTCCCCGATGGTGGGGTGCCTTTTCCCCTTGTGTTTTCCCGTTCCCCCCAGGGTAACATTGTGGAATAGTACACAGTTCTCGCCGATCCGGGTGGTCTCTCCGATCACCACGCCCATGCCGTGATCGATGAAGAATCCTCTCCCGATCTTCGCGCCCGGGTGTATCTCAACCCCGGTCAAAAACCTTGCGATCTGAGAGAACAGCCTGGGGAGGAATGGCATCCTCAACTTCCACAAAAGGTGGGTGAAGCGGTGAATGAAGATGGCGTGAAATCCGGAGTAGAGCAGAAACTCGAGGTTTCTGACAGCAGGGTCGTTTCTGTATATGGCCTTTATATCCTCAATAATGGAAAGCACCTTAAACTCCGCGGTTTTTCGACTGGCAGCCTTTCATCTTTTTACAAGAGGCTGACTAGACATCAGCAGAAACGATCGAGGCAAAATCTGCTTCTATTGAAACCTCCGGATTCTATCCGTTTACTACTACGTGCCGAACACCAATGTCTTCATCCCTGAACATATACTCCACCATAAAGTCTTATCGTCAAAAATAACCCCCTCTGAATGGGTAACCTTATTCTTTCAGTATTGGCGATCCCTTAAAGCGGTGGAATCAAAATCGAGAAGAAAAAAACAAAACCCGACGCCCTGCCGGACTCAAACGAAAAAAGAGCGGGAGACGGGGCTCGAACCCGCGACAGACAGCTTGGAAGGCTGTAACTCTACCAACTGAGTTACTCCCGCACGTTTACATCATAGTTCGTAGTTCATGGTTCATAGTTGATGGTTCTCCTCCCCACCCACATAAAAGCTATACCATGAACTGCGAACCGTGAACTATGAACCAAACAATGGAGAGGGAAGGATTCGAACCTTCGAAGGCATCAGCCGACAGATTTACAGTCTGTTCCCTTTGGCCACTTGGGTACCTCTCCAAAATAGTCGGAACTCATTACACCATGACGTTGCCGAACTCTCTCTGACTTAATCGGCCTCTTACCGATCTACCTGAGTTGTATTCTCACTGCGTTCGATCCACAGCCACACGCGACCCGACTGCGTACCGAATATAGAAAATCCAAATATAAAAGCAAGACGAATCTTAACAACATTTCTACGGAAACAAAACAAAAAGTCTTGATTTAAATTCTGAAAAGGATATTCTTTTCAAAGTGAGCGCGACAATAATCGGAATCTGCCGTTGACAAGGGAGAGGAAATGGAACAGCACACAACCATCGCTATTCAGGCCGCTTTGAGGGCAGGAGACATACTCAAGGAACATTCCGGTAAGGTTAAAGAGATTGAATTCAAAAACGAGGTGAACCTGGTGACCGAGGTGGATCGCCTATCCGAGGAGTCGATCATTCGGACCATCACGGCCGAGTTTCCCGACCACGGAATTTTGACCGAGGAAAGCGGCGGCAAGGAGTCGCGGTCTGAATACAACTGGGTGATCGATCCCCTGGATGGCACAACCAACTATGCCCACG
>JBARPX010000102.1:0-10708 GCA_049643405.1 Candidatus Zixiibacteriota bacterium
TGTAGAAGTTGGGGTAAAACCACAGGGCGTCGCTGGTATTCCAATAGGCGTCCAGACTGCAGAATGCCGCAGGATTAGTCCGGGTCCAGGTCAACGGAATGACAAATCCGGCGATGGAGTCGTCTGGAACCGTCTGGTCATGTGTAACCAATAAGGGAAAACGAACTTGCCACGGACCGGTGCCCGGGGTCTGCTCGCAGTCTAAGCAGGTTACAATAAGGGTATCACAATCCCCCCGGTCAACCGTGTCTTCCGGGCATTGGGCCCAGGAAAATGCGCTAAAGGCCAGGATTGAAAGGGCACAAACGAATAAGCTGAGAAGATGCTTCCTCATCTTTCAACTCCTTTGGTAAGGGTTTTTAGTTTACGTTTCAGTCGGTTGCCCCCGAAAGGGATAAATCTGGCTATCACCTCCTTGGATAGATGGTCAAGAGGTTCACTTGTATCTGGTTTCGATTTGCTTGCTTCATATGGCGCCACGTCCCAAAAAGGAGATCAAAACCGGTTAAAGAGGGACTCTGTTCAGCCGCTGCAGCATTGGACTACTGCCATAAAGAACCTACATACCCAGGCCCTTCCGAACTGACCGTCCCCGCAGCAATGAAGTCGTTTGTGTCTTCGAACAGCTCCCATACTCCCGTCGCGCGTTGCATCGCTCACAGGTCAAGATAAACTGCGCAACCGGTTATGGTGTTTGAACACCAGGTCTATCGCTCACACAACTACTCTAAATGTAAGATAAATATCCTTTTTGTCAAGTATAAAAAAAGACCACATTTGTCAGCATGCGGGTCCTACGAGGAAGGGTCCCCCCCAGCGCCTGTATCTCTTTCGCCTGGATTAGGTTAGAGGCGCCACGCGCCGGATTAGTTAGCGGAACATGAGTTCTACCCCTTCGGTCTCCCACCGAGAGCGCACGTAGATCGTGTCAGGGTGTACCGCAAATGGCTCCATGACCGAGAAAGGCTCCGGCCGTCCCAGACTGAGGTTCCTGTCCCCGTTTAGGTCAAGATAACCAGTCAGGAAGTATTTTCCGGGAAGTACCCTTTCAAATATGAAAGGTCCGGGCTGTGGCAGGACCATCTCATACCACGGCTTACCTTCTTCTCCGCGCCAGAGGGTCAAGACGACGGTGGTCGACTCCTCCTTTTCAGTAGCTCCAACTTCGCCTGAAACTGAGCCTAATATCCCCTGATCCAGCGTGACGAAATCTGCGGTAAAGGAAGAATCTATGACGGAGGTATTCCCCATTCGGTCGCGGATATTCTCGCCTTTCAGCCTGATTGAATATTTCATCTCTCCGGCAAGGGGTAAGAGGGGGGTGAACACAAAAGTGGTTGGATTCAGCCAGTCGCCTTTTCCATCTATCCCGATTAAGTTTGAATCCACCAGGGAGAAAGCGATTTCGGCCGTTTGTTGCCCAGGAGGCTGGTCGAAGACCAACTTTATTTTCGTATCGAGCGGTACGCCCACCTCTTGGTCTTTGGGTGAGAGGAGGGCGAGGCTCGGACCAGTTGTATCGGTGACCTCCGATCCCTCAAACAGACAGGCGTTCGAAGAGGTGTCCACGGGGTTGCCGGCCCTGTCCGTTACCCCGACGACGCTCAGATCATATTTCTCACGGGGACTCATCCGTTCTGTGAGAAGAGAGACTTTTCGGGTCTCCAGGTCCTGAAAGAAGACGGAGACGATGGTCAGAGGCTCGCCAGTTGAGACGGAAAGAATCTTATAGCTGACCGGTTCCAGCGAAGCTCGCTGGTCCAACTCCTCGTCGAACTCAAGCCTGAGCAAGTTGTCAGTTAAGCTGTGACAGTTGAGCAGGCGGGGCGGGCTTTTGTCTTTTTTGTCGATGATGAAATCCACATCGGTTTTGGAAATCTCCCTTTCGGTCAGCTTAACGTCACTGGTGGTAACGCCGATGGCCTCCTTTTCCCAGTCCCAGAGCAGATCTCGATTCAAGTCCTGGACTGCAAAAAGTCTGTAGCTTCCCAAGCCGAGATTCTTAAGGGCGAATCTGCCTTCATCATCGGTCTGCGTAACGTAATCAGGCTTCTCTTCTTCAGGATCGACGTCGGTTTTGTCGCCCCCAAGGAGGTAGGCCCAAACACTTGCACCTAATTCCTTGTTGAGTCCGACTTCCTGCCGTGCCCACACCTGACCCGATATGTTGCCGTAATCGAACTCCTTACCGGTAGAGAAGGCAAAGGTATAGGATTGAACCAGTCTGTTCCGTCTCATATCCTGAGCGTCGGTGCCAACGGATATCACGTAGGTTCTGTCGGGCAGCAGAGGTTCCCGGGAGGTAAGAATCAGACTCTTTCCTCGCCAGCCCAAATCGAATGGCTCCTTGGGCAGGGGAGAGATGAATACAGACTCCTCAGTGATCTTTGCCAGCATTCTCTCGCTGAAGGTGATTTCTATCCTGGAGTTTAACTCAACTTGCGTGGAACCAAGTTGAGGGGAAACCCAGATAACCTCAGGCGGAGTCGTATCCTCCGGCCCGCCTGGCGGCATCCCCTCCTTGGCGCATCGAAAGACGAATGACAGGAACAGAAGGAGAATGAAAATCAGCGTTTTCCCTGGATCTCTGGTCATTCGCAAGGAATAATCGAAATTAAAGATCACCACTATCCCACAGGAAATATTGCGGCGAAAGCGAGAAGCGTGACCCGAGCAAAGTTGATCTGATCCCAGCCAGCGTTTGCCGGTCGCCTGTAACGTCCGGCCTTCTCCCGTGACCGGTCTGTCACTGCCAAAGAACCGCGACAGGGCGGGAAAAGAGCTAAGTCACTTCGTGCGCTGAAGTTTCTCTTTCAGGGTCTCATTATCCTGCTCCAGCCTGAGCGCTTGCTCCCACGCCTCCCTGGCTTTTTGAGTCTCGCCTAATGCGTTGTATATGTCCCCCAGGTGCTCATGAACGACCGGATCGTCTTTCACCAGCTCCAGTGCTCTTTTGATTTGTTCCTCTGCTTCCTCAAACCGACCCAGACGATATAATACCCAGCCGTAACTATCGACGAAAGCGCCATTCTCGGGCTCATACTCCAGAGCTTTGGTTATCATGGTGAGCGACTCCTCCAGCCGTATGCTTTTATCCGCCAGCATGTATCCAAAGTAATTCAGGGCACGGGCGTGGGTGGAGTCGATTCTGAGAAGGCGCTCGAAGGTAGCCGCACCGCGGTCAAAATCTCCACCCCGTTCATATGCTGATCCCAGGGCAAAGAGTATGCGGGTGTCGTGAGGGCTCTTGTCCGAGGCTTTCCTCAGCATCACCAGGGCAGAATCAAATTGCCTTTCCTGAGCATAAGTGCTCCCCAAAAGAAACCAAATTCCGACCTTGTCGTTCACTTTCTCCAGCGCCCTTTTGTAAACTTCGATGGCCTTTGCCATGCTGTCCTGCCTGACATAAACAAAGGCCAAATTGATCCAGCCGTCGGGCACAGAGTCTTCCCAAGAGACGGCGGCTCCGAATTCGATCTTCGCCTTTTCCAGCTCTTCTTTTTGAAGAGCGATTCTCCCGAGGAGAAAGTGAGCGCGAGCGTCGTCAGGATGAGACTGAATGTATTTGACGAATAAGCTCTCCGCTCTGTCGTAGTCCTCCATAGAGAGATAGAGCGCAGCCAACCTCTTTTGCGCTTCAGGATCATCCGATGAATAGAACGCTGAACTCTCCGCCAGTCTGATTGCCTCTTCGGGGTTTCCAGTTCTATAGTAAAGAGAGATTATCCTCTCCCTCAACTCTTCGTTCGCAGGCTCGAGCTCCAGAAGCTTCAGTAGAGGCGGGATAGCTTCCTTCAGGCGCCGTTGGGCTTCGTAGCTTGTGCCCAACCCGTCCAATGCTTTGCCATTGTGCGGGTCCAAATCGAGCACCTTTTTGTATTCCGAGATGGCGTCATCATATTTACGATTCTGCAGCAGGAGAGCGGCCAATTGCAGGTGAATCCTGCCGGAAAACGGTTGTAAGGAAGCGAGCTTTTTCCAGTAATAGATGGACCTGTCTATGTCCCGCTTTTGCTGCCACAGCATGGCCAGATACCAAAGGGAGTTTAAGTCGGTGGAGTCGAGTTCCACCGCCTTAGTATACGCTTCTGTGGCGCTGTCTACAGCGCCTGTGCCCCGGTAGGAATCACCCAGCAGCCGGTAGACCCTGGTGTCCTTGGGTTCGATCTGCAAGGCTTCTCTTTTGGCGGCTTCAGGATTCTTCATCATAAGATAGGCCCGGGCCAGCGCATATCTTATCTCCGGAACGTCCGGCTCGAGCGCCTTGGCCTTCTCGTATTCCTCAACCGCGGAGCGAAAATCTTTGGAGAGTTCGTAAAGGTCCCCGTTGACGAAATGCTCGAAAGCCTGCGGGTTCAGTTGAGTTGGGGATATCGGTGTGTCCTGTGGAAATGCGACGTTCCCCGGGTAGGGCAACAGACATATCAGCAGGAGGAAGGAAAATCCAAGAGCAAAGATTTTCAACATAAGGTGAATCCCGACTTCATTTCTTCTTAGAGTACGCGTTTTGAGCAAATCTATCAATCTCTTGAGAAAAAGACAAGAAAAATATGATGCGTAATCGAGAGAGCCGGCAGTCTCTGAGTCACATTTTTCTTGACACACCCATTTATACATGTTAGGTTTACCAGAAGTTTGCAGGAATGCATAATGATCCTTACCGGCTGTGGATTGCGAGAAGTGCCCGATTTTTCCCCTTCGGTCTTTCAATGTTCGTCTGCCGAGGCTAACCCGTTCAAGTTGAGGAGGTGAAGCTTGGAGAACCAGGGAACGAAGAATTCTCAATTGAAGAATGAGTTTCAGCCCTATGTGAAGCCGACCCAGAGCATGGCGGAGGTAACCCTGCAGGCGGTGGTGTTGGGGGTGATTCTCTCGGTCGTCTTTGGGGTGGCCAATGCTTATCTGGGTTTGAAAGTGGGGATGACCGTATCCGCCTCGATTCCTGCCGCAGTCATATCCATGGCGATTCTCCGCGGAGTTATGAAAAGGGGAACGGTGCTGGAGAACAACATCGTTCAGACTCTCGGATCGACCGGCGAATCGCTGGCTGCAGGCGTGATCTTTACCATCCCTGCGTTTTTCATCTGGAACCAGACCATTCCGGGTTTTTCCCACGAGATCTCGAATGCAGACATCGTCTTTCTTTCGCTTTTAGGAGGCGCCCTGGGGATACTCTTTATGATTCCCCTGAGGAGATATCTGGTCCAACGTGAACACGGCAAGCTGAGATTTCCCGAAGGGACCGCTTGTGCAGAGATAATCAAGGCAGGTGACGAAGGTGGGGGCAAGGCAAAGACGGTCTTTGCCGGTTTGGGTTTGTCGGCTCTATACAAGGTCCTCATGGGCGGGTTCAGATTATGGCCCGAGGTGCCCAACAGCGATCTCAAGTTCCTCAAGGGCGCCAACATCGGCATAGACGCCACCCCGGCCCTTCTGGGAGTGGGATACATCATCGGCCCGCAAATATCCGCCCTGATGCTGGGGGGAGCGGTGTTGGGCTATCTGGGGATTGCTCCGCTCATCGCCTACATCGGTTCCTACATTCCCCACACCTTGATTCCTCCGGGGGACATGCCCATTCCGGAGATGAGCCCGGGCGACATTCGTAACTTCTACATAAAATATCTGGGAGTGGGCGCGGTGGCCCTGGGCGGATTTGTGAGTCTGGTCAAATCGCTTCCGGTGATCTTCCACTCGTTCGCCGTAGGAGCCAAACAGATTCTCGGGCAGAGAACTTCAGAGGAGGTCGCCAGATCCCTGCTGAGAACCGAAAGAGAACTTCCCATGAAAACGGTGATCATAGGTTCGCTTTTGGTGATCCTCTTGATCTGGATCTATCCGGGAACCGAGCTTCACCTTATAGGCGCGGCTCTGGTGGTGATCTTCGGCTTTTTCTTTGTGGTGGTGGCGGCCAGGATTGTGGGAATCGTGGGAAGCTCCTCTTCCCCGGTATCGGGAATGACCATCGCCACCCTTCTGGTCACCAGCGTGATCCTGCTGGCCTTTGGGGTCTCGGGTTTCAGGGGAATGATCACCGTGATGTCCATCGGAACCGTGGTCTGCATAGCCGTATGTCTCTCCGGAGACATTGCCCAGGATTTGAAGACCGGCTATCTCTTAGGGGCGACCCCCAGGCGGCAGCAGGTGATGGAATTTGTGGGGCTTCTGTTCCCGGCGCTGGCCATGGGCTTCACCGTGTTTCTGTTGGACAGCGCCTTCGGATTTGTAAAGGATGCCGCTCACCCCTCACCGCTTCTGGCTCCCCAGGCCAACGTGATGGCGGTGATCGTTCAGGGGGTGATGACCGGAAATCTGCCATGGGTTCCCATAATAGTGGGAGGTATGCTGGCGGCTGCCATCGAACTTGTCGGCATCTCCTCTCTCCCCTTTGCCATCGGTCTTTACCTTCCCCTGGCTCTTTCCACACCCATCATGGCAGGTGGTTTGATCGCGCTGGTGGTGAGGAGGATATCGAAAGAGAATGTGCTAAAGGAGAGAGGAGAACGGGGAATTCTATTCGGTTCGGGATTGGTGGCGGGAGATGCCCTGCTGGGCGTGATGATCGCCGGCATAATCGCTTTCTCATCGGGCTACCGGGCCTTTTACGAGGCTCATGAAGAGCTGTCGCTTACGGCCGCCTATGGTCCCTGGGTATCTTTGATCGCCTTTGCCGGGATGTCCTACATGCTTTACCGGTCAACCCGAATCAAGGCGGCAAACAGGTAAGAGAACTGAAGTTCGGTTTTGATAAGAATTGAAGCCGTTCGACTGGAACGGTGTATGTTTTCTTGGAGTTTTGTGATCTCTGCAGTTGTGCTTTATACAATAAGCTGCGGAACTATTTGAAACGAAGTTGGTTCACAGAGTCAGGAGGAGAGATGGACAAGCTGTTCAAAGCGGCACAGGTTGCGATTAGCAACTGTCTGATGGTCAAAAAAGGAGAATCAGTTCTGGTGATAACCGACCAGCCTCTAAGGAAGATCGGTTACGCCTTCCGGGAGGCAGCGGAAGAGGCAGTCGCCGAAGCCATGCTTTTGGAAATCCTACCCCGCTCCAGCAACGGCGAGGAGCCTCCGGGGTCGGTGGCGAAGTTCATGAAGGATTTCGACGTTCTGATCATTCCTACCAGCAAATCCATGTCTCATACCAATGCCAGAAGAGAGGCGTGTGAGGCGGGCGCCCGATGCGTGACTCTTCCCGGAATTCTGGAAGACACCATGGAGAGGACACTAAACGCCGACTATCAGGAAATCGCTCAGCGGAGCATTAAGCTGGCGGAGATGGTCAACCGGGGAAAGACCGCCAGGGTGACCACGCCGGCCGGAACGGACATCACCATGAGCATAGAAGGCAGGGAATGTCACGCTGACACCGGACTGGTGCACAATCCGGGTGATTTCTCCAACCTACCTGCAGGTGAGGCCTACATCGCTCCGGTGGAAGGAACGGCCAACGGAGTCATGGTGGTGGACGGATCCATGGTGGGGAAGGTGAAAAAGCCGATCAGGATTATGGTGAAGGATGGATTAGCCACCGAGATCACCGGCGATAGGTCGGCCGAGGAGTTGGAGAAGATGCTGGAACCATTCGGTCAGCCGGGCAGGAACATAGCGGAGTTGGGGATCGGCACAAACCACAAGGCCCGGATAGTGGGAAACGTTCTTGAGGACGAGAAGGTCATGGGGACCGTGCACATGGCCCTGGGAGATAACAAGTCCATGGGGGGTAACGTATCGGTTCAAAGTCATCTGGACGGGATCCTCTTAAAGCCCACCCTCTGGATCGACGAGGAAAAGATAATGGAGGACGGAGAGCTCAAGATATAGACATATCTTGGGTTCACCAGGACCAAACTGGTATAGTGCGGTACTCAACCGGGAAAAAGGGATAAGCAAGCAGAATGCTGCGCTGGCGTATCAAAGAGTAGGGGAGAGGCAAACCTGCGCCTATGGTCCTTTTCCAACATGACCCCCTGCACCTGCGTAGCAAATAGGGCATTTGGAAGGAGAATTCGAAATGAGACAAGCGCTGGTGATCTTTGCAGTGTTGTCCCTTGTAGCTTTTGTGCTGCAGTGTGATGAGAAGAAGCCAGACGAGACGAACTTCGAAGACCCTGACCGCTTCTTTCCTGTTAACTTCAAGTACGAGTGGACATATGTCGACCTGGGACCTGGATGCGTTGTTGCCGAAAGAGACACGTGGGTTGTTGCCGCTCGGACCAGGACCACTCGAACTGTAGAGGGGGTCAGCCACAACGGCTGGGACCTGCAATTGTTGACCGGAGGTCAGTCGACCGGGTTCAGGTACAGGGTGAAGGATACCATTTTCTACTGGAACGACGTGTCCTACCCTGAGCAGCCGCCTTACAAAGTGCTGGTTGGCCCCGTGAAGGCGGGTACCAATTGGAAAGACCGGGACGTCTATGGTCACGAGTACTTCATCGTTGGAATAGAGGACTACTACTCGGCGGTTATGAATTATACCTTCAATCGATGTGCCAGGGTCAAGCGAACCACCAGCGGTGATAACCGTGTCTGGTATTACTGGTGGGCACCCGGTTGGGGAAAGGTGGGGCAGGCTCAGTACCAGGCCGAACAGTGCTTGGACGGTGCAGAGCTCAAGCGCCTGTACAGAGACCCGGATTATCCCTAAAGCCGTTGCCTTGGCAAATCCAGATCAGTACTTCCTCCTCCTCTCGACGAAGTAATTCGAGCCAGGCAGGGTCTTGGTGTAGCATTTCAGATCCATGATCATGTGGGATATCTCACCCACGTGCTTGAACATGCTCTTCTGATTCACAATCACCGCGATAGACAGCGTCATTATGGGGAACTTCTCGTTCTTGCCCCTGCGATTGGTGGTAACGATGTAGCCCCGCAGCACGTCCTCCTTCTTGTACCGCCGGATTATCATGCGGTCGAATATGTTGATGATCCTATCACAGATGAGGTGCACCTTGTCCGGCGGGATGATGAAAACGAAATCGTCTCCCCCTATGTGCCCCACGAAGCCATCCTTGGTATGGCTGTAAACCACGTCCCGGATAATCTCGGAGGTCATCTTTATCAGGCCGTCTCCGTAGTGGTACCCATAGTAGTCGTTATAGGCCTTAAAGTTGTCCAGATCAGCATAACAGACGGCAAACCTTTTTCGTTTTTCTACCCTCCGACTCATCTCCCTCTGGATGATGTTGGTTCCGGGAAGTCTGGTCGTCGGGTTGACTCCCAAGTCTCTTCTGCTTCGATTCAGGATCATCTTGAATTTGGATGAGTACAGTTTTGTATCCCACTTGGAGAAGAGGAAATCGTCCGCCCCGAAATCGAATCCTGACAGAACGACCTTCTTCTGAGGACAGGGATGATACAGCACCAGGGGAGACAGGAACAGTGTGGGATGCTTCTTTATGCGTTTAGCTAATTTGAGTTCGGCTTCAAACGTGCCTTTCCCGGCTATGACCAGAAGCTCCAGAATGTGCTTCTGAATTAGAGTTTCCAGTTCAGCGAATTCACGGAAGGAAAGAAATTTCACTCGTTTCCGATTCAGGGATCGTTTAAGCCTGTCTCGGACGTCTATTCCTTCCTGATATAAGGCGCAGTGCAACATATAAACTCAGATTTAGATTATCACACACTACTCCCCTTTAGATAGGGGAAAACACTAAGCAGTTTCTGCGGCTCTCTTGTCATCCCGGGTCAGATCTTCATTTTCGATCTGGGATGAAACTCCCGGTGTTCTTGTTTCAGATATTCCCTATCCAAGTGAGTATATATCTGTGTAGTAGATATATCGGTATGGCCGAGCATCTCCTGAACTGCACGCAGGTCCGCGCCCCCCTCCAGAAGATGGGTGGCAAATGAGTGTCTTATGGTGTGCGGGCTTACCCTCTTTGTGATCCCCGCCTGGTTCACGTATTTTCTCAGTATTTTCCACAGGCCCATCCGTGAAAATGGTCTTCCTCTTCTGTTCAGAAAAAGGACATCTTCGGAGTTTTCATTAGCGAGTTTTGGGCGGGCCTCCCGAAGATACTTCTGCACTGATGCGATAGCTGCCCTGCCTATCGGGATAATCCTCTCCTTGTTACCTTTCCCAATCACCCTAATCAGTTCGACCTCGGTCAACACATCTTTTCTCTTTGTGTGAATGAGTTCTGAGATTCTGACGCCGGTTGCGTAAAGGAACTCCAGGATGGCCTCATCTCGTAACCCCAGGGGAGCGGAGAGGTCGGGTTGTTTGAGTAAGTTCTTGACCTCCTCCTGTGTCAGGAAGGTAGGCAGTTTTCGCCACTGTCTGGGCGACTCCAGAGTGCTGGTGGGATCGATGTCGCAGTAACCTTCTATGACCAAGAACTTGTGGAATCTTCTTAAGGACGACAACTTTCGTGCTATGGTGTTTGCAGCAAGCCCCTTTCTTGAGAGGCGGGCGATGAAACTGGTAACGTGCTCCGCCGTGATTGCGCCGACCGAATCGACCTTGATCTCGCGGAGGAAGTTCAGATACTCGTTCAAATCTCTCCGGTACGAGTCGATGGTGTTGGCGGAGAGGTCGCGTTCGACCGAAAGATGATTCAAGAATTGATCCAGTATCTGTTTCATGGCCAGAGACGAATCAAGGGTCCGAATTACAGTGTAGCGGAGACCTCTCTTCCCCTGAGCCTGTGCTCAGCACCCTGAGCTTGTCGAAGGGTCGAAGGGAGGTCTCCAGGGCATGT
>JBARPX010000103.1:0-12825 GCA_049643405.1 Candidatus Zixiibacteriota bacterium
ACGAGTTTGCCTTTTTCCATAGACTTTGCCACTTGATCCTGGTGTTGCACACGACGCAGGGGTTGGGTGTTCTTCCCCGCATGTACTCTTCCACGAAGTCCGAGATGACCTCATCTCTGAAATCATCGAGCATGTCCACCACATAGTGAGGAATTCCCATCGTGAGGCAAACCGCACGGGCATCGTTGAGAGATTCTAAGGAGCAACACCTTCCGTCCGGGTGATAGTCCCCGCCCACCTCCTTGAAATCCCACAGCTTCATGGAGATTCCCACCACCCGGTAGCCTTTCTGGTGTAGCAGGAAAGCGGCCAGCGAGCTGTCCACGCCGCCGCTCATCGCTACCACCACCAGGGTGCTCTTTTGCCTTCGATTCTCCGTCATATCCTTTTTGTGTGGTCGGGGGCTATTGTCGGGATGAAGACTCGATTCGTCCTGCAATTTTAACCTCGGCCGGTTACTTCGATGGGGCCATTGTAGCGGAAACCTTCAGGTTTCCATAATTATGAATGGAAGGCTAAAGCCTTCCGCTACCGTTTAGAACCGACCTTCAGCGAACGTCATCATCTGAACGTTTCGATCTCTTATTTCTATTTCGCTTTCCTTTTTTCCCTGTAATCTTCAATCGCCTTGTGGAGGGCATCTGCAGCCAGGTTGGAGCAGTGCATCTTGACCGGGGGCAGGCCGTCCAGTGCCTCCGCCACCGTATTCCTGGAGATCTTCTCTGCCTCCTCCAGGGTCTTGCCCTTGACCAATTCAGTCACCATGCTGGAGGTGGCGATGGCTGCACCGCAGCCGAAGGTCTTGAATTTGGCGTCGGTGATTCGATTGCCGTCAACCTTAATGTAGAGCTTCATTATGTCCCCGCAGACCGGGTTTCCGATCTCTCCCACCCCGTCTGCATCTTCGATCTCACCCACGTTGCGGGGATTCTGGAAATGCTCCATTACCTTTTCACTGTACATTCTCTCTCCTGAGCTTCTCGATATAGCTTGTGCCAGTTATTTACTTTGCCTTTGTTGCTTCTGAGCATACAGAGGGGAGATGGATCTCAGCCTTTGCACGATCTCCGGCAACAGGCTCAACACGTACTCCACATCCTCCATGGTGTTGTCCCGTCCGAAGCTGAATCGAACCGCTCCCTGAGCGACCTCCGGAGGAACCCTCATGGCGGAAAGAACGTGAGATGGTTCTAACGTTCCGGAGGTGCAGGCGGACCCTGATGCCACCGCTACGCCCTTCATGTCAAGACTCAGGATCACAGATTCCCCTTCGACCCCCTTGAAGGACAAACTCAGGATGTTCGGGATGCGTTTGGTCGAGTCTCCGTGCAAAACCACATCTGGAATAGACTGCACCAGCCTCCGGTAAAACGTCTCGGTGAGGTTCTTCATATGCTCGCGTTGATCCTCCAACTCCTGATTCATCAACTCCAACGCCTTGGCAAACCCGACGATTCCGGGAACGTTCTCGGTGCCCGCCCTTCTGGAGCGCTCATGATGCCCCCCATGGGTCCAGGGTGTGATTCGAACTCCCTTCCTCACGTAAAGAGCTCCTACGCCTTTGGGACCATATATCTTATGGCCGGACATTGAAAGCATGTCCACATTCGAGGTTTGCGCGTCTACTCGGATCTTCCCCACGCTCTGAACCGCATCGGTGTGAAAATATGCTTCCTTCTCCCCGGCGATTTTGGACAGTTCTTCGATCGGCTGAATCGTTCCAACCTCGTTGTTGATGTGCATGATGGAGACTAAGGTGGTGTCGTCCCGGATAGCCTGCCTCAAATCGTCCGGATCGACCAAACCCTGAGAATCAACCGGCAGATAGGTAACTTCAAATCCCTCCTTCTCTAAGAATTTGCAGCTCTCTAAGACGGCATGATGCTCAATTTCAGAGGTGATTATGTGCTTGCCTTTTTTCCTGTTGGCAAAGGCGGTTCCCTTGATGGCTAAGTTATCGGATTCCGTCCCGCCGCAGGTAAAGAAGACCTCGCTGGACGCGGCATTGATTATCCCCGCGACCTTCTCCCTCGCCTCCTCCAGTGCCACCTTGGCTTCCCTGCCGGGGCCGTGAATGCTGGAGGCGTTGCCGAATCTGTCCTTGAGATACGGCAGCATTCCCTCCAGGACCTCAGGACGCAGATGCGTGGTGGCGCTGTGATCGAAATAAACCTTCCTCATTTCTTCCTCCGTCTACTGGAAACCTTCGAGCTTTTCAAATCCAGAACTTGTCCTTTCATGTCAGCCAGCGTGACGCTGGATAGGGCGTCCTCGATGAGGGCATCCAACTTCCTCCACAGAGTCCGGGATACGCAAGCCGACGGCCCGACACAACTTTTTTCCCGCATTTGAGGGAAATCGCAGTGGGAAATCGAAATGGGGCCATCCAGAGCGTTGATGATCTGGCTCACCGTTATCTTGTCTTCCCTTCTGGCCAACAGGTATCCACCCCTGGCTCCCCTGATGCTCTTCACGATCCCGGCTTTTTTGAGCTTGTGAAGTATCTGCTCCAGATAGGTAACCGACATCTGCTGTCTTTGGCAGATGTCTCTTATGGTCACCGGTTCTTCATCCTGCTGAGCTGCAATCTCCAAGAGCGCCCTCAATCCGTATCTTCCTCGTGTGGAGATGTTCATCATTCACCTCTGACAATACTACGCTACAAAGATAATAATGTTTACTAAACTTGTCAAGATTATTTCAAAAGAAGTTCAAGACGCCCCGCCGGGGTCATGGTGCTCAAGTGATGTCATGCCCGTTCCGGTCTTTTCCGGGTCTTTGCCAAATTGGCTTGACAGCGTGCGCTGGGTTCATATCTTGAATCTTGGCCCAGAGGATGAGACTCCGGCAGAGTGCTTGCCGGGATGGGCTCAAGCCAGTAACATATCCGGTCTTTCTTTTCTCTGGGGCAGTTTTCCAGAACGATGAAGAAAAAAACGAAAACTCTGCGTGAAACCTCTCTCGTTTCCTCACCAGCTTTGACGATTGCTGTTGCCATTTGTGGTGTGATCCTGTTGGCTCACCTGCTGACCAGCTTCTTTCCGCATCATCGCGTTTGGGGGATCAATCATCTGGCTTACTTTCCTCTGCCAATCAGGATAGTCTTAACGGTCCTGTCTCTTTCGGTATTCGTCCCCCGGGTTAATCGGGGCATAAGGATGATAGCCAGAAAGCCCTTGCTATCTTTTTACGAACGGATTTCGGGGAACAAACGGTACGTCTGGTATGCGGGGTTCAGTCTCCTGGCTATGGGTTTGTTTTGGCTATTGAGATCCGGGGTATATTTCTGGGGGGATGGGCCCGCCCTCGTTTCAGCACTCGATAAGGGGGGGATAATCCCGATGTGGAGCGAGCTTTTAGAGGTCTTGCTTCATATCAACACACACAAGTTCCTTAATCTCCTTTTCTCGGCCGACGCTCAATTGACATATCAACTTCTGAGCGTAACGGCGGGAGGGTTCTTTGTATTCTCCGTGTTTTTGTTTTCAGAGTATCTGGGAAAAGACCTGTTTGAGAAAGTCTTTGTGTTTTCCATCCTATCGACGATGGGAAGCGTCCAGCTTTTCTTTGGCTCGGTGGAACATTATTCTTTTGCATATCTCTCCGTTTTTGCCTACCTCATCCTATCTCTAAGATGGATAGACAAGGGCGGAAGCATTCTCCTTATAATCTTACCTTTCGTAGTGGCGTTGGCTTTTCACTTCGCCAGCTTTTATCTTCTGCCTTCACTGGCTTACCTGCTCCTGCTAAAGAGAGAAAGCCGGGTAAACAAGAAGGTGATCTGGGGGTTGGAGCTGGCTCTATTGCTTGCGGGGATTCTGTTTTTGTTCCACGTATTTGAAAGCAAGCCTGGGTTGATTCGTATCTTTGTGTTGCCGGTCGAACATAGATTTGCCCCGGGGTACACCTCCTTCTCCTGGGCTCACTTGCTGGACCTGGCAAACGAGCATCTATTGCTTTCGCCGGTGGGTCTCGCTTTGGTTTTTGCTGTCCTTGCGACCGTCGGGGGGAAGTCCGACTTCAAAAACCCGGCTGTTCGGTTTCTTCTACTGGTAAGCGGATTCCAACTCCTTTTCCATTTCGTAATTGACCCTGCCTTGGCAGCTCCTCGTGATTGGGATCTTTTCTCCACGTTAGCGCTGGGATACACGGTACTGGCACTGCTGCTCTTCCTAAAGCTGGGCCGAGGTCTCGCCGCCTTCAAATACGTTGCCACAATTATGGTGGCAGTCTCCTTTTTCTCAACTCTTCCCTGGGTGGCTTTGAATGTTTCCGAGGGCAAATCCATTCAGAGATTTCGAGACGTGATGGATTTGGACCCCAAGAGGAGCCGCTCCGGCCACTTCTTCCTAGCTCGATACTTGGCTGAAAAAGGGATGATCGAGGAGGCGGAGAAAGAAAACCAGAAACAAAGAGAGATATTTCCGGAAGTTGCCCTGCTGGAGGAGGGGGTAGAATACTATAACCGGGGAAGATTTGCTGACGCGCAGAACGCTTTTCAAAGAGCCATTCAACAGGACGCTGCCTTTCCGGATGTCCACTTCTTCTTAGCGAGGGTGTACTTACGCCAAGGCGCTTTGGAATTGGCCAAGAAAGAATATCAAGAGACTATTAGGCTGATGCCCGAGTTTATCAAAGCGCATACTGACTTGGCAAAAATCTATGCCTCCGGGGAGGAATGGAAAAACGCGATCAGGCATTATGAAAAGGTCCTAAAGTTGGAAGTGAAGGATCCCATGGTCTATACCGATCTGGGAAAAATACATGTAGCCCAGGGGAAGTATCAGAAGGCTACCCGGTATTTTGAAGAGGCGATCGAGATAGACGAGGATTATGTGGAAGCGCATTCAAGATTGGGAGACGTGTGCTTTGCACTTAACCGTCTGGACGAAGCAGCAGCGGAATATCAGAAGGTGATCAAACTCAAACCCGATTCTGATTATGCCTACCTTCTTTTGGCCGAGATTTACCATAAAAAGGGCTTAAAGGAAAGCGCCATACGAATATTAGAACAGTTTCTGCAATTCTCCGCTGATTCCGGTAAAACCAAAAAGGTGAGGGAGACTCTGAGGAGTTTGAGGGATCAGCAGTAGCTGGACCGCGATCACCCACTGATCATCTTGAGAGTTCAAGATAAATCGCGCCCTCTGGATGCTCATTCTGTCCAGCACCTAACTTAAGTTAGGTGCTGGTCTCAAGTTTTTTAAGAAGGCCTGCGGTGGCCGATTTCACATCGTCTGACAAAACGACTGCTGAGATCACGGCAATTCTTGTGGCTCCTGCCTCAATGATCTGATCGAGGTTGTCTTTTGTGATGCCGCCTATGAGATAAAATGGTATTCTCAGACTATGTCTGGCCTCTGGCACGATACTCAAACCGATGGGTTCAGCGATTTCTTTGGAAAGAGTTTCGAAGATGGGACCGAACCCAAGGTAATCTGCCCCTTCTTTTTCCGCCTTTTTGGCCTGGTCTATGGTGCTGGCGGATTTTCCGATTATCCCGGCAGGGCCTAATATCTTCCTGGCTTCGTTTATGGAAAGGTCTTTTTGTCCCAGATGAACCCCGTCCGCGTCGACTTCCAGTGCGATTCCCGTCCTATCGTTGACGATGAAAGGAACTCCCCTTTCTTTGCAGACGGCTCTCAGCTTTGAGGCCATCGACAGGAAGTCGGCATCGCCTGAATCCTTGTCCCGGTATTGAATCATCTGGGCGCCGCCCTCTATTGTCTGGCGGACCACGTCTTCAACGTCTCTGTCTCCGCATATCTTCTTGTCAACTATGACGTACAACTGAATCTTTGAAAGCAGTTCTTCTTTGCCCATCATCAAACCCTCGCACTATGGAATAGAGCCGGTAATTCATCCCGTCTTGAATCCCTTTTTGCTGAAAACCCTCCTACCTGCCTGGTTTTCTGTTCCGATTTCTCGATTTGAATTCTCTGGCGGATTGAACCAATGAGTCGAATAGCGCCTTTGAATTTCGATCTCTCATCAACTCCGGATGCCACTGTACACACAGTAGGTAGAGATCATCGTTCGATTCGATCGCCTCGATGACTCCATCTCTTTTCGACCGGGCCGTTGCGACGAATCCCGGAGCGATCCTCTTCACCATCTGGTGGTGATCGGTGTTCACCATAATCTTTGTCTTTCCGATCACGCCGAAGAGCTTACTTCCTTCCCGGATGGTCACGGGATGCCTCTTTTGATAACGGGCTGATCCTTTGAGAGTATGATCCAGGAAGTCTTCCCCAAATCTGAAATCCTGGTAAAGATCCCCTCCAAAGGCCACGTTCACCAGTTGCATTCCCCGACAGATGGCAAGGATAGGTACCCGTCTGGTCTTCGCCCTTCTAACCAAAGCTATCTCAAAGAGATCTCTCTCACGGGTGATGCTCAGGTTACCGCACTTTTTTTTCTCTCCGTAGAAGACCGGGTCGACATCATTCCCCCCGCTCACCAGGATGCCGTCCACCATGCTTAAGTAATCAGGAATCTTGTCCGTTTTCCTGGTGTTGGGCAAGAGTACTGCAACCGCTCCCGATCTCTCCACCGCCTCATAATAGAACTTCTTCAGATAATCAAAGGCAGAAGCGGTGGGGAATTTCCTTTTTCTATCCTGGTGCTCCATGGAGCAGGTGATTCCGATTGTGGGCGTTATCGCGCGTCGATTCATTTTCTCAGGCGTCTAAACCGATTCTTGGGTCTTTAGCACGCTTGGCGCTTAACTTTAAGTATGCGTTAAGGGAAACCCCCTATCGCAATGAATTACTGGCAGTTACCTGCTCGCACAATTAGAAGGCGTATAGTATGCTCAGGTGAAACCGTCCCGTCTCCGGGCTTTCTTTGATGGGAAGCTGCCTTCCGTAATCGAGCCGCAATGGTCCCACCGGGGTGAAGAACTGAATTCCTATGCCCGAGCTGAGCTTGAGATCTTTGGCGTTAACGTGTTTCAGCTCTTTCCACAGGTTCCCTGTGTCAACGAAGATGGCGTAGCCGAATTTCCAGAACAAGGCCCTGCGATATTCAATGTTCCCCAGCACCATCATTCCCCCCCCTCTGGGGCCGCCTCCCATGTCTGTCGGACCCATGCTGTTCTCCTTGAATCCTCTCATGGTCGAGGCTCCTCCCATGTAGAACCGATCAAAGCTGGGAACCATATCCGAGCGAGAAAGCCCATCCGCATAGCCAAGTTTTATTCTGGTGGCCAAGACGTTCAGCTTCTTCCTCCTGCTAAGATTATTGTACCTGGCCCAGGAGAATCTCGTCTTGAAGAAATGGTTATCCCCCCCCAGGAATCCTCCCACCAACTCCGCGTAAACTTGAGTGAAGGATCCGTCCAAAGGAATGAATATGTTGCTTCTTGAATCCTTCTCTCCGGAGAAGATTATCTTCCGCCGGATGTTTATCCCCTGCTCCTCTTTGTAAGTCTCCAACTCCGCCGGAGGAATGCTGTAGATATGTACCTGCTGATAACTGGCGGTGAGCCAGGCCTTGGTGTATCTGGTGAACTCCCGACTGAAGTTCATGTTTCCGCCATACGACTCGATGCGGTATTTCTGAACCACGCTTTGCACCCCTGGCTCATAATACACGTCCAGGTCCAGAACCGTCCTGGTTCCGAGAATCCAGGGCTGTACGTACCTACAGGTGAATCGATTCGACAACCTTTCCACCTTGCGCTCGATCTTGTAGCTGTAATAAGCGGCCAGTCCGATTTTTCGGGAGGTGCCGGCAATGTTGCGGTTTCCCCACTCTCCGGTGAAATCCACGGTGAGGTATTCGTGCTGGTTTGCCGACTGGGGTTGATTTTGCGCCAACTCCACCCTGGCGCCGACGTAATTAGGCTTTTTCTCTACCACCCTAAGGACGAAATCCGGTTTATCCGGTTTCTGTTCAATGTCTTCAGCTTTGAGGGTTATGTAGCTGAAAAGCCCGGTAGAGTATAGCCTCTGCCGGCTGTCCACTATTCTCTCCCGGGAATAGACCTCCCCCTCTTTTATGGTCAGCTCCCGCCGTGCCACATTCTCCTTGGTAAGTTTCAGCCCCTCATAGGTAACCTTCCCAAAGAAAACCTCCTTCTGCGCGCTTACCTGTAAAGTGACATCCTGCACGTGCCTGTTTTCCCCTTCCGACACCAGGATTTGGACATCAGCATAGGGATAACCATTGTTGGCATAGATCGTTCCGATGTTAAAACGCACGTCGTACAGTTTCGTCCAGTTAAAGGGTTCGCCGCTTTTCAACGGCTTCATCTCTTTTCTGGTCTTTTCCTCAAACTGGGGCAGTCCACCCTTCAGGATGACGTTTCCCAGCCTGGTTTGATATCCCTCTTTGATGGTCACCTTGACTACACAACTGTTTTTCTTTTTCTCCTCTGCGCTGATCTCGCTTTCCGCCTCCAGGAATCCGTTGACGTGATATAGAGAATCGATCGACGCCTGGTCCAACTCTGCCTTTTTCAAGCTGAACCTTCTTTTCTTGAAGAGGGTATACCACCTGTTTTCCTTCAGGCCCATTTGATCCTTTATCTTCCCGTCGGAGAAGTAAGTGTTCCCTTCTATGGCAATCTCCTCAATGATCGGTTTATTCCGATTGTCCGCCTGAGCGGTTGCAGTGAGGAAAAGAACTACTACAAAGATCAGCAGGACATTAGGATATTTGTTACTGAGGTTGTTGACCATTGTCGTGTCTTCTTTTCAAAACCGGCTTCAAACTCCGTGTTGCTCAGGGCTAACATAAGGTTCTTCAGATCATGAAGTCCGATATTTGAACCATTACTCCAATGCAAAAAAGCTGCTCTCTTCAATATTCCCAATTGAGATTTAGACCCAGATGGAAAAGCCCCGCTTTGTCCTTGCGCCCTTCAAAAAAAAGGTGTTTATTCAACCTGTATTCCACACCTGTTTCCTGCCCGCTGGACTGGGAGAGGCGGCGGGTGTAACGCAGATAGACCTTGTCCGAGACGTATTTGCCAATGGTAATCTGAGCATCGGTAAGCCGGAACTTCTCGCTCCAGGTGGGAACTATCTCGAATGTCTCCACCCCCAGGGTCCGTCCGGCGATGCTCTCTAAGAATCGGCTGCTGTAGGCACCGCCCAGGCTCTTGATTACCCTCTCCTGGAACAAGCTCCCCACTCCCACCGAATCGACGGAGCCCATGCCCTGCTGAAAAGCCAGAAGTTCCAGAATGTCATCCTTGTCATATGGTGAGCCAGGTGCCGGCTCGACCTCCGGCTCCGAAATGGTGCCGCTGATAGCTAACTTGATTTCGTTGCCCGACCCCGTGCCCAAAAGGGTCCCGCCACCGGAAGACCCGGGAGTTGCTCCCCATAGCCTGGTGGAAACGAGAAAATCGATCTTGGGGTCGATTCTCTCTATGTTGTCAAAGAAGAACGACCCCTTTTCGATTTTGAACTTGGTTCCGTAGAGGAAGTACTTTCCTCTGATGGTCTCCATGTCACCCAGTATTCTGAGCTCGCCCCCCTCTCGCAGCACCCGCACATCGCCACTGAATTCCAGATTCACGTCGTCGTTGATGATCCAGCAGTTGTTCGAGACCGACACATCCAGATTCCAGTCCCACAGGTCCGCTTCCTGGTGGCTGGCGGTGACAAAGGTCCCGGAACCGGACCCGGTGAAAGGCTCCCGGTAAAAAAGCTCGGAGAAAAGGATCTCAGAGGAAATTAAAGGCGGGGAACTCCCCGATATCTCCACGGTCAGATCAGCTATCGCCGAAACATCCGCATACTCATAATCGATCGGAATCCTATCTCCGGAAAAATAAAGCTCGTACTCTATATCCTGTATGTCCTTCAGGTTGATGGTTCCGAAGCCGGTCACCTCCCCTCTAATTCTCTCACCGGGGGAAAGGGCTTTCCACACCCTGGTGAAGGCCCCGCCCTCGAGTCCCCTGCCACTTTCCACAAAACCACTTATGCTGTCCAGTATAAGATTCTCATCCTTCATCCTCATCTCCACCAGCAGGTCTTCCACCGGATCGGCCAGCTCAGCGAACTTCAAGCTCCCCTCTTTTACGGTCATCTGCCCGTCGAATCGTGGGTGAAGCAGGCTTCCGGCAATCTCTAAGTCACCCGCAAAGTCGCCTCTCAGATATTCGATCTCCGGGATAAACAGCTTAATCAACTCCAGTCGCTTTCCCTTCGCTGAAAGGTTGAGATCCTGGGGTTCCTCCAGAATCCTCTCTTCTACCGAGGTAAATGATAAATCCAGAGGCAGGAATCCCCCCAGGGTATATCGCCAGTCCGGGTCGGTTACCGCAAGGTCCCTGATCTCTACTTTCTTATCCTGGTATGAAATATCCGTTTTCAGATTTCCCAAGTCCATGCCCTTGAACTTCAGTCGTTCGATTTCTCCGTTTAGCTCAATTTGCGGGCTCTCGAAATTCCCCTGGAGTATGGTTTGAACGGAGAGCCTCCCTTCAATAGGTTCCGACGTAAGAAGTGCCGCCCAGGGAGCGACGTCCAACCCGGATACCTCTAAAGAAATATCCATATTCTCCTCGTAGTCGATGATACCTGAGAGATCCATCTTTCCCGTTTCCCCTGAAAGGATGCACTTCGTTATCCGGACCTCCTGGGTGTCAATGTTCACCACCGTGGGTGAAGAGGATCTTAAGAGATTTCCCCGGTAATCCAGGAGTATCTCGTAGATCAGCAGAGTCTGAGGGACATTGGAGACGTCCAACTCACCCCAGAGACTCAGGGCAAGGTGCCGGCTTCCCAGACGGGCCGTGTCTATCTCGATCCATTCATCGTCGACCTTCAATCGGGAGACCAGGCTGTCGTATCTCACGCCCCAGGCTTCCCCGTCCAGAAAACGAACGTCGACCTGTCCTTTCTGTTTACTCAAGAAGTTGGCTATATCGAGTTTGATTCTTGCATCTGAACTGAAAAGCTCATAAGCGTAGCATGAGTCGGATGTAAACTCTCCTTTGATATTGAAATCCTCCGTCTTTCCGCCCAAGTTAACGAAAGCCTTTCCCCTCCCCCTCATTTTCTTTATGAATATCTGCTCCCAGAAATCCGTCAGGTTGCTGAAATCGACCCAGGCATCTATGTCGATCTCTCCGTCGTACTCCAGTTTCCCGGTCAAGGCTATTCCGGTGTTCTTGTAGCGGAACTGAAACCGCGGATGAAAAGCCACCGAGTCGGAGGTGACGTCGATGATTCCTTCGGCCTGGTTGAAGCTGTATTGCTCGATTCTTCCCTCCTGCAGATTCACCTCCATCTGCATGAACAATTCCTCTTCTGAAGTGGATCTCCCCCGCATGTGTATCTCGCCGGAAAGATCGGTGACGATGCTTCCGAAGGCGATGTTGTTCAAATCAAGATTTTGAACCTTTCCCTCGAATTCATACTCCTCAGGTACTATGCTGAAGTCAAACCTCCCCTTTCCGCTAACAGGGGAGCCGAAGGCCCGTCCGCTTATGGACGAGAAGGTCAACTTCTTGTTCTGATAGGAATACGCTGTCCTTACCGGTTCAAATCTTCGATCGAAAAACAGACCATTTAAGGTGGCTTTTCCTCTAAATCTCTTTAGATTCCCCTCGCAGGTTCCCTCCAACTCCAGCACTCCTTCCATCCGCACGCCGGTAAACTTCCTTATGTTCTCCAAGTCTACCGGCCGTGCTTTGACCGCGAAGAAGAACTCCGGTTCTTTCAAATTACCCACGTTTCCCGAAATCTCCACATCCGAGTCTTCCGTTTCGATCCTCAGCCCCTCGATGTAGAGGGTATCTTTCCTCAGCCAAGCAAAGCCTCCGAGGTTCCTCAGGACGAAGTCCTTCTCTGGATACTCCAGACCGCCTCGGTGTAAGTTGAGCTTGATTCCATCAGCATCTTTGCTCAGGGAAAGCTCAACGCTCAGGCTATCTATGCTGGACTGTTTCTCAGGAGAGAGATATTCAAGGCTGCCTTTTTCAATTCTCAGGTTTCCAATCTTGAAATCAAATAACCCCGTCTTGGATATGGCCTTTCTTTCGGATCGAGGAACCGTCACCAGCGATTTGCCCCCCTCCTTCTTTCTCAGCACGAATCTGGGATGCTCAATGGTCAAAGAATCCAGGATCCACTTCTTTCTCCACAGATTGGCCAGCCTGTAATTCACCTTGAGGAAAGGAATGTCGGCGATCCTGTAGCTGGTGGTTTCATCGATGAAATCAACGGTTACACCCGTAATCACAAGCTCACGCCAGAATACACCTCTGATATCCCCAACGTTCACCTTGAGCGAATACTTGCTCTGGACGAAAACCCTCAATGCCCGGTTGACCTGATTCTCCACCAACTGGGTTTGGGTAAGCAGCCCCCAGAAAAACAGACAGGCAAACAGCACGAAGGAAACGAAGTAAAGGGGGAATTTGAATCTCTTTTTCATCTTAGAGAGAATCTCTTCTTTCTTCAAGCCTCATCTATCTACGCCGCAAGCGCCTGGATGAAGGAAGGAGTCAGCGCTTTGGCCAGCCATTAACATTATACGATTTTACCCGAAAGAAGTCTCCCCTTAAGGTCAAAAAACCGCGAAGAAGGCATTGTTCGTGAGACATGCAAAATCGCACTGGAGTATCAAGCCCCGCCACGGCGGGGTTTTCGACTTCAGCTTGACCTGAAATTTGCCAAAGGGCATTACCCAAATGCGGTTCACCTGAAGGTGAACACTCCAGTTCTTCATTTAACACCAGGCACCAGAACCTAACTCAAGTTAGGTTCTGGTGCTCTTATCTTCAACACGTGTACCGGGACCGACTATCTTCGATCGTAATTATAAACCCCGGAGAAAACCGAGGTTGCCGGTCCGGTCATA
>JBARPX010000104.1:0-9756 GCA_049643405.1 Candidatus Zixiibacteriota bacterium
TTGGTCAGCTCGGTGCCGGTAACGGTTACATAATAAGTGCCCGGCGGCGTGGCTCTGGTCGTGGTGATGGTCAGGGTGGCAGTATCCGTCGGAGTAATGGGATTGGGGAGGAAGCTGCCGGACGCACCCAGCGGAAGACCGCTCACGGTTAACGTGCAGGACGAGGCAAACCCATAGAGGGATGTTAAGATCACGTCAAAATCGACGGCGAAGCTTGCTTGAACGTCCTGGCTGTCCGGTTCTGCCTCTATGGTGAAATCAGGCGGGGGAGTCACCACCAGCACCACCTCGGTGCTGTGTTCCACCTGCCCTTTGGTCTGCTCGGTGGCGGTTATGGTTACCTCGTAAGTGCCGGGCGGGGTCGCGCTGGTGGTGTTAACGGACATAACCGAGGTGTCGGTCGGAGTGACCGGATTGGGATTGAAGCTGGCGTTTGAATTCGACGGAAGACCGTCTACCGTCAATAAGCAGGGTGAGGAAAATCCGTAAAGAGAAGTCAGAATGACGTCGAAATCCACAGAAAAGCTGGCCTGAACCTCCTGCGTATCCGGCTCTGCCTCTATGGTGAAATCCGGCTCGACGATGGAGAAGTCCGCATCGCTGATGTCGAACGGATCTCCATCTGCGGGATCGGAGACCCTGACCTTGCAGTTGTCGGATAAAGTCGATGGGACGATCCAGGCATAGGATCCGGTATCGGGCACGCTGCTCTCGATGGGGAGCCAACTGCCTCCCGAGTTGGTAGAGTATTCGAGCTTCACATCCCCCTTGCTGCCGTCATAATTCTCCGCGATCCAGGTGATCTGCTGGGTCGTTCCCACACCCCAGGTCTCCCCCCCATTGGGCGAGAGCACCTGCATGCGCGGCGGGCCTATCCAGAGACACTGAGGCAGATCGTGCCTGGGAACGTAACTTCTCGAATCAGCGCGGGTGTACAGTAATCGGCCGGTGGGAGGCCAATGGGTGGAGTCGAGGCAAACGTGCATGCTGTCCTCGATCACGTAAGTGAGGGTAAGAAGCAGAACACGGTTCCCTTCCCACCAGCTCTGATCCTGAGTGCCGGTGGCGATTATGGAGATGCGTGCGTATGCTTCGTCGGTGCTTACGTCTACTATGCGCGAATCCCAATCCCGCCCCATGAAGTCCTCGGCCATATGAGCCATACGATTGTGCAGCAGGGTGTCTGTAGAGTCGGCCGGATTCACAATGTGCCGGAATACGCTCCTGGGGAAATCGGGGTAAAGGTAAAGGGTGGAGGTGGTGTTCCAGTAAGCGCTCAGGCTGCAGAATGCAGAAGGATTGGTCCGGGTCCAGGTCAGCGGAATAACAAAGCCGGCGATAGAGTCGTCCGGAATGGTTTGATCGTGTGTAACCAGCAGGGGAACCTGAACGTGAAACGGCCCGGCGCCGGGAGTTCGTTCACAGTCAAAGCAGGTCAGATGGAGGGTGTCGCAGTCTCCCCGGTCGACCGTGTCTTCCGGGCATTGAGCCCAAGATAGGCTGCTCCAGATCAAGATTGAGAGCCCGAAAACCACCAGAGTTGCCAAGCCTCTTCTCATCACTGCCTCCTCTGAGAAAGGTTGTTACGGTTCCGTTTTAGCGATTGTCAATCATAGTCTCATTGACTGCCGGCAGCTGTGTAACAGGCTGGCCTTGAAGCGCTGCCGCCACTAAGGGATTACTCTGATCTACACCGCTCGTGTAAAAACGGTCAATGGGGCTGATCCATCCGGGCAGTCACTTGTCTTTGCTGTCGAGTCGAGAGACGAAAAGACACGCCTTCTTGTCACCAGGCTCGGGATTTTCATCTCTGCTCGAAAAATAGGGATTACCTTCCTTTTACTACCCTTCGACAAACGATGAACTGCTCTGCTGCGCTTTGGTGCAATGTCTACGAGGCAAGCATCTACAACTTTATCAGGATTTAACGCTATTCAATTTAACTCAAGAGAGGCAGGTTGTCAAGGGTTTTCTTCTGGAATTCTGTCCTTGTGAAGAGCGGATGGCCTCTCCCGGCCTGTGGCTTCAATGAAACATCACCGCCAAAAACTCCGGCTTTACGGCTGGCGTCGAAGTGCGCAAGGTTGAATTTTTACCTGGTGACCGACTAACACCCGGGTGGAGGCCCGGCCTTAAAGAGATAGTTGATCAAATACACCACGTCGCCCAAGTTCACCGTATCGTCGCAATTACAATCCCCAGTCCAGAGAGGATCCGGGGCAGAGCCGCCCTTGTACAAGAAACCTGTCAGGTAGACCACGTCGCCGACGTCGACTAGGCCATCTCCGTTGGCATCGCCTGCAATGCAGTAAGTATTGGTGAGGTTGAACAGAATGGTGATATCATCCGTGTAATAGTTGGATGTAACAAGATCGAAGTCTCCGTCGCCGTCGAAGTCTGCCCCTGTAAGCCGGAGGGGAAACCAGCCGGTCCCATAGTCGAAGGGAGCCTGGCGCTCCAGATTGGCGCTGCCATCGTTTAAGAACACGGTGACGCTGTTGTCCTGAGAGGCCACCGCCAGATCCTTGTCTCCATCCCGGTCCAGGTCATCCGCAACCATCGACGATGGGGCAGTGGGCAAAGCATGATCTCCAGCCTGGTAGAAGCTCGCGTCACCATTATTCAGGTAGACCCGAAGAATGTCGTAGGGCAGCAGGTGCCCGGAGTGCGCCACAGCCAAATCACAATCGCCGTCTCCGTCGAGATCGGCGCCCGCCAAGGTGACTGGGTCGAGCACCTCATAAACGTTCTCTGCCTGGAAAGCCCCCTGACCGTCATTTTTCAGAATGGCCAGAGAAAGATCGGACGATCTGCAGACGGCAGCCAGGTCATTGTCCTGATCGCCATCTAAGTCAACGGCAACAACGCCTCCCGGAAGTGACCACGGCTCAAATGAAAAGAAGGTCAAGGGTGAACCGAAGGTTCCGTTGCCATTGTTAAACATTATGGCGATGCGGCAAAGATAGGCGTATCCCTGGGAGCCCTTGTACATGAATACAACATCCTTATCTCCGTCGCCGTCTAAATCGCTCAACAGAATCTTCTCAAGCCCGGATAGTGTGTGGAAATTCATGGGCGACTGGAAAGTGCCGTCACCGTTGTTCAAAAGAACGGAGATGGTACTATGCTCGCTGTTTGTCACCACAAGATCTTTGGTGAGATCCCCGTTAACGTCGGCAGAAAGAACATTGCCGGGAGACTCTCCCACCGGATAATTCACCCCCGGTTGAAAGGAGCCATCCCCGTTATTTAAGAGAACCGAAACGCTATCCAGATAGCCTTCCACCACCGCTAAGTCGTAGTCCTCATCACCATCGAGATCCTCGGCAAATAGGCCTTGCGGATCATTCATTGACAACACTCGTGCCGCCTGAAACGTTCCGTCCCCATTGTTCAACATGATCTTAGCATGCTCGCCGCTGCAGCCCAACAGATCGTCATCGCCATCGTCATCCAAGTCGGCCAGGGAGATCGAATAACGACTGCTGAGGTCGTACCGTGCAGCTACCTGGAAGCTACCGCTACCACTATTTGACAGCGTAAACAGGTCACCGTGGCGGCACGCAACAGCCAGATCGTAATCGGCATCGCCGTCGATGTCGGAAGAAGAGACTGCCATAGGGTATGTCCTCCATCCCAGACTGCAGCTAACGGCTTCGCCAAAGGTTCCATCCCCGTTATTAAAGAGCAGCGACACATCGTCAGAGTACTCATTTGCGGTGACCAGATCACCATCGCCATCACCGTCGAGGTCAGCCGGAAAGACTGAGTGCGGCCACTCCCCTACTCCATAGTCCGCTGCTGGCTGGAAGCTTCCGTCGCCGTTGTTAAGGAGAATCGACACACTGTTTGAGCCTTGATTGGCAACCGCCAGGTCGTTGTCGTCATCATCGTCAACATCGCAAGCGACGACGCTTCGCGGCCTTCCTCCCACCCGGTGATTTACAGAGAGCCCAAAGGTTCCGCCGCCGAGATTCAAGAAAACAGAGACAAATGCCGAATCATTGATCGCTGCCACGATATCGTTTTCGTTGTCCCCATCGAGGTCTGCAACGCAAACGGAATGCGAGCCACCCACCGTTGGCAGATCCGGACGTCTGATAAACGTTCCATCACCATTGTTCAGCAAGATGAAAAGATAACTGACCCAGGAGCTGGAGACGACCAGATCATAATCATCGTCACTGTCTAAGTCCCCGCAGAATACCGAAAAAGGCTGGTCACCAACCTGGTAGTCAACTGCGTCCAGAAAAAACCCCTGCCCGTCGTTCAGCAAAACCGACACATTATCGGCCGAATAGTTGCAGGTGACCAGATCGCGATGTCCATCACCATTAAGATCTGCGCAAAAGATGGAATTGGATCCATGATCAGTCAGGTAATTAAGGCTTGCATCGAAAAGAACTTCCTGCGGCGTCGCCCAGCTTGCCAGAAAAAGCAAGATTGTGAGAAGGAAAGGAATTACTCTGGACATAATAACACCTCCAGAACGGATGTTGAAGGTCACACTAATAATATAGTGCCAAACTGGTAATCTGCAAGTGGAAAATGGTATGAATCTTCTTAAATCGCCGCGAATGAGCACCACGAGGGGGATTGCAGCATTACCTTTCGGAGACTGCAGAATAGGATTCCTGCAGACTGATCGTGCTGCTTGAGGCCAACCGAATGCAGGGTCCGATCGAAAACCTGAGGTGGGTTTTAGCCTCCACAGGCTGTCGATGCACATCTCAGCCCGGCAACCGGAGCTATAGAACTCTCGACAAACGAGCTAATGGTCAAACACTAGCAAAACGGCTCAGATCCTCCCTTGTATAGATAGCTCACCAGAAAAACGATGTCACCCACGTTTACTATCTCGTCGCAGTTGACATCTCCGACCCACAAGGGATCAGGCGGCGTGCCGCCCTTGTACAAATAGTTTATGAGGTAGATCACGTCCCCAACGTCGACTAAGCCATCTCCGTTGGCATCGCCTGCCACATAGTACGTGTTGGTCAGGTTGAACAGAATGGTTATATCATCCGTGTAATCGTTGGAGGTGACTAAGTCGATGTCCCCATCGCCGTCGAGACCAGCCGCTACCACGGACAATGGGGCAATGGGCAGAACATGGTCTTCGGCTTCCAGGAAGCCGCCGTCACCATCTTAACTGTCAATATCTTGTGATTCGGGATATTCATCCCACACACAGAAAACTCTTTGACATAATCGCCAAAGGGCTGACTCGCTCAAAAAAGCTCCCGCGGCTGGACTCGAATCCCGCCAAAGGCGGGATTAACAGCCACCCAGCGGGCCGCATCCTCAGACAAAAAAAGCTCCCGCGGCTGGACTCAAATTCCGCCAAAGGCGGGATTAACAACCACCCAACTTGCCTCATTCCCAGATAAAAAAAGCTCCCGCGGCTGGACTCGAACCAGCGACAAGGTGGTTAACAGCCACCCACTCTACCAACTGAGTTACGCGGGAACGCTTATATGTTCTTATCGGTACGATAATATATGGATATGGGTTTGCTTGTCAAGAAAATAGTGGGGGCGAGAGGCAAGCCTATCTAAACACAGAGCGCCCATATGTAGAGGATTATTCCTTTGATTTCTCCAACTTGAGTCTCTCCAACTCCTCACTCAATTTTTTCATATCAAGCTTGAGCTTGTTGACTTTCTCCTGTAGCTCGTCCAGCAACATCTTATCCTGTCGTGGCCACCCCTCAACCTCCTGGAGGTAGTCGTCATAGGCCTTTTCATAGTATGATTCCACCATCCGGATTTCCGGAGGCTCCGGAGCGACAACTTTCGGTTCCCAGGTGTAGCTGAAGACCGGCTTGGCTTCTCCCAGAACAGCGATCACGTCATTCACTTCGCCATCCCTCAAAACTTTCAATTCCACCTGCGTACCGGCTTCCTCGGTCTTGATAAGCTCACGAATATGTGACCCATCAACCACCTCGGTTCCTCCGAATTCGATGATCAGGTCACCATTGGAGAGACCCGCCTTTTGCGCAGGGCTTCCTTCCACCACCTCAGTCACCAGCACCCCGGTGCTGCGATTATACCTTCTGTGAAGTGCCTCATCCAGGTTCTCGGGATAGATTCCCAGGTAGCCCCGTTTGACGGTTCCATGCTTGATTATCTGCTCCGCTATCACTTTGAACTTATTCGTTGGCAGGGCTAAGCTGACTCCCGAAGATGGAATCTCGATCTCCCGCGACGGGATGGTGATGGTAGCCTTACCCTTCTTGTCGCTATAAAACGTCATGGCACTGATGTAGGATGGTTCGGACAACTTCGCCGAGACTATCCCGATCACCCTGCCGTGGGTGTCCAGCACAGGTCCACCGCTGTTTCCCGGACTGACGTTAGCGCTCATCTGAATGAAACCATCTTCTCTCAAGCCATTAACAAGTCCTAAGGCTACGGCACTGGGAAGCCCGTACGAATTACCCACCAGGGTGAGCCACGACCCAACTTTGATCTTGTCGGAATCTCCTAACTTCGCCGGGGTCAGACCGCCTGCTTCCACCTTGAGAACGGCCAAGTTTGATTCTTTGTCTACTCCCACCAATTTCCCTTCCACCGATTTCTGGCTGGGCAGGGTCACCTTGAAGATTTTCACTCTGCCCACCACGCTCGCCGTGGTCAGAATATAACCGTCGGAGGTATATATGATCCCCGATCCCACAAAAGAAGAGGGCACGCTTCTCTTCTTTGCCCTTTTGAGAGCCCTAACTTCGGCCTCAATGGTGACCAAGGAGGGCTTGATCGACTCCACCAAACCGGTTATCTCCTCCTCCAGCAAAGAGAGTGCCTTTCGCTGGGCATGAACCGGTTCTGCCCAGCTCAAGAGAAAAGCGCAAACCACCAGCCACAAAAACAAATATCTAAGTCTCATCTTCCCTCTCCTTTTATCCCGTTATCAATCCTCGCTTCTTCAAATCTCTTTCGTACTCAGGTCGGACAGCATTGGCCATCAGTAGTCTGTTTTCTGAGATACCGTCTGAGTCGACACGACGGGAAGCACATAGTTCTTGCCGATTCCTCTCTGCCCAGCCGCGGTCGCTCTCCTATCGATGACAAACCTCTTGTACATATCTTCAGGTGGAATTGCTCCGTCCTCTCCCCTGCTCGGCGGAAATCTCAAGTTGTCCATCACAAAGGTCTTCCCCTCTCTGGGGATCGAACCTTGCGCCAGTCTCCTTAGCAGGTCCTGATAAGCTGAATCTGCCATATCTTCGGAACTCGCCGTAGTTTCGCTTCCCCCTTGCCCTCCGCTCTCGGAGAGGAATTCGGGAGCGACCTCAGGTCGCTTTTGCGTCAGCGTTACCGCAAAAGCCAGGACCACCACCGAAACTGCGCCTGCAACAGCCCATCTCAATTTCACCGACGGGAACACCTCATGCAGAAGTTTCTGCCACCAACTTCTTTCCTCGCTGACCACTTTCTCGGGCGCAAGATTCTGGATTCTGGCCATGAGTCTCTCATCGAAGTCGGACGAAGGGACGAGGGTCTCCAGATCCTCCTTTAGCAGAAGGCTGATCCGGGAAATCTCCTCCACTTCCCTGGCACACCCGGGACAGGTATCCAGGTGAGCTTTAATTTCCTCCATCTTCTCCGAAGGCAGTTCTTGTTTAGAATAGCCAAATAGGTATCGGCGAACTTTTCGACAGTTCATATTGTTCCTCGATTTTCGGCTTCAGTCTCTTCCGCAGCATCAAGCGCGCTCGGTTCACCCTGGATTTCACCGTACCTAACGGTATTGTCAGGGACTCGGACATCTCCTCGTAGGAGAGCCCATTTACCTCCCTTAATAGAAACACCGTGCGATACTTAACCGGCAGAGAAGCGATTGCCTTCTCCAGTGTGGAACTTAAGCAATTTTTATTTTCGCCTCCTTCAACTGCGTATCTACGATCATCCTTTATTAAGTCTATCTCAAAAAATCTGAATTTCTTTTTCCGCTTCAGTTCATTCCTGCAAAGGTTCAGCGCTATGGTGTAAATCCAGGTCGAGTAAGCGTAGGTCGGATCATATCTTTCTTTCTCCCTGAAGACCCTCAGAAAGGTCTCCTGCAGAATGTCTTCAGCCTCATCCCTGTTCTGCAGCATCCGGTAGATGACGTTGAACAGTCTTACCTTATACCGATCCACGATCATGGTGAAGGCAGCCGTATCGCCCGCCTTCACTCTTGCTGCAAGCTCTTTATCTGCAGGATCCGAGACTTGCCAATTTCCCTTGGGCGCCCGCTCTGGTGTTGGCACTCTCTGTCTCCTCGTCATGAAGCGTATACAATCGAGGTCTGGAAAAGTTCCTTAGTTTCGATGCCCATCCAACCTTCGACAAGTAGGAATTTTCTTCGCGTCTCACTTTTACTACGGCGTCGTTATCAGAAAGTTTTGAGGCCCAAGAATGGGACTGATCTTCGAGGCAAGAGGTATTACCTGGAGAAATCGATCCGCTGTGATGTCGAGTCCTGGCTCATCTTGCGCCCTATAAATCGGACAACTGAAGCACAACCGGAATCTCAGATTGAAGGAATGAAAAAGCTCTGTTCAGAATCTGAACAATTGTGAGAATACGCGGGATGATCGGAAGCCAAGTGCCGATTCACAAATCCTCAGAGCCTATACGCCAAGGAGAGGAATATGCGATCGGTGGTGTACTTCTCCGTCAGCAGCCAATCGACGTCATGCAACTCCCAGGAGCCGTGCGCCCAGGCAACGTCAAGCGTCATCACCTCGTCGATTAAGAATCCGACCCCGGCAGTGAAGAAGTTTCGGTCTTTCTCCACCCAACGGGACTTGTACGGAAGCGGATCATGGTAGAAACCGATTCTCAGGCTGGTGCCGACACTTGGAATGAGATATTCCGCCCCCAGATTAAATCTGAGAGCGTCGATGTAAGTCTCCTTTATCAGTCGGTTGGCCTCGGCGGCGTACTCCAACCTCTTGTATTCCATCTGGGTCCAGTCGGTGTAATTGACGTCTCCGGCCAGGGTCAGGTTCTCAAGCTGCAGGGCCAATCCTGCTCCCAGACTGAAGGGCAATGAGATCTTATATTCAGAACTACCGTAGCCATAGTCGCTTTCCGAGTCTATCTCGGTAATTTGAGTCCAGTCTTCTTCTATCTTATAGGTCACGGGTGAATCAATTGTCCCGCCGACAATCACGTACTTGTTGGGCTGAATCCGGAAACCGAACTTGGCGTTGAATCCGGAGTAGCGGTCTTTGATGATGTCGTCGTATGTGGTCGCAGGTTTCAGGGAAGTGATCGGGATCCTCTCATAAAACCAAGCATAGTTGTCTTTTCCACTCCAGTAGTTGAGCGCTGCGCCAACCGAGATATTCGGTGACACGTCAACGCCGGCGCCGAATGACCAGACATAGATACCACCTGATCCAGTTTCGATGGCTGCCTGCGTTTCAGATCCCTCATCAAGGAAATACTCCATAGTCCGATCAAAGCTTTTCACCCGGTTGACTCCCAGGGCCAAGACCAAGCTCCCCCGATAGGTGGGAACGGGAAGCACCACGTTGGCCGAGCTGAAGCGGGTGTTGTTCTGCAGCCGTCCGTCATCGAAACCCATCTCCTGCTGAGCCTGCAGGCCGAACTTCGTTTTGTTGCTCATTCGTTGGTGGGTGAGACCTCCGGAGAATTCTATCCTGGTGACGCGAGCGAGACCCGCCGGGTTGTATACCAGGGCAGTGGCATCGCTGGCCACCGCTATATGAGCGCCCCCCATACCCAGCGCCCTGGCGCC
>JBARPX010000105.1:0-1835 GCA_049643405.1 Candidatus Zixiibacteriota bacterium
TCGCCGTCTGCGAAGGGAAGCTCAAATGCGGCGCATTTGACGTGGCTGACTAAGATCGACAGATTGTTCGGATCCACGATGCCGGACTCCGGCGACTGGCTGAAGAAATAATCCGGGTGATGGATGATGAACTGATCTAAAGGTGAGCTGTTTGCTACTAACACGGCCACCGAAACGTCCGTCCTTCTTCCCGCTCTTCCCGCCTGCTGCCAGGTAGAGGCGATGTTTCCGGGATAGCCCGCCATCACGCTCACGTCCAGCTGGCCGATGTCGATTCCCAACTCCAGGGCGTTGGTGGAGACCACTCCACGTATCGTGCCCTCCCGGAGTCCTCTTTCGATCTCCCTTCTTTGAAGGGGAAGGTAACCGCCCCGGTATCCTCTTATGGAATCAGAAGGCTTCCTGGCTTTTCTCATAACCTCCGCCAGATAGGTCAGAAGAATCTCCACCCTCAGCCGGGACCGGGCAAAGACGATGGTCTGCACGTCGTTCGACAAGAACTTCTCCGCCAGTCTCCGGGTTTCGTTGATGTAGGACCTTCTTATCCCCAGCTCCTTATTTATCACCGGAGGGTTGTACAGTATGAAATGCTTCTCCCCGGAGGGCGCTCCGTTGTTGTCCACCAGCACCACCTCGTCCTCTATGATCTTCCGCGTCAACTCCATGGGATTGGCGATGGTGGCAGAACAGCAGACAAACTGGGGGTCGGATCCGTAGAAAGCGCATATACGTTTGAGCCTTCGTATCACGTTTCCCAGGTGGCTCCCGAATATTCCGCGATAGTGATGTATCTCGTCGATCACCACAAACTTCAGGTTTTCGAAAAGTTTGATCCATCTGGTGTGGTGGGGCAGAATTCCGGAGTGAAGCATGTCCGGATTGGTCACCACGATATGTCCCGCGGTGCGGATGGCGGCCCTTGCCGAGCGAGGGGTATCTCCATCAAACGTGTAGGTCCTTATGTCAGCGTCCAGGTCGGTCACAAGCTGGTGAAGCTCCGCCACCTGATCCTGAGATAGTGCTTTGGTGGGAAAGAGATACAACGCGCGGCTTTCCGGTTTCTCTAAAACCGCATTCACCACCGGGAGATTGTAACACAAAGTTTTTCCCGAAGCAGTCGGCGTAACCGTCACCACGTTTCTGCCGGCAAGAATGTTCTCGATCGCGGTTGCCTGATGAGAGTAAAGCTTCCTTATCCCCCTTTTATCTAAGACCGACCTGATCCTGGGATTCATGCCCGCCGGGAATTCGGCGTAAACCGGCTCTTTCGGCGGCACCACCTCCCAATGGGAGATACAGCTTTGAAGATATTTATCTTCTTTAAGTTCGTCTAAGATTTGGAGAAGATTCATATAGGCCCGTGCCCTCAAGATTCCTCTTGTCTAATTACTGTCCGAGAGCCGGGTTTGTCAAGAGAAAATCCGGGATGAAAGCCGGAGAACGGCCTTGTTCGGGAGCACCTTTGAAGCAGCCAAGCAAAAGTCACAATCCGGTCCGGAACGAACAGAGAAAAGGGGCAGCCATCCTAAAGCTGCCCCACAACTTCCGGACTCGTTCTTTCTGGTTTTGCCATCTACAAATGTAGTCTCCTCAATACCAGATGCCGGGACAAAGAGGTTCCAAGCCACCCTTATACAGGAAGCTCACCAGGTAAACAATATCTCCGATGTTTATGATCCCGTCGCTGTTAACGTCTGCTCGGTTTCTAGGACAGGAAATCGGTCTCCAAACGGGAGAACCGTATTTGAACAGATAGTTGATGCAATCGATGACGTCACCAATATTAACCACGCCATCTTCGTTGATATCCCCGCAGATGGCCGGGAACTGCGGAC
>JBARPX010000106.1:0-3422 GCA_049643405.1 Candidatus Zixiibacteriota bacterium
GGACCTTAGAGAATGCGGTAAGCAGGTCAACTACCCCAAAGGGCTTGTCAAGCAGCGCGATAGACATGCCCGACCTAAGAGACTGATACTCTTGGAGTTATCAGCGTACCCCCTAAGCCGCGCCCGGATGGGTAGGCAAGACGGGTTTCCTGGGCTTGAGGGTCGGTTGCAGAATTATGTAAAAATCTTCTCAAATAACTAATAAAATGCGTATACATACCGAAGTACAGAGTAGGAAAGCTAAGATAGGTTTTTGTTAGCTCGAATTTGTTTAGCCACGAAAGCTTATTTTGATGAGACTTTCGTGGCTTTTTTTATTACACAGGAAAGGAGGTGATATTTTTGACGCAAGGTACAGTAAAATGGTTCAATGAGTCTAAAGGGTATGGATTCATAACTCCGGATGACGGAGCACAGGACCTGTTTGTGCACTTCTCTGAAATACAGGGGGAAGGATTCAAGACTCTTCGCGAAGGTGACGGAGTTAGCTTTGAAGAAGGACAGGGACAAAAAGGACCTCAGGCAACAAACGTCCAAAAGGTATAGTTTAGAGATATCAAGTTTCTAAAACATATCGTTGGTCTTTCCGGGGCCTCCCTTGGCGTCGGAAACTGAATGTGGCGGGAGTAAAATCCCGCCACGTTTATTATATGTTTTGATGCATCGGCATTGGGGAGTTGCGCCAGGTAACACCTGCCAAGGCGGGAAACAACAAACAGAACAGATACCGCGACGGGTTGCGGCTCGTCCTCGCTGATTCGGATTGGCTTTACTGCGATGCATCGGCATCGGGAAATGCCGATCCAAATTCCGCGGTTGTTTGAGGTCTTGCTCACGGGCTGCCGTGAATGTGACCTGGCACTTATCCGACTGTCAGTTCTTTTTGTCAAGCGACCCTGCGGTCATCCTTGGTTTACAAGACTCCCTTGTTCGGTAGAGCTTACCCGTTACTTAGACCCCTGCCTGTTTCTTCAGCATCTCAAGAAGAAGCGGAACGGCTACTCGCTCATACACGGACTTCCCGAGGCCTTTGAGTGCGTCCAAAGATTTGGCCAACACGGGCCAACGCTGCTCTCCCCGAGATTCGCATGCGAGCTCTTTCGCATGCTTCTCCGCGAGTTCGCGCTGGCTCGTTGACAAGCCCAGATCGCCCAGACTGGCGATGACCTGGTGCAATTCGACGTGTGTTGTCTGTGACAGCACATTCATCACATTGACCACAATTTGGGGATTCGTTCTGGGGGCGATCTCTTTCTTTGTTCCTCCTAGAGGGGAGGGAGAGACTGCAAGCTCTTCCAGCGCATCGCTCAGTAGGTCCTCAGCTCGCTGGAGGTCTCCCTCAAATATGGCCTGATCGTCCAGGTTCCAATGATGCTGCCGGGTGGAAATTCTCGCATTCCAGAAGATCAGACGAGAGAACCGCTTACTGTAGTCGTGATCTTTCCCAAAAACTTCTCCAAGGCTCTGTACTATGCGATCTCTCCAAGCTTTAAAGGAAGGATTCCAAACATTCTCTTTATTCCTGCGCATTTCTGGAATCTTCTCGAATCCTTCACGAATGCGCTTCACGTGCAATTGTTTCTGGTTATTCATCTTTCTCACCCTCCCATTATCTTCTCTATGTAAAGCTGATTATGATTATAGTTAATAAGGGAAGGAAAGCAAGCAGATTTTCCACCCTATGATAACTTAGAAAATTCCACCAATATACATTACACCTCCAGCAACCAAGTGTGCCACTATGCTTCCAAGGTGAGCTAACGTCGCCCTGCTTACCTCTCCTTTACCACCTGTAGAGAATGCAAACACCCCATCCCCGTCAAACGGAGTGAAAGCCGGGTAAATGGTTCTGGCTATGCCGGCACTGGCCATGCGGGCAAGAACCTTTAGTTGCACGCTGTCAAGCGGAGCGTTCGTTACTACGCAAACGAGCGTGGTATTGCCTGCCCAGTCAGCGCCAATCTTGGGGGGCTTCAGGTGAGCCTTCGGGTCGCCTGCAATCCATTTCCCGGTTTCAGAGTCTCTAATCGAGCCTATGGCGTTAACCACCGTTAGTGCCCCAATCACGTATTTGCCCACATCCTGGGCCACACTGCCCAAACCGCCCGGAATACGATCGCCGCCCCACTTGGCCACGGTTGCGCCTGTTCCGGCCCCAACGCGGCCTTGTTGCACCGGCTCAGCGCCGGCAGCCTCAGCCGCAAGCCGTCCCGACTCCGCATTCGGCCGGGTCTTGGCCGTAGCCAGATCGAAAATGATCGCTGCCGGAACTATCGGAACCTTGCCATGACCGGAGTCAAAACCGATCCCTTTTGACTCCAGAAACTCAACCACACCATCCGCGGCGCTCAAGCCAAAAGCAGAGCCTCCGGAAAGACACATTCCGTGCACTTTCCCTGAGATATGAGCGGGGTCGAAGACCCCCATCTGCCGCGTGCCGGAGGCTGACCCGAGCTGAACCGCTCCGCACCGCGCGCCGTCCGGGAAGAGCAGAACTGTCGTTCCCGTGCTTTTGGCCTTGTCGGTCCAGTGACCCACTAACACGCCGGGAACGCGCGTGAGCGTCCAGTTTTCTGAAGAATCGTCTTTACTCATTTACCTTTACGCTTTCACCTCTTATGTCAAGCAGTCCTTCGGATTCATCCGTTAGTTGTGTCAGGTCTTGCTTATGGCCTGCCATAAGTGTGACCTGACACTTTTGCCGCTGTCAGTTCACACCCGCTAACGCTGCGCCCGTCTGGGCGGCCAAGACCTGACAGAACGGAACACCTACATCGATTCCAGCATCTGCGCAGCCTTATGCCTCATGAATGCATAGTTCAGGCTGTTAAGAGCGTTCCACCTTGCAGCCTTCTCGCACAACTCCCTGGCCTTCTCCTTGTCACCTTTGCCCTGGAAGGCCAGCGCCATTCTGAACCAGTTGTACGGATTCTGCAGACTGGATTTCTGGAGCTCTTCCAGCGCCCGGTCATACTCCTTTTTCTCCAGGGCAATCATGCCGGCCACCTGATGATACAGCTTGATCTGAAACGGATTCCGAACGGCTTCAACCTGCCGGTGATATTCGTCGGCCTTGGCCTTGGCAGTATCCAGATCTCCCTTCTTTAGGGCAGCACGCGCAGCATTAAAGAAATAACCCCGTCTGAAATTGTCCTTCACCTCTTCGGAAAGCTCACCTGCCTCGGCAACTTCAACCGCCTTGTCGTACCTTGCGGCCGCTTCGTCGATTCTTCCAGCCTCAAGAAGGATGTTGCCCATGACGATCAGGTCTCCACCCATGGCGGATGCATCGTTGATCTTTTCTGCCAACGCGTATGCCTTGTCTCGTTCTTCTAACGCCGCATCCCAATTCTCTTCGTCGACATAAGAAACCGAGATGGCAAAGTGAGCTGCCCGGCGCTCACCGTCGTTGCGGGCCATGT
>JBARPX010000107.1:0-14171 GCA_049643405.1 Candidatus Zixiibacteriota bacterium
TCCTTTCCCGCATACTTGGCCTGGTGCGGGAACAGGTGTTTGCCTATCTCTTTGGCGCCGGTTTTGCCGCGGACGCCTTCATCGCTGCCTTCCGCATACCCAATCTGCTGCGTGATCTGTTTGCCGAAGGCGCCCTCTCCTCTGCCTTCATTCCCGTTTTCACCGATCATCTGACCAACCGGGGCAAAGAGAAGGCGTGGGAATTGGCCAATCTGGTGCTGAATCTGCTTTTGATCACCTTATGCCTGATTGTGATCTTAGGAATCGTCTTCTCACCCTATATCGTTCAACTGATCGCTCCCGGATTCGGCGATGAAGCGGGCAAGCAGGAGTTGACCACCCATCTTTCCCGCATCATGTTCCCGTTTCTGCTCTTGGTTGCCTTAGCCGCATTGGTGATGGGGATCCTGAATACCTTCCGGCGTTTTGGGGTCCCGGCCTTGGCCCCCACCATGTTCAATTTAGGGATGATTGCAGGCGGGATCTTGCTTTCGCCCTATTTTGACCCGCCCATCGTCGGCATGGCCTTAGGCGTGCTTTTAGGTGGATTCGGGCAACTGGCCATTCAGCTCCCGGTCTTGAGAAAGATGGGATTTAAGTACCGCTTCAGAATCAGTCTCCGTCATCCCGGAGTGAAGAGAATCCTTCTGCTCATGGCGCCGGCAACCCTGGGGCTTGCATCCACCCAGGTCAATATATTCGTCAATACACTGATAGCGTCATTGCTTCCTCAAGGGAGCGTATCCTACTTAAACTACAGTTTCCGGTTGATGCAGTTTCCCATCGGGGTGTTCGGGGTGGCGGTGGCAACGGTCACCTTCCCCATCATCTCGGCTTATGCGGCCAAGAAGGAGATGGGAGAGGTCCTGTCGACCTTTACCTCATCTTTGAAATTGGTCTTCTTTCTGGCCATCCCATCGGCGGTCTTTTTGGCGGTGGCATCGCAGACGGTCATCTCGGTTCTGTTTCAGCACGGCAGGTTCACCTTTCTCGACACCGTGGCAACCTCACAGGCTCTGACGTTTTACTGCATCGGCCTTTTCGCCTATTCCTCGGTCAGGTTGACCGCCTCCACGTTTTACTCCATGGGCGACACAAAGACCCCGGTCAAGACCAGCGCGGTGGCCGTCGGTGTTAACATCATCCTGAATCTCATCTTGATGGGGCCTATGGGATTTAAGGGATTGGCGCTGGCGGCTTCCGTTGCTTCCATGACCAATCTCTTTTTGCTTCTGGTGATTTTGGACAAACGAATTGGGCCGCTGGACAGGAGAGATATTGTGGGCACCTCTTTGAGGATATTATCTTCAGCCGCTCTGATGGGGGCAGCAATTCACATTTACCTCAGATACTACGGAGCGGATTTAGAGACGGCAGGTTTGTTCGAGAAAATTGCGGGGCTTTTGGTGGTTTTGATTTTGGGATTTGCCAGCTATTTCGTCTTCTCTTACCTCTTGAGACTGCGTGAACTTGACCGCATACTGGAACTGTTGAAGATAAAGAAGGGCTGAACAAGGAATCTACGAGGCTGCTCAGGGCAGGGCGGTTGACGGTCGATGGCGAAAGTTCACCCTAAGGGGGTTGGTTGACTGAAGGGGGTTGTCACCGTTTGGACTCGTTTTGGCTGTTTTGTGGTTAAGCTTTCCCTAACAAATACCGAAATCCCTTAGAAGGAAGCCATGATTTGGAGAGATTATACCTTTATCGAGCGGGGGAAGCAGCGGTGAGGCCTAGTCTTTGCATCACCCAACCCGGCAGTCCACGCGCCGTCTACTGTGTGAGCAAAACGCCGTCTGTAATCTGGGCCGGCCTTTTTGTGATTGTGCCGCTCTTACTCTCGATCTCCAGCGTCAGCGCCGAGACTACAGGTGGGAAGCTCAGGCCCATCCCGATCGGCAACGAGGAGGGATCCATGGCGGAATTAAGCGTCTTGGTAAGTGATTCAACCTTTGCTTTTGGGACCAGCTTGCTTAACACCTGGCTGGCACCGCAGACGAGCGTTATCACAAACGACGGCACAGTAGCCGAGAACTTTCTGGGCCGCATCAGTCAATTCACTGACGGTACGAACAGCTGGGACATTGACGCATCATCCAATGGAGCGGATACGGTCCGGGCTCAATGGTCCCCCACCAGCCAGGACGGACCCTGGACTGATATATCAGCATATGATACCGATTTCACCATCGCCACCAATGTGGCGGTCAGCGACAGCGCAACATTTTGGTTTCGCATCCAGACCCCCGTCGGCACTTCGTCTTATGACGAGCATTCCTCCACGCTGACGGTGACCGCACAAGAGTATTAGCAAAAAGTGCAGAATGGTTCTGAAGAAAGGGAGTTATTGACCGATAACAAATAATAAATAATACCAGCAGCCTTAAATCAATTGGAGGGGGTGATACAAGGTGAGAAAAACCGTCCCTTTTTTCACAAGAGGAATAATTTGCTTTCTGCTGTTAGTCTCTTATGCCTCGCTAGTCCAAGCAGCTAATCCTGCCACCATCGACGTTACGGTAACCATTCAAAACCTGAGCGTTAGCGCGACCGGGGCCATAGCTTTTGGGACCGTGGTGGCTTCGAGTGTGACCATCTCGAGCGATTCCTCCCACGTGGTCAACGACGGAAATGTAACTGAAACCTATGACCTGAAATTAACCGACCCTGCGGGATGGACGGCGACTTCGGGTGCGCCCGGATCTGAGACATATCGTCTGAGTGCCCAGTTTAACAGTGCAATACCGCTCTCGGGCAGCTTTGGTGCTGATCACGACCTGGAAACCTCTGACCAGACCTGTTCCGCCACGATTTTTGCCGGCGACCAGACAGGTCTTTCGGTGCCGGCGACCGAGGCTCGATATCTCTGGTTCAAGTTCGAGGCACCCACCGGCACATCGGTAACCACCGAGCAGACCATTGTGGTAACAATAACGGCATCAGCTGGATGATTTTTTCCTGCTGAGTATAGAACAGAAGGGGGGGGAAGGATAGGAACCTTCTTTTAACCTCTTTTGAGGAGAGTTTGAAATGAAGACCGGATTAAATCGGATTTACGCAGTTGTCATTTCATTTCTGGTGTTTGCAGCCTGCAATGTGGTCCAAGCCGGGGGGCTGAGTACTCAGTTAGGAGAGGTGGTTGTTGAGAACCTGCAGATCGGCCAAACCTACAATCTGAAGGAACTGGCAAATCTGCGCTTGATCGTCAGCAATACGAGTGACTACGGCGTAGATTTGAGAATGGACGTTCTTCTGCCGGATAGCGGTGAGCTACGGAAGGGGGCGGAGCCTATTCCGGATACCTCCTGGGTGAGCTTGAGCCAAACTCTTTTTGAGCTGGGCCCCAATGAAAAAGCCACATCTGATATTATCCTGTCCATTCCAGAAGATAAACGGTATCTGGGGAAGAAGTTTCAGGTGACGATCTGGTCTCACACTCTGGGCGGCAAGGGAAGCGGCATGTTTCTGGCGTACGGGCTGAAGACTCGCTTCATCTTTACCACAGACACGGTCAAAGCAGCCAAGAGCGAGGTGGTGACTGTCTCAGACGCCAGCGTGAACTTTACGCTGCAACCTGAGGAGATTCTCTTAGACGACGTAGAGCTGGGCAAAACCTACGATGTGGACAGGAAGGCCGGTTTGGTCCTGGAGATCACCAACCCCGGTGACCGGGAGCAGACCTTCGAGCTGCGGAGCCTGACCGTTGGCAATTCAGCGGCAACGTTGACCAAGGAATACCAGGACGCTCCGGATGCCTCATATCTGAGGTTCAGCGAGAACAGATTCGTTCTCCCTCCTGCAGGCACGAAGACTGTGAAAATGTACTTAGAATTTCCGCCGGAGAAGGAGTACCGCGGCAAGAAATACATGTTCGTCATCCATGCTCTTAGCGTTGACCAAAAGGTGACCACGGGGGTATACTCAAGATTGTATGCGTCAATTAAATAGAGCGACGGTGAGATGAGGACCAAAGCAGGTTACATCCTGTTCGGGTTGGTCGTATCGACACTGGGGCTGGCAGTATTCTCATTCTCGTTTTTGTCCCCTTGGGCCAAGACCGCTCCTGACACCCCGAAGGCGCTTACCCCGTCATCCTCCATCTCTGTGACCGTGGTGGTAGTGAGTGACAAATCCAAATCGGTTCTGCCGAATGCGTTTTCGCTTTCGCAGAATTATCCCAATCCCTTTAACCCGCAGACCGTAATAAAATACGCCCTGCCCGAGGATTGCCACGTCGAGTTGATCCTCTACAACATTCTGGGACAGAAGGTTAAAACACTGGTCAGCGAATACCAGAGTGCTGGCTACCAGATGGTACGCTGGAACGGCAGGGACGATGAAGGAAATGAAACTCCCAGTGGCCTTTATTTCTACAAGATTCAGACCCCCAAATATTCCGAGACGAAAAAGATGATCTTGCTGCGATAGGCAGACGAATTGGTCAACGGATTAAGCGGATTCATCCTGAATGGATTCACCGTGAACGGATTGATGTTTCAGGAATAGGAATTTCGAAGCTTTCAGATCTCTTTGATTCTAGATAATTCATCCTCCTGTTTGGCCTGCGAGATCCCTTCCCACACGAGGGTTTTTGTCAAATAGCGGTTGACTAAAGCTGATTTTTTCTTATGATTCACACGTGGGGGCGGATTTGTAAATCCGCTCGGTCATGGGTGAGTCTGCGGTTCGACTTTGCCCTTCGGTCTGCCCAGACGGGCAAGCGTCTGCTTGAGTTGAGGGTCGAAGACTCACCGTCCTGAGGGGATTTGTAGTCTGGGCATACCTGAACTTGTACGGGCCGGATTTAGAGACGGCTCCGCTGCCCGAGAAGATCCTGAGACTTGTGGTGATTTTGGTTTTGAGTTTGGTCGGCTATTTCGTCTTCTCCTACCTATTCAGGCTGCGTGAGCTTGATCGTATCCTGGAGTTACTGAAGCTGAAGAGAACAAGCTAGGTTTCTTGGGATGATTTGCCTCGGCCGGAAGGTTAAGCGTGAGAGAAAGACACTCAAGGTTTCTCCTCGATGCAGAGCTTGGTCCAAGATAGGAAGGAAACCTTAACATGAGAAGTTCCGCGGCGTCGGACAAACTAATCGTTCTGGCACTATCGCTGATCTTGGTGATGTTTCTGGATTGCGAGTGCAAGAAACCCACCGGCTATATTCCATTCCTCCTCTACTTCGGCATTTATGGCAGTGGGGACGAGTATTTCAACAGACCGATGGGGTTGGAGAACAGAATGCTTACTTTGATTGTTGCCGACTACGGTAATAACCGAGTTGTGAGGTACTACACTCCGTCGCTGACTTTTCAGACGAAATGGGGCGGTCCCGGCACGGGGGATGGAGAATTCAATGGACCGACTGATGTGGCCATGTATATGGAAGGTGTGGATCCCAAATTCGTTTACGTGGTTGATTCGGGCAACAACAGAATTCAGAAATTCGACGGGGCCAGCAACTTTCTGGCGAAGTGGGGCACGTCTGGAGTCGGCGACGGAGAGTTTGACCACCCCGTTTCCATAGCCGTTGATGACGAGGGATACGTCTACGTGACAGACTACGGGAACAACCGGATTCAGAAATTCGACAGCGACGGAACGTTCATTCTCAAATGGGGTTCCAAAGGTGCCGGCAGAGGCCAGTTCAACGGACCTTATGGTATCGCCTTCGAGAACGACGAGAGTTATGATCCGAAGTACTTGTACGTCACTGACCAGGGAAATCACCGCGTGCAGATATTTACGAAGGCCGGAGAGTTAGTCAGAGCGTTTGGCAGTTACGGCTCAGGAGATGGCCAGTTGAGCTCGCCGAGCGGAATAGACGCCCAGGATGGCCGAAGCCACATAGCAGACACCGGTAACTCCAGATATGCGGTTTTTAACATCTCTGGTCGGTTTCTGGGTAGAGGCGGGAACCGCGAGCTTATGAAGCCGGTCGGAGTCACGAAAGACGGGCTGCCCCTTTATGTTTCTGATGAAGGACAACATAGAATCTGCCTATTCACCGGGAAGTACTGATTCGATGAGCACTATGGAAACTATGCCCGGTTGACAAGATAAGACAATGCGATACTACTTGATAGATGCCATTCTGAGCGCAGCGAAGAATATAGATTTTCAGACAGATTTAAAGAGAGATGTTTCGCTTCGCTCAACATGACACGCAATCTGTCATGTGATTTCATCGGTCCGCTGTAACATTGGATCTGTTTGAAAAAGGGCAAAAGGGATGAAAGAAACGTCGCCGGCGGACAGGATGCGCCCGGAGACCTCAGGGGAGTTTGTGGGGCAGAAGCACAGCCTGGCTGAGTGTTCGGGACTGCGAACGGGACCTGATCTTACTTCTTTTCTTGCCCTAACGCCCCCTCGTCGATAATCTGGATAGGTCTGAGCCGAGGCAGCACTCTCACAGTGACGTCTTTCTCTTGCCCCGGCTTCAAGTCGAATTGAAACTGTTCGTCTTCCAGATAATGATAGGCGGGCAGATCGTGATCGTACACCGTCAGGGTCCATTTTCCCGGTCGTAAGTCCTCAAAAGAGAATCTGCCCTTCTGGTCGGTCAGTTGTCGTAGAACCTCTTCTTCACACCTGACCTCCACCAAAATATTGCTTAGCCCTCTTACCTTACTAACGTCGGCGCCCTTCGAATCATCCTCTTCGCCGGAACCGACCACAAACAGGCCATCGCCGGAGGTAACAGTCTGATCGCCAAACTCCCCCTTGGGTTTGCCGGAAAAAACCGTCACCATCCCTGAGATCTTGCAGGAGGTCACGACCCCGATCTGAATCTCAGTTTTCTCTCCGCCCTTTACCTCCACCATAATGGGTAGTTTTTCACTGGCAACCCGGTTGAGTCCGATTGAGTTCTTATCCACTCTTAGATAGTGAGTTCCCGGCTCGAGGCACGGGAAGATGAATTCACCGTTTTCGTCGGTCATCGCGGTCGCGTCCTGAATTCGCAAGAGAACCTTTGGAATGGGCACTTTTGTCAGTGTTTCCTCGTCATAGACTTTCCCCCTAAGAACGCCGATGCTTGTTTTCTTGCCGACTGGTATTCTTAGCGGAACCGTGTACGTGGCGAAAAATGAGAACTCCTTTTTTTCCTGCCCGTATCTGGACCATTGACCCCTGAGTACCAGAGCATGGTCGTTGGGTAAATCGCAGGAGATAGTAGAGAACAAATCTTCTCGCTTCTGGTTCTCTTCAGAACCGGTCTCGTCCTTGCGATATTCCAGGCTGAGATGAATGTTGTCTCGGATGCGCCAGGATGTGGAAAAACCAAAGCTTCTTGTCCTCTCCAGGCTGGAGGTGAAACTGCTGTGGCCAAATCTGGCATAAGAACTCAAGCTCAGCCCGGGGTCTGGACGAAAATGAGAATATAAACTATACCGCTCCAAATTATCATTTGTGGTGGCCAGGAGTCTGTTATCAAATCTGCCTCTTTCCGCACGCGCGTTGACAAAAAGATTGCCGAAGCCGTGTCCGACCCCCAGTTTCCATGCCCGCTCCTCGTAGTTGTAATCTGCGGGCAAGATGCGATCCTCTCTGATCAGGCCTTCATAATCGAAATAGAGGGAGGTGCCAAAAGAGAAGCGATAGGTCACGCCTCCACGGTAGGATTTCTCCCGGTTAGCTACCCATCTGCTGGAGTCAAGGTCCAGATTGTTCTTGTACGAGCGATAGGACAGATTGCCCCGCAGTCTATCGTGAATGGGGAAAAGCACTGTCCCGGTGGTGTAACTGACATCGTGGTAATAACCGAAGTACTCCGGGCCGGCATAGGTCTTTTCAAAAGAATAGGAGACCTGGTCCGCCTGCCCCTGCAGATTTATCCGATAGGCTGCGTCCTTGAGCCTGCCATCCCTTTCGCAGTCGCTGACTCCGTACTCCAGGTCGAGAGTGACGGTTTCATCCGGCTTAACCCGTGCCAGGATGCTGAGGATCTCATCATCATGTCCGCTGCCGGACCGGCTGGACTGTTTGCTCTTTCCCAGGAAGTTTCCCCTTACGTGAAACCGCTCATTGAACTGATATGCCAAATAAGTTCCCAGTTCCCTCTCCTTTGGCTTCTGCCATCTTCCTTCCATGTAGAAAGCTCCATATCCGAACTTTCCCCGGCTCACCTTTGCCTCAAGGCCCCGACCGTAGCGGAATCTCTCCGTCAAAGGAGAAAGGGAATAGCTTCTGTCACCCAAATGGAGGACCAGGTTCTCACGGCTGTAGCTGACCCGGTATTCGTCTCTTTTTCCCCGCGTGCCCTTGTTCTGTATGTCCGGCCCGCGAAACAGGAAATCGATGCTCCTTTTTCCTTCCTCATCCAAACTGCCTCGCCCCGATAGTTCCACCTGAAAACCGCCTTTCTCCTCCTGGCCGGCAGCAATCAACGCTACCTGGATGGGCAGCCGGTGATAGGGATCGAGATTTCCGGTCACCTTAGGGATGATCTCGACCGCGACTGTCTGTGCAACTGACACTACCGTATCTCTTGGTTCTTCCGCCTCAGCTTGGATTCTTAGAATCTGTATGAGTTTCTGCTTTATCTCCTCATCTGTCTTCACTTCAATTCTTATTGTCTGCTGCTCTCCTGCTTCCAGAGCTGCCTCAGATGGCTCCATTTCCAACCCGTAATCCGGGCTTGATTCTATCCGGAGTTTCACGTCGGTCTTGCTGTTGCCTCGGTTGAGCAGGCGCAGCTTCACGACGTAGGCCTCTCCGGCAATCACCGCCTCCGGCCTATCCTCAACGACTATCTCCAGCTTCACCACGGGAACGACCACCACCGACAGAGTGTCTTCGTCTGTGATGAAATAATCCCTCTGGCTTCGAACCGAGTAGCCTATGGAGTATCGGCCTGCCGGGGAGGTTAGGGGGACCAGGAAGGCAAATATCCTGACTCGTTGTTCTCCCGACTTGAGCTTGAAGGGGAGATCGTCGGAGACGATTTCCTGCCAGCCCACAGGGAGGGTGAGTTTCTCGTAGAACTCCTCTTCGTCCCGGGTCCGGTTGGAGACTAAGAAGCTTGCACTGACGATCTTACCCGGCTCGATTTCTAAGAGTTCAGGCGAAGTCGATCTTACTTCAACTCCATGACCTTTGTCCTGAGCCAAGCCGTGGGAAAACGAAAGAGGAAGGAAACAAGAGAGGAAGATCAAGAGCTTCTTCATCATTCCATTCCAAGATCATACTTAGCGCCAAATACGTATTCATCTCCGTTATCCAGCACCACCAGAGCCTTATAGTTCCCCTTGGGGACCCCGCTTAAGACCACCTCATGACTTACAGAACAGTCGGGATAGATTCGCTTCTTGCCGCCCTCAAATCGTCCCACCTGCATCCCCCCGTCGTCGTAGAGTTCCACCCAGACGGTCGGCGAAAGCCATCTTTCCCCGATATTCTCGATCTCCAGCTGGAGAGTGGTTTGCCCATCCCGGTTAGCCAGTCTCTTGTCCAAGAACTTGATATTGCGAACTCCGGTGTCGCCGATATTGGTGATAATCTGTATCCCGTAGCGCACCTTGGTTTGAATGCCGAATGTTACCTTCCCTGCCTCGCCCTCCACGGCTTCAAGATCCGTTTCCGGTACAGGCTCTACCATCACCATGCTCCAGTACGTCCCGACCAAGTTCGGGTTGTCGAGTAACTGTAGGTCGTCGCTGATGGAAGCCAGTTCCCTGATCTCCGGCACCTGACCGGAATAGTGGACCGAAGCCGCCTCTCCGGGAGGGATGGTAAGCCGCTTTGGGCTGATGGTGAACCAGTCCGCGTTGGAACGAGTTGTGGATCCCGGCTCACCGTAGAGGTTGCTTCCGTCCGCATAGAAAAGGTAATCGGTCTGATAAGCAGTTACCTGGCAGGGAGTTTCTCCCGTATTCTCCAGGTTGATGGTTCCCTCAAACTTCTCTCCGGGCTGAACCGACTTCTCTCGCGTTAGCCCGCCGATAACTGATACCCCGGCAGAACATAAGTCTGCCAGAAGGACGAAAAACACAAAAACGCAAATGATCTTTTTCATCTCTCCCCCTGGTTAAATGTCAATTACAGTGAAGACGATGGTTGTGCTGTAGTTGGCCGGTAGAACTCCTATCGACATGCCGGTTAGCTGGTATTGCACATCAACATTCCATAGTGCCCCTTCCCCGGAGTAAAACTCACTATCCGTTGTCGTGATTTCAATGTAAGAAAGGCCCCCCGAAATAACAGAGCCTTGACCGTTTCCGTTTGAGGTTCTCTTTACATATAGTGTGTAGTCTCCGTGCCAGCCTCCGCCATCGACCCTCCTCACATCCACTCTCCATGCATCATATTTATCAAGCGTGTTGGTGATGTCGATAGACGTGGCGTTGGTCGCGCTTTCGTAGGTGTCGACCAATTGACTTCCCGCGCCGGACACCAGATCGAACTGATCGACTGTTTCACTCCACCCACCAGTTGCGGCTATATCAATCGATTCCGCTGTGGTCACAAACAGCAGGAGAAATACTAAGAAAAAAAATGCTCTTCCCATTAGAACGAGGCTTGGGGCGGTCGGAAAACCCGGCCGCCCCGGGTTTACCACTATCTTATATCCTGTGCACTAACCATCTGTCAAAGTGAGGGTTACCGTTCTCGTGTCCTGCGCAACCACGCCAGCGTCTATGGTAGCGGATAGAGTATAGGCTATGGTCAGACCGCTCTCCGCCAGCTGCGTGATGACGGTCACCAAATCCGCAGCGGTGGTGGAGAGAGCCTGGTCGCCGCTGCTTGAGCCACCGGTGGGAGCGGTCAAGTTGATTTGCAGGGTAACGTTGGCAGGCATGTTAGCATTGATATCCCCGGTCATCTTCTTGTTCGTCCCGTTGGTTGTCACCGCCCAGGAGGTTGAGTTATCCGTATCGTCATCCGGTTGAGAACCAGGTGTGGCGGTGCTCACCGCCAGGTTTGCCGGGTTTCCACTGACTGAAATCTCGTCGATTGCATCCACCTGGAAGGTGACCGTCTGCTGAGCTGTGTTTGCCGCAATAGCCAGCCCGATTAATCCGAAGACAGATCCGATCACTACCAGGCAAGCCGCCAGATTTTTGATTTTTCTCATGCCCCCTCTTTCGCATATGGTTTTCATTGCCGTTCTCTTTTCATTTCGAAGCTTAAAGAATATGCCAAAATTCTCCAAAAAAAAGATTGGGGTACAATCAGCATCATCTGCCCGTCGCGAGCAGATTAGACCGTCCCCAATCTTAGTTCGCAATCCAGAGTTTCTACTTATCCTCGGTCACCCGAGGACATGATGGAAACCGGAATCCTCGCTGTCCGAATCCAACTCGATCGCCGGAACTCCTGCAATTTCCATTCATTATTCTTGTCGGGTCGATTTCTCATATCTTTAGCGGGGTAGACGGAAAAGTTGGCTTTGCTAAGGCAGTGAACGGATTAGACGGACAGAACGCCTCGGGACTCAGAGATCGGGGACTCTGGTGACTCTTAGATTTGTGCAGCTTCTAAATACGCAATCCGCAGTAAGCGACCTTTCAAAAGGGCTCTTTTTCAGATACCGGTTGACTAAAGCCGGTTTTTTGTTATGATTTAAACGTAACGGCGGATTCGCACATTCGTGCCGCATTCTGCAGGATGAATCTGTGGTTCGACTTTGCCCTTCGGTCTGCCCAGACGCCCATACGGGCCCGTCTGGGGGCAAGCGTCTGCTTGAGCTCAGGGTCGAAGACTCACCGTCCTGAGGAATCCGAAGGGAAGATTGGCCTCGACAGGAAACGAATCTCATGGATCTGTTTGAAAAAGGGAAAAAGTCAAAAGGGATGTCCGAGACGCCGCTGGCCGACCGGATGCGGCCCGAGTCCTTAGAGGAGTTTGTGGGGCAGAAGCATATTCTGGGTAAGGGTTCGGTCCTGCGACGGGCCATCGAGGAAGATAAGATGCAGTCGGCTATCTTCTGGGGACCCCCGGGCACGGGCAAAACCACCTTAGCCCGGATCATCGCCAACGCCACGGGGGCTCACTTTATCTCCTTCTCCGCAGTCCTCTCCGGCATCAAGGAGATAAAGGAGGTGATGAACAAGGCCGCCAGGATGAAACAACTGTACAACCGGAAGACCATCCTGTTTGTGGACGAGGTTCACCGTTTCAACAAGGCTCAGCAAGACGCCTTTCTTCCTCATGTAGAGAGGGGGAACATCATCTTAATCGGCGCGACCACCGAGAACCCCTCCTTTGAGGTCATCTCGGCGCTTCTCTCCCGGGCCAAGGTCTATACGTTAAATCCCTTGACCGAAGAGGACTTGAAGGTCATAGTCAGCCGGGCTCTTAAGGATAAGAAGACCGGGCTGCGAGACTTGAACGTGGAACTGGAAAAGGATGCCTTGGACTATATCACCCAGATGGCGAATGGAGATGCACGCGTAGCTCTCTCCACCCTGGAGTTCGCCGCACTGACCACTCATCCGGACAAAGATGGGAAACGCAGAATCACGCTGAAGATCGCCCAGGAGACCATGCAGAAGAAGGCCTTAGTCTACGACAAAGGGGGTGAGGAACACTACAACATAATCTCGGCCTTCCACAAGAGCCTAAGGGGATCTGATCCCGACGCTGCATTGTACTGGCTGGGAAGGATGCTGGCCGGGGGTGAGGATCCTCTCTTTGTTGCCCGCAGGATGGTTCGATTTGCCTCCGAAGATATCGGAAATGCCGACCCGCTGGCGCTTCAGGTCGCCATCGCCGCTAAGGAGGCTTATCACTTTCTGGGTTCGCCGGAAGGAGAGCTCTCCATAGCTCAGGCGGCGATATATTTAGCCACTGCACCCAAGAGCAACGCAATTTACAAAGCATTCAATTTAGTGCAGGACGACATTCAAAAAACCCAAGCCCTGCCGGTTCCCCTGCATATCCGCAATGCCCCCACCCGGTTGATGAAGGATTTGGGATATGGGAAGGATTACAAGTATCCGCACGATCATCCAGATCATTTCGTGGATGAAGTGTACCTTCCCGAGAATCTCAAAAACCGCAAATACTACCATCCAACTGATTTCGGCTTCGAAAAGGAGATCAAGAAGAGGCTGCAGTGGTGGAGGAAGAAGAAGCAAGACAAAGGTTAGAGGCAGCGGGCTATTCTTTGAGAAACCTCTCAAGTTCCTTCAGATTATTAATGGCGATAGAATCGGTGGGGTCGAGAGTCAGGACTTGTTCCCAGGCCTCTTTGGCTTTCTTAAAATCATCCAGTTTGGCGTATGCCGATCCCAGAAGGTGATACCCGTCTATATATCCAGGATCCAGCTTTAAGATGTCCGTGGCAACTTGTCCAGCCTCCTCAATTCGATCGGTCTGGAAGTATGACGCCCCCAGCTCATAGAGAAAGTCCGTGTTGTCTGCCAACTGCCGGTGAGCCTTCTCCAGATAGGGGAGGGCCTTGGCGTATTCTTTCCACTTTACGTAGATATTTCCCATCATCCAGTTGGCCTTGGGATAGGCCGGGTCTACCTTGAGCAGGGTATCCAGGACCGGAACCACCTGATCGTACAGGTCATTCTGATGATAATGGGCGGCCAGGTTGAAATAGCTGAGCGTATCATAGGCGTTTCTCTCAATGGCTCTTTCGTACATCTTCGGTATCTCGTCCGGTAATTCCGCCCATCTTAGGATCCTGGCTATCTTGTACAGGTTGTAACCGGTCTCGTCTACCGGATGAGGATCGTTCTCCTGAATCAGCAGGTAGCGGTCAAGAGATCGTTGATTGTGGGCGTTGATCATAATCCAGGGAACGGTATGAAAGACAGAGAACCAGATGAAAATCACGCCCCACGCCCCAAGTCTCTTTCCGACCGGTGAACCGATTATGGGGGTCTTTTCTGTTTTGAGCTGGTCAACATCGGATCGGCATTGGACTGCGGACGGCGGACTTGTCCTGAGCGAAGTCGAAGGACGGCGGTCGGCGGTCGGTCTTTCAGCCCACCTTAGGAAAAGAAGTATCCCCAACAGTCCAATAAACGGGGCTGGCATCGACATTAGATCCCAGTCCGCGCTGCCTAAGGTGAAGTTGAACGCGAAAAGGTAGACTAATGCAAAGGTGGTGGCAAGAATGAGGAAATTGACCAACCTGTCTCTGAACTCCCTGTGCTTGATCTTGAAGAGAAGGAAGAAGACCATCAGAGATATCCCCAGAGGAGAGAGCAGCAGGAGTTGGT
>JBARPX010000108.1:0-5781 GCA_049643405.1 Candidatus Zixiibacteriota bacterium
GTCGGGTCAACCAGCGCTGGATGAGCATTGATCACAGGAAATACTTGGATGAGTCACTGACAGCCGAGGAGCTCGAAAAAGAATTCAGCAAGAACACATGAGTGTTTTCACGATCATTACTGGAGGGAGATTATCGAATTGATCGGCGACATAATATCTCATTACAAAGTCCTCGAAAAAATAGGCAGCGGCGGTATGGGTGAGGTCTACCTGGCAGAAGACACCAAACTCAACCGTCGTGTGGCACTGAAGTTCTTGCCCGTGCAGTTGGCTTCGGATGCAGAGTTGAAGGAGCGCTTCAAGCGGGAAGCGCAGGCCGCTGCCACCCTGAATCACCCCAACATCATCACAGTCTATGAGGTCTCTGAACACGAGAGCAGGCCGTTTATCGCCATGGAGTATGTGGAAGGCGAATCGCTGAAGGATCTCATTGGCAAGAAGGGTCTCTCCATCGGTGAAATGCTTGCCATCGCCTTGCAGATTTCCGACGGCTTGGCCGTTGCTCATCAGGCAGGCATCGTGCATCGCGATATCAAGCCGCAAAACATTCTGATGGGCAAAGACGCTCGGGTGAGAATATGCGATTTCGGTCTGGCTAAAGCGAAAAGAGATGTAACGCTGACCCAAGCAGGCTCGACGCTTGGAACGATCGCCTATATGTCTCCGGAGCAAGCACAGGGCAAAGAGGTAGATCAGAGAAGCGACATCTTTTCCTTTGGTGTAGTCTTGTACGAAATGATCACCGGTCAACTTCCTTTCAAAGGTGAACATGAGGCCGCTGTAATCAACTCCATTGTGAATGAGACATCTGAGCCACTGGCCCGATATAAATCAGATGTTCCTGACGAACTTCAGAGGATCGTTGGCAAGGCCATGGAGAAGAACCGGGAGATGCGCTACCAGCACTCTGACGACCTGCGCGCTGATTTGGGAAGGCTTGAGACTGACTTGGAGACGGGGAGAACGAAGGCGTTGGAAATTACGGCAAAGGCTACACCTTCTATTGCCGTGCTGCCGTTCAGGGACATGAGTGCGCAAAAGGATCAAGAATACTTTTGCGACGGCATGGCAGAGGAGATCATAAATGCATTGACGCACATCAAGGGACTTAGGGTGGTGGCCCGAACCTCGGCATTTTCGTTCAGAGGTAAGGAGATCGACATCCGTGAGATTGGCAAGAAGCTCAGCGTGAACACGGTGGTTGAGGGCAGCGTACGAAAGACTGGGAACAAGCTGCGGATAACAGCTCAGCTCATCAATGTTTCGGACGGCTATCATCTCTGGTCGGAGCGGTATGACCGAGAAATGGAAGATGTGTTTGTCATCCAAGATGAGATCACTTTAGCGATAGTTGACAAGCTGAAGATCAAGCTTTTGGGAAAAGAACAACAGGTGTTGGTGAAGCGTCATACGGACAATCAGGAAGCTTATAGCTTTTATTTGAAGGGCCGCTATTTCTGGAACAAGATGAATCCTGGAGGATTCGAAAAGGCCATCGAGTACTTCGAGAAGGCGATAGAAAAGGACCCGAACAACGCAGTGGCCTACGCCGGCCTGGCTGACAGTCACTGGTACAGTTCGTTCTGGGGGAATTTGCCGCCACGCCAGACGTACCCCAAAGCACGGGAGGCTGCCAACAAGGCCATCGAGATAGACGATACCCTTGGCGAGGCCCATGCAACATTGGCATCCATCCATACCCACTATGACTGGGACTGGGAGGCTGCAGAGAGAGAATTCAAGCGAGCTATCGAACTGGCTCCGGGCTCCTCCTACACCCGCGTCTATTATTCCTTCTACTTGAACCTTCAAAGGCGGCACGACGAGGCCATCGCCCAGGCCAGAAAGGCACAAGAGCTCGACCCAGTTTCCAGCTTCTGCAATACAACTCTCGGACATAGGCTCTGGCAGGCACGCCGGTACGACGAGGCGATCGAAGAGTTTCAAAAATGGCTGGTGATTGAGCCCAACGACTGGTTCGCGCATCATCACCTTAGCCAGTTGTATCTGGAAAAATCGATGATCAAAGAAGCTATTGCAGAAATCGACAAGTCTTTAGAGCTTTCCGGTGGCGTTCCCATGAATGTCGCAAATGCAGTTATGATTCATTATCGGTTTGGGGACAAGGAGGTTGCCGAGCGCCTCTTCGATAGCTTGAAGGAAAGGGCAAGCCATGAATATATCCAACCAATGGGTTTTATCGTTATTTACCTAGCCCGCGGAGAGGCGGATCAAGCCTTCGAGTGGGTAAAAAAAGCCGGTGAGGAGCGCGACAGCTTTTTACCTTGGTTTAGAGTAACTCCCTTGGATTGCATGCACTTCCCGAGCGATCCGAGGATCGATGAGCTGTTGGACCGACTGGGACTGCCGTGACCTGATGCACATATTCTAAGCGCCGATAATATAAAACAAATGGATGTACGACTCCGAATGCGGCACATTAGTGAGGCAAACATTCGAGGGTTTCAAGAAATCCCTCGACCTCTGGAAGGATGCCGATCCGGGGATACCTGAGGTGGAGGATGCGAAGGAAAGGTTGGCAAAGTTGAGAGTTCAGAGTTGAGGGCAGAGAGCGTGTCGAGAGAAAAAAAGCATTCTGCGTAGGGACGGGGCTCGTCCCTGTCCGAATTCGCAGGCGGACGGCCACGCGGTTCGACAGGCTCACCGTCCTGAGCGAAGTCGAAGGAAGGGCTGTCCCTACGGTAATTTTATCTTCGATCGGTCAAGGATACACAGGAGGCAGATATGGTTGGTAAGACTATTTCTCATTACAAGATTCTGGACAAGCTGGGCGAGGGTGGTATGGGTGTGGTGTACAAGGCTCAGGACACCAAGCTTGACCGGGTGGTGGCTATCAAGTTCTTGCCCCAGCATCTAACCACTGAGACCGTCGAAAAGGAAAGATTCGTGCACGAGGCCAAGGCGGCTTCAGCTTTGAACCATACCAACGTCACCACCATTTATGAGATTGACGAATTTGAGGGGCAGACATTCATAGTCATGGAATACTGCGAGGGCGAGACCCTGAGGAAGATAGTCGAGAAAGAGACCCTATCGATAAAGAAGGTTCTGGATATTGCTATTCAGATGTGCGAAGGCTTGACCATAGCTCACGAGAAGGGAATCGTGCACCGGGATATTAAGTCGGACAACATTATGCTCACCCCCCGAGGTCAGGTGAAGATAATGGACTTTGGCTTAGCCAAGCTGAAAGGGGCCACCAGGCTGACCCTGAGTCGTTCCACCCTGGGAACCGCCTCTTACATGTCCCCCGAGCAAGCGCAACGTGAGGACGTGGATCACAGAAGCGACATCTTCTCTTTTGGTGTTGTTCTGTACGAACTCTTGACCGGACAATTGCCTTTCCAGGGAGATCACGAGGCGGCCGTGCTTCATGCAATAATCAGTGAAGAGCCACAACCTGTAGCTCGATTCAACAACAAGGTGTCGGCAAAACTGCAGGACGTGGTTGACAAGGCTCTGGCCAAGGAGAGGGGGGAGAGATACCAACACATAGATGACGTTCTGGCGGATTTGAGACGAGAGAAGAAGAGTCTGGAATACGTGCAGACTACTCAGATTCCGCCGGAGGTTCTTCCGCCCAAGCCCAAAAAGAGACTTCTCCCGTTCTTAGTTCCGGCTTCAATCGTCTTCATTCTTGTTTTGCTTTTCCTGATTCTCAAGCCTTTTCAACTTCAGATAGTCCCGGAGAAGAAAGCGGTGGCGGAGGAAAATACTCTGGCCATTATGTATTTTGAGAATCTTAAGGATAAAGAGGATAAAGAGAGAATAGGTGAGATGGTTTCCGAGCTTCTGATTACCGGTCTGTCGGAATCTCAATATATGAAAGTCGTTTCGAGTCAGCGATTATACGATTTGCTGAAGATGATGGGAAGGGAGGGGGTGAAAGTCATAGATAAGACAGTCGCCTCTGAAGTGGCTCAGAAGGCAGAAGCTAAGTATATGATCTTGGGCAAGATACTTGCAACCACACCTGATTTGGTCATCACCTCTCAGCTGGTGGACGTGCAGACGGGCAACGTAGTTGGCTCCCAGAGGATAGCCGGTCCTAACGGGACGAACATATTCTCGTTGGTTGACAGCCTGTCTTCGGAGATACGAAGCGATCTGGAAATACCTGCTGTGGCCAAAAAGGGAGAAGAAAGACCGGTGGCAGATATAACTACCCATTCGCCCGAGGCACTGAGGTTTTATCTGGAGGGTAATGAGCTCAGTAATAAACTGTATACCAAAGAAGCAACCGAGAAATTCGAAGAGGCCGTCAAGATAGATACAACATTTGCCAGTGCCTATCTGCAATTGGCGTTCGGCTACTTCAACCTTGGGGATGCGATCAGGGCCAGGACCTCTATAGAGAAGGCCGCCAGATTTTCGGATAGAGTATCGAAGAAAGAGGAATTTTTGATCGATGCTTATCACCACATGTTCCAGATGCGAACTCAGGAGGCGAAACGGATCCTGGAGGAGATGGTCAGGTTCTATCCCGACGAGAAGATCGCCCACCGGGAGCTGGCTATAGTAAACAGGATGATGAAGAATCGTGAGGAGGCCATTGCCGGATTCAACAAAGTAATCGAGCTTGACTCGCTGGACAAGGAGGCATACAATAACCTGGCTTACGCTTACGATGCTGCTGGCCGCTATGATGAAGCCATCCAATCCATAAATAAATACATACAGTTGGCTCCGGAAGAAGCCAACCCTTACGATAGCAGGGGGGACATCTATGCTCACCGGGTCGAGGTAGATAAAGCCATTGAATCTTACAAGAAGGCTCTTCAGATCAAACCCGATTTCGAAGCCAGCATCGAGAATCTAGGATTTATGCATCTGCACAAGAGAGAATACGACAAAGCTGAGAGATACTTTCTTAGATACGGGGAACTCGGTGGGACAACCTCCAGATCGAAATCTCGAGGTGACCTGGCCCTGATTCCTATATCTCAGGGCAAATACGACCTGGCGATAAAGATATTGGGTCAGGGCATCGCCGCAGATGAGCTGGACAGGCTTTACGATCGGCAGGCCAACAAGTATGACCAGGTTGCCAGGATTTATGCAGAGAAGAAAGAGTATAAGAGCGCCTTGCAGTCGGGGCGCAAAATGATCGAGTATGCGGCTGAATTCTATCCCGAGTTCCTCCCCCATTTCAAGTGCATCTACGGATCCCTGTTGGTGAAAGCGGGCAAACTGGACAGCGCACAGAACATATCAAACGAAGCTGGTGAGGAGTTGAAGGATAGAGCAGAAGTAGACAAATCTGAATGGTATTTCCTGGAGTTTGAGATCAAATATGCCAGAGGAGACATCAATCAAGCTCTAAAAGAAATAACCAACCTCACGAAAGCGCAGCCAAACGATTTCAGGATGAGATACTGGCTGGCGGTGACTTATCTGGAGAGCGACATGATTGGCGAGGCGGTGCAGGAGTTCGAGAGACTGTCAAATTGGGATATACTCTCGAAGGTGAAAAATCCTCTTCTGTCTTCCAAGATACCCTACTTTTTGGGTGTCTGTTATGAGAAATCTGGTTGGGAAAAAAGGGCAATCGAGAAATATGAGGAGTTTCTGGAAACCTGGAAGGATGCCGACCCGGGGATACCGGAGATGGAGGATGCGAGGGAGAGGTTGGCAAAGTTGAGAGTTCAGAGTTGAGGGTAGAGAGTCAAGAAAAAACCGCAGGCAGTAAGCAGTAGGCAGACAGCAGGAAGCGGAGAGCAGTAGGCAGACGGTGGGTTTTCCTTGGAGTCTGGCTTCCAC
>JBARPX010000109.1:0-6648 GCA_049643405.1 Candidatus Zixiibacteriota bacterium
CTCCATGGAGGCCTGCGGAATAGACGTATATGCCACACTGGCAAACTCGGGCTACAGGCTGAAGGTGGTCGGATCCCCCGATGAGACGTGCCACTTCTGTGGTTTGATTTTAGTGGATTGATTCTGCTGGGGTAATTGTCTGTTCCAGGGGCTGTCCGCCTTTGTGCTATTTTTGAAAATGTTTTCAAAGACTCAAAAAACCCGGATGATTTTTCGTAAAACTAATTGTAATAAGGTTGACACAGAGGACGTTTAAGCCATTTTTGAAGCCGCAACCAAAAAGCTTTCGGAATGGAGGAGAGAATGAAGAGAGCAGTCAAAGTGGTTTTGTTTCTCTTCCTGGTGTGTCTGGTGGGAGGTTTCATAAATCAGGTTCAGGCCGAAGGACCTAAGCTTCTGATTCCCCAGACTATGTTCGATTTCGGCTACGTTCCACCCCAGAGCAAGATCAGCCATTACTATCTGGTGAAGAACGTGGGTGAGGACATACTGAAGATAGAGAAGGTAAAGCCCGGGTGAGGGTGCACAAAGGCTCCACTTTTAAAATCGGAGCTGGCTGCCGGTGACAGCACATGGATTGAATTGATATATACCGCAGGGGGCGCAAAGAGCAAAACTCACAAGAGCGCCAGGGTTACCACAAATGACACCACCCTGGGCAGTGTCAGCATTGCATTCAAGGCGGAGACCAAGGAGCCGGGCGATTCGGCGCTTCTGCTGGCCGCTGATCCGCCGAGCTTGGATTTCGGAGATCCCGAGAAAAGAGTGCGCAGGCTGGAGAGCGAGATCACGAACGTAACTGACGAGGTGATGCAGTTGGCCTTGGTCTCTGTGCCTCCCGACTTCTTCGAGAAGGTGGAGCTAAAAGGAGACAAACTGAAACCTGGAAAGACGGCCAAGCTCAGAGTCGAACTGAAGAAGGGCACGGAGGAGGAGCAGTTCCGAAAGTCGGTCACCCTGGAAGCCCAATATGGTGAAAAGGGGAAATTTAGGCTCACCGTACCGCTGGTTAAGGGGATCGGGGGAAGTGCCACCGCCAAGAAAGATAAAGAGGATAAGAAAGACGACCAGGATAAGAAAGATAAGGAATAAAGGCTCGACATGGCAAGCTTCGAGCTGAGATAGCCCTTTTTCTCCTTCCGGAGGAGGGGCTTTTTCTTGTATCGCCGTTGCACTCAGATACAAAAGACGGACGTTTTTGCCCGGAATTTTGAGCGGCGGATACTAGTGGTTAGTGACAAAAGTTCGGTAAATCACTATGGGGAGTAAAACGCCTTGTCATTGCGAGGCATAGCCGAAGCAATCTCATCGGGATTGCCACGCTCACTCCGTTCGCTCGCAATGACACCCTGCACTATGAACACCGAATTTATGTTACAATCCACTAGGTTCAATGGACATTGGTCGGTTCTGTTAAAAAGGAGTGAGTCGTTGCTACGAAGAAGATCGTATCTGTGGTTATGCTTGGTTTTGACGTCTGTATTGGTCACAACCGGTATGGTGGGCTGTGAGGGAAAAAAGGAATCCAACCCGGGCAAAGAGGACGGCAAGATCTCCAGCAAACAGGAGTTGAAGGAATCTCCCCAGGAGGGCTTCTTGGCTCCCGATTTCACCTTACCGGACTTAGCCGGAAAGACCTTTACCCTGAGCGATTTTAGGGGAGAAGTTGTTCTGGTGAACATATGGGCCACCTGGTGTGGTCCCTGCAGAAGAGAGATTCCGTCTCTGGAGAGGTTGTATCAATCGCGCAGAGACAAGGGGCTTGAAATCCTGGCGGTGAGCGTGGACAGGACCTCTTCTTCCAAGGTAGCATCCTTTGCGGCCAAATACCAGATGAGCTTTCCGGTGCTATTGAATCCCCGGGGAGACGTGGCGAACACGTACTGGGCGCGATCCATACCTTCGACATATCTGGTGGACAAAAAAGGGGTGATAAGATGGAAGGTGAGGGGGACCAGGGAATGGGATGATGCCCAATCCTTAGCCAAGATCGACCAGTTCCTCGCCGAATAAGGGGATGTGCTCTCTAAACTGAAAAAAATGAAAAAAAAGAGTTGCATTTACCGTTAATATAGATAGATTAGAGTTGAGGCAGTTAAAGATTATCCTCCGTCCCATTTACTCTACTCTGAGTTCCTGCCCCCCTCTCAGATGGATAAGTGGTGACGGAGGACTTTTTTTTACCCCGGATCGGATGACTCTTGAGGATAATGTCAGACAGAGGAGCAAAGATGGAGATGCAGAGTAGTCCAATCTGGCCTGGTGTGCAGAGCGTATAAATAAGGAAAAACCACCTCGCCCTGGTTGACCTGCCTGGTCATGCTCCTGGATTCCGCATCCGCAAGAGCTAAGGAGAGAAACGAAATGAAGAGACGAAAGGTAATCGCACTCCTCTCCGGAGGATTGGACAGCATTCTGGCGGTAAAGATAATGCTGGATCTGGGGTTCGAGGTCATTGCTCTGAACATGAGGACTCCCTTCTGTACCTGCGACGACAAGAACACCTGCTACTCTCAATTGGCCGCAGAGAAGCTTGAGATTCCTCTGAGGGGAGTCTACGGGGGCGAAGACTATCTTGAGATAGTGAAAAACCCCCGGCACGGGTATGGCAAAAACATGAGTCCCTGCCTGGACTGCCGGGTGTTTCTCTTCAGAGAAGCCAAAAAGCTCATGGAAGAAGAGGGGGCGGAGTTCGTCTTCACCGGCGAGGTGCTGGGGGAAAGGCCCATGTCCCAGAGAAAAGACGCCATGAACCTAATCGAAAGAGAATCGGGCCTCAAAGGACGGGTGCTGCGTCCTCTCTCCGCTAAACTTTTGGAGCCGACCCTGATGGAAAAGGAGGGAGTGGTGGACCGAAGTAAGCTTCTGGATATTCAGGGGAGATCCCGAAAACCGCAACTGGCCTTAGCCGGAAGATACCAGATCGACTATTTTCCCTGTCCTGCCGGAGGGTGTCTTTTGACCGATCCCGCCTTTGCCCCGAAGGTGAAAGAGTCCATCCAGCACGGCGAGGATTCCATGAGACACATGACCCTTCTTAAAGTCGGACGACATTTCAGGACCCCTTCCGGAGCAAAGATCATCGCCGGAAGAGACAAAGGGGAAAATGAGGTATTGATGGGGCTGGCATCAGCTACCGAGCCGAAATTCACTGCCGACGGATACAAGAGTACCTACGCCCTCCTTCTGGGAGAGCCAGGCGGGGAAGATAAAACCTGGGCGGCCAGAGTGTGCGCCCGCTATAGCGACGGAAAAGACTCCGGTAGCGTTTTGGTGAGGATATGGCTGGATTCACCGTCGGAGTTTGAGTTGCTTGAGGTAAGTCCCATAGAGGAATCGCTCCTCTCCGCCTTTCGCGTAGGAGGATGAAATCATCTGCAACTCCTTTGAATCCGTCTGCACACCGCCAGTTAGGACCCTAGTGGTTCCTGATCTGTTTCCTTCAGACTGCCGGTTCGCCGGGCGAGGGTAACTAACCTCCCTCCAGGCAGTCAGTTGCGGCAGGGCCGGGGAATCCTGTCTCCGTGGACGCACAACTGGGTTGAGGCATAACCCTTTAGTCCGCAGCGGATTAGTCTCCAGCCATCCGTCTTCTTGCGCGAATCCAAGACAATCCCACTGTCCTACGACCAGGTGCGATAGTAATGGCGCCATCTAAGGAGGCGACTTCGCGTACTGTCTTGTCGGATGGGTCCTTGTGGTGGCCAAACCCAGGGGGGTTGGTTGGCATGTTAATTGCCCCTCATACGTCCCCGTGAGGATCAAATTGGTGAGTCCGGGAGAGTAAGGCGGTTATTGGATCGAAACTCAGGTAAGACCCGTATTCGAACTTTTTTTCAAAAAAGAGCAATTTTTCTGTTGACAAAGTTATGATCGGAATATATATTGTATTTGAAAAAGGAAAGAAACCAACATTCTCGATCGGGTCTGACAATTTGAAAATTCAAGAGTTCGCATAAGGACTTCAGGATTCTCTACCCCGGCTTTTAGCTAAACTTGGCTTCTGCCTTTTTAAGATAGAAGATCATCTCGACTCTGCGACATTGAGTTTTTTTGGGCTGTAGCAAGCCACCAGACTAAAACAGGAAGTTGATAGAGACTAAAAGGAGAAGTACTTTTTTTGGCTGGCTGAGTTTTGTCGAAAGGAGGAAGAACCTAAGAGGCGGTAGATAAAGGTTTAGGATTAGGACTTTGAGATAAACCTTTATTATAAGGAGAGGGGAATGAGACATAAGGATCTGAAGCGGATCGTCGTCCTCCCGGCCTTAACCTTTATCTTCTTGTTCCTTGCAGCAGACAGGATTTCTGCACAGGTGGACAGCGCAGACGTTGCCATAGGTTACAAGACGGCCTACCCGGGAAACATCGCCGAGGTGGAGGTGCAGTTGAAAAATCCAATGCACATCAGCGGATTCCAATTCATGATCATCGTCAGCTACGTTGATCTGATCGACTTTTATACCGACAGCGTAACCATATCAACGGTCTTGGACACGGTGTGGCAGGATACCTGTACGGGCCCGGAGCCACACGGCGATTCGTGCTTCATAGTCGACAGCGTACGGGTGCTTGATTTATTGGTGCGATATTGTCATATCGACACCGTCGGTTCTCTGATAAGCGGGTGGAATCTGGTGGAATGTCACGGTGACACGGGCGACATCAACTCGCCGGAGTGCGACTGGATATCGGTGATTGGCTTCGACATAAACGATCCCATCGAGCCTTACCCCAACTACCGGACGCTTTTTAAGTTCTGGGTGGACGTGGGCTGCCTTTCCGACACCTCAACTGATCGCAACGTGTCGTTCTACATGACTCCCGGTGGAAACAGCTTCCTGTCCGATCCCAATGGTGACGTGGTGCCTTTTCGGTATCACCAGGGTGATCTGACAGCCTGGTGGTCGATTCCCGGGGACGCCAACTCAGACAGCGTGGTCAACGTGGGTGACGTCACCTACCTGGTGAGTTTCCTTTATAAGGGCGGACCCCAACCCTGCATGCCCGAGGCGGGAGACGCCAACGGGGACTGCAATGTTAACGTGGGCGACGTGACCTACTTAGTCTCCTATCTCTACCGGGGTGGACCAGCCCCCCTGTTCGGATGCTGGCATGGACTTGGAAAGAAGGATGAGTGAGATGTTTGTTTTCGCATGTGGAAAACCTGTAAACCCTTAACCTTTGCTTGGAAGGAGGTGAAGTAAGGAAGGGGTAAAACCAATTACTTTTGCTCAATTCTATAACTCTTTAGAAATGAGGAGGTGAGAAGAACAAATACCAAAAGGCTACTAACTGATTGTAACCTTTTAGAGAAGGAGGGGGAAATTGAGTTTTGGCTTTTTGGTGAATTTACTTTGAGGTTTACGTCACCAAAAAGTTTGAAGCAAAAACCTTTTTGAACACGTAAGGAGCTACAAAATGAAGCGAAACTTGTTACTACTCGCAGTGATGATTCTGGTAGCGTTCGGCTTCAATCTGGCGCAAGGTGCGCAGCATCCGAATGACATGGGCGTGGCTGACACCCTGTACCTGGAAGTGTGGCCCGATGATATAGGACATGGTGGAGGCGACTATCCTGTGGATGTCAAGTATGCCATGTATGTGACCAACGACATCCCGGATGACACCAGGGACTCCATCGCCGGTTTCGTTGTTCCTCTGTGCTACACCTCGAGCAATACTGCCGCCAATGCCACCATTGTGGCTGGCAAGAACAACTGCGGAGCTCAGGATTTGATTCGTGCCATGCATCCGGTACCGTTCAATTTGAACAACAGCATCTTCCAGGATCTACCCAGCATGGAAGATCCGCAGGTGCTTAACTGGATGATGGATATGTCTGACCTGTATGGACCGGAGTGGGATACCAGGATTCTGAATTTGGGCACTGGCAGCGAATTCTGGCTCTCTCTTGTGTCCAGCGGCTCGGCGGATCGGAGATTCAAAGGCGGGAGCAGGGTGCTTCTGGCGACCATTAAGTTCACCATTGATGACAGCACCAACATCTGCGTGGATACCTGTCACTGGCCGCCAACCGGTCAGGTTGCATTCTCCAGGGCAGACGCTGTGACCTACATCCCCCAGATCTGGGATGATTACATTCCATCTGAGTGGTACTGCGTCGAGCATTACACCATTCTCAACGAGGACCCGGAGTTCACTGACGGTGTGGAAGATCAGGAGCATGCTGTGAACGTCACCGGCTTCTCCACCGACGAATTCACCGTGGAGGATGTCGATGGCAACATTGTCTCTGTTACCGCTGCTTTCGTGGGAGCGGGTGTGGCCAACGTGGTTGTGGCTCTTAACGCAGCCGATTCCAAGACCGGTCATGTCGAGTATGACGTGACGAATCACTGTCTGGCTGGCGGAACGGTTACCATAACCGCTACCGACAACCAGGGCGGATTCGGAACCGATGATTTCCTGATCGACCTGACCAACGCGGATCCGGTCGTCACCTGTCCGGCCAACGCCGAAGTCAAGTATTGCGACGGCTTCACCGGCTTAGCCACTGCCACCGATGCTAATGGCGATGCTGTTACCTTCTCTGGTGACGCTGCTGCCGACGGATCCATGGACTTCACCTACACCTGCCAGGACGTGGGCGTAAACACCTATACCGTGGTTGGCACCGACGTTTGCGGT
>JBARPX010000110.1:0-4710 GCA_049643405.1 Candidatus Zixiibacteriota bacterium
GAAGCGTATTCCGGCACATACTTAACGATTCCGATCCCACCGACACCCTGATGCATAACCGCATGGCCCAGATCGGGGCCGATTTCAGCGGTCGGGATTGGGCTACGCTCATAGTGGACGTAAGCACGGATGACGCCTATGCCCGTTTGTCCTTTATTGCCACTGGCACTGATGATCAGAAGTGGTGGGAAGGTGACAGGATCTTGCTGGCCACCTTGACTTACGTAATAGAAGATTCCATGACTATCTGCATGGATACCACCTTCTGGCCTCCCACTAACACCTTCATGTTCAGCCGGTCTGACGCGAAAACTTACGTGCCCAGAACCAACCTGCCGGGCTGCTTCACCGTCGGTCCTCCTCCTGCGCCCGATTTTACCATCGAGGCTACACCTGATACTCAAACCGTGGAGCCCGGGCAGGTGGCAGACTATACAGTGACCCTGACCTCGGTGGCGGGATTCGACTCGCCGTGTACACTTACTGTAACGGGTCTGCCTGCAGCTGCTTCGGCTGATTTCGTTCCCAATCCGGTAACCCCCACGAACACCTCCACTATGACTATAAGCACCACGGGGGCAACGCCCGAAGGAACTTACACTCTGACCATCACCGCAACTGAGCTCACCAAGACACAGATTGAAAACAGCACCCAAGTGGTGCTGGAGGTGATTCCAGCGGCTAACTTCACTATTGCGCTTGACCCGGATAGCTTGGAGATTCAGGCAGGCAGCTCAGGTAACACCGACGTCAACCTGACGTCTCTGTACGGATTTGCCTCCACCTGCACTCTGAACATAGCCAATCTCCCGACTGATGCCTCTGCCAGTTTCGATCCGGATACGCTGACCCCAACCGGCACCTCCAACCTGCAGATAAACACGGCAGTGACCACTCCCGAAGGCGTTTACACCGCGCTGGTCATCGCCACCGAAATGGCTAAGGGGATAGTGGACACAGCCCAGTTAATACTGAACGTCACTCCCCCACCGGATTTCACCATCGAAGCTGAGCCAGAGACCCTGGACGTGTGGCCCGGCGGCTCCGTTGCCGGTGACGTAATTCTGACGTCACTTTACGGTTTTGCATCTCCTCTTGACCTGAGTGCGAGCGGCCTGCCGACAGACGCTTCCGCCGGATTCGATCCCGATCCGGCCACTCCGACCGACACATCCGTCATGACCATCACCGCGGGAGGTAGTACACCGTCGGGAACCTACGATATAACCATAACCGCTGACGAAGTTCCTCCCAAGGGAGCGATCTCGCACAGCACCCAGGTGGTTTTGTTGGTACACCAGCCGGATTTCACCATCGAGGCGGAGCCAGAGACCCTGGAGGTTATCCAGGGAAGCCAGGACAGCTGTGAGATTATCCTGACGTCTCTCTACGGTTTCGACTCACCGTGTACGTTGAGCGTGTCAGGTCTTCCTCAAGATGCCTCAGGGACGTTTGATCCCAACACCATGGTACCTACGGATACTTCGACGCTAAGCATTACATTGGCGGAGACCACACCAACTGGCGTCCATCCACTCACAGTCACTGCCACGGAGCTGGTTCCAGGCAAGGGCCAGGTTGAGCACAGTGTTGAGGTAGTTCTGGTGGTCAATCCGCCTCAAGATTTCGCCATAGAGGTTCTGCCGGATACTCTGCGCATGATGCGAGGCACCGACAGCAGCTATAACGTGAAGCTTACTTCCATCAATGGATTCAGCTCGCCCTGCACTCTGGAGGTCACCGGTTTACCGGGAGGATCAGTTGGTACTTTCGACTCTTCGACCTTGGTTCCCACGGACAGTACGAAGCTGAACATATCCGTGCCGGATACAACCCCAGAAGGGTTCTATTCTCTCACCGTGACAGCCACCGAAATGGTTGGCGGAAAGGCGCTACAGCACAGCAGAGATGTCACGCTGGTTGTGACACTTGGTACTTGGGCATTCTACCTTGAGGCCTACCCTGATTCCCAGTGGGTCACTGCGGGGCACGATACCATCTTCGGGGTAGTCGTGCGCCCCAATCTTGGTTTCACTGCACCCTGCACCGTGTCTTTGTCCATCGTAGGTGGTTTGCCTGCAGGGGTCACCTATGATTTCGAGCCCAACCCGGTCTTTCCCAGCGACACCTCCATTCTGACCATATCTACCGGTCCATCCACTCCGGCGCAATGGTACGAGCTGCTCATCGAGGGCACCGCCAATCCCAAGCAGGAGACCACAACCACCGTGCATCTGCAGGTGAGAGAGGAGTCCAGCGTCGAAGACTGGGCCGACAATCTTAACACTCCTAAGAGCTTCGCCCTATTCCAGAATCACCCCAATCCGTTCAACCCGGAGACTAAGATCAGCTACTACCTCTCCACAGCCTCTCACGTCAGGCTCACCGTATACAACGTGCTGGGTCAGAAGGTGAGAACGTTGTTTGACGGCCACCAGGATTCCGGAAACCACACGGTGCTCTGGGACGGCAAGCGCGAGGACGGTACTCCTTTGAGCAGCGGGATTTACTTCTACAGAATGCAGGCGGGTGACTTCCGTGAAACGAAAAAGATGTCGTTGATGAAGTGACCCACCGGTCAACCGTGCTTGAGAAAGTCGAAACCCTCTGGTCTGTCTCAAAACCAGAGGGTTTTCTTTTCCGTGAAAGATTCTCGATCACGTAGATCAAGATCGCTGTATCGAGGGAGCGGGGCACCGCTAATCCGCCGGCCCTATTGAAGTAGCTAATCAGGTAATAGCCGTAACCCTTGATAGTTAATAGCATTCACGCAAGGGGTATCGGGCTGCCTTACCAGACTGCTTCGACTTGCGGCTCAGAATCGTCCTCTTCTTCTTGTGGAACAGGATCAGTTGTTTCTCCACCGGTTACTTTCTAATCCCCGTCCTGGCACGGAGCAGGTCCACCCTTATACAGATAGTTGACCAGGTAGACCACGTCACTGACATTGATCACGCCGTTACAATCTGCATCTCCCGCCGCCAAAGGATCTGGAGCAGGACCGTTTTTGTAGAGATAGCTCACCAGGTAAACCACATCTCCCACGTTAACTATCTGGTCCCCGTTGGCGTCTCCCGGTATGTAGGGCAGAATCTCTCCCCCTACATTGAACCAGTCCAGGATCCGTTCCATGAGGACGTAAGAATTATTCGGATCCGTGCCGGCCTGGGGAACCGCTTCGAAGGAGAAGGCCAGGAAGATAACCTTGTAGACTGAAGGCCCTGAATCGGGATAACGAAGGGCACAATAGTCAACCGGGTTCGCAGTTTCCTCCCCGGGGTTGCCGTCGATCTGGACTTCCTCCCGTAAGACGGAGGAACCCTTTCCGATTTCGTAGAAGATTCCGGCGGCGCCCGCTGCAGGAACGATGTGATCGGAGAAATTGAAGAATGGATAGCTTAAATCGAAAGACATTCCATCGGAGACGGTATCACCGCTGACGCCGGACACCAACCCTACGGTCTGATCATCGCTGTGCCCTGCCACATGCAGGTAGTCTGTGATAAAGGTGCTGGGATTGTTGTCCAGAAGAAAATCCTGGCTGGACAGAAACAGGCTTCCCCCGTTATCCAGATAGGTCATCAGTCCGGCTTGATCTGTGGCGGTCAGGGTCTTGGGCTCCGATATGGTGCCGTAATCGTCTCCCGTGCTCCACACCACTGCCTCATAGAGTCGGAGAACGGAATCCGGGGGACTCCCCTGGGTCTGGTGGGTCCATATGTCATAACCGAATCCCACCGAATCGAAGGCGGCCAGGAAGTAAGTTTCATAAGACTCCCCTCCATCGTCGTCCACCAGCAATATTGGAATCTGCCCGACTACAAGCCTGAAGGTATCCGCTGTGACGTACGGGCCCTGCGCGTTCATCTCCAGGATCAAGGAAGCAAAGTGACCCACCGGACACTCTTCCTCAATGGTGATCTGGTAAGGAGTCAGGGAGGCTCCGGTATCCTCAGGAGGCAAATCGGGGTAGGACGACGTCCCGGAGGTGACGGTCACGTAAGGATCATATGACAGCAGATCCGCCCCCACCTGCACCGCGTCGTGACCACCTTCATTCTTCAAAGTGATGCTCAAGTCACACGTCTCCCCGGGATCGGCTTTTCCGTTCCCGTTGCCCGCGAAGTCGTCGATATCCTTTGAGAAGTAGACCAGCACAGGAGCGTGTACCGCCAGATCGGGTCCGTCATAACCCCAGCTGCCGTTGGCGGCGTCTATCTCCAACTCGAAGGAGATAGTCTCTCCGTCACTCACGTTTGTGGTCACCAAGAACACCAAATAGGCGACGCCCGAAGCGGTATCGCCCGCCGGTATGTCGCCGAAGGTGGTTTGGCTGTCGATCACGGTAACCTCCGCATGGATTGTTCTCAAAGTCACCTCGACGGCGTAAGCGGTCGAATCTCCGATATTCTCCAGCACCAAACCAAGTTCTATGGTCTCTCCGAAATCAACATCCCCGTCATTGTTGCCTGAGCTCTGGCCTGCGTTGTCGTCATCTACCCGGTAGGTGTAAAGGGTCAGGGACGGACCGAAGATCGGACGGAGATGGGTGACCGCATCGATGTCACACCCCGGATACCATTCAGTGGAACTGCCGTCATTGTCATCCACGATCTTCAGATATCTCACCGTGTCGGTGGGGAGCGACGAGATGTCGAATAGCGTGGTTCCAAATCCGCTGCCTAGAAATGACCAGGTCCCTCCGTAAGG
>JBARPX010000111.1:0-1613 GCA_049643405.1 Candidatus Zixiibacteriota bacterium
CTCTGTAATACCCTACCGAGGCGGTGGCCACATAGGGAATGCCGTGGGCGGCGGCTATCTCCGGCATGGGCTTCTTGTCCGTGGTCTTCCCCCAGGATATCTTTCCCGAGGGAGCGGTGGTGGTGGAAGCCTCAAAGGGGGTCAATCCGCTCCTCTGGACTCCGGTGTTCATGTAAGCTTCGTTGTCGTAGCAGATGTATAAAATATTGTCTCCTCGTTCCAGCACTCCGGAGAGGCAGCCGATCCCGATGTCGGCGGTAGACCCATCTCCCCCCTGGGCTATCACGTTGGCCTCATCCTCTCTTCCCAGCGCCCTCAACGCCGCTTCGATTCCTGTCGCCACAGCAGCAGGATTTTCAAACAGCGAGTGAATCCAGGGCATTTTCCAGGCAGACTGAGGATAAGCGGACGAAACCACCTCCAGGCATCCGGTGGCGCAGGTGGCAATGGTATTCTCACCGGCGGCATTCATCACCAACCTTGCCGCCAGAAGCTCCCCGCAACCTGCGCAGGCACGATGTCCGGGAGCAACCAGGCTCTCCTTGACCGGCTCCTTTTTCTTTTTCGGTGAAGCAGGTGTTTTTTCATTCATTGCACTCTCATCCTTTCCCGTATTTTTTTTCAGTCACTCTCCGATTCCGATGAGTTCCTCTCTTAGATCCACAAAGTGATCCTCGACTTCTTCCGACTCGGCCTTCTTCACCGCCTCCATGATGGATTTGGTGGGAATGTCTCTTCCTCCAAGCCCTACGATCACCCCGCAGATTCTGGGCTGTTTCTTCTTTCCGTAGAAAATCGACTTCATCTCGTTCAGCAGGATTCCACCAAATCCCAAAGAGAGAGCTTTCTCCATGACCACGATAGTGTCCATATCTTTCAGGGCTTCATAAATGGTTTCTTTAGGGAAGGGTCGAAATGCCCGGACTTTAAGCAGTCCCACCTTCTCGTCCTTTTCCCTCATCCCATCCACTGCCTCTCGCATGGTCCCCACCACCGAACCCATTCCCACCACGGCGGTTTTTGCGCCGTCCAGCCTGTATTTATCCACCAAACCGCCGGCATATCGTCCAAACTTCGCCTTGAATTCGTCTGCCACGTCGTCTATCACCTGTTTTGCCGCTTCAATGGCCTGCTGAAGGCGGTATCTGGTCTCCATGTAATAGGCCGGTTCTGCCAGAATTCCGAAAGTCACGGGATTCTTGGTGGTCAGATAGGTCTCGGGCTTGTATGGGGGGAGAAACTCATCCGCCATCTTCTGGTCAAACAGCTCCACCGGTTCGAAGGCATGGGTCAGGATGAATCCGTCCATATTGACCATTACCGGAAGGGATATCTCCGGTTTTTCTCCTATTTTATATGCTTGCAACTGCATGTCCGCCACCTCCTGACAATCCTCAGCATAAAGCTGTATCCATCCCGAATCCCTCAGCGTCATGGCGTCCTGGTGATCGTTCCAGATGTTTATAGGTGCGGACACGGAGCGATTGGCGCAGGTTATCGACACCGGAAGCCTCAAACCGGCTATATTGAAAAGAACCTCCGCCATCAAAAGCAAACCTTGAGCGGTTGTGGTGGAATATGCTCTGGCACCGGTAGCGGATGCTCCCAAAATC
>JBARPX010000112.1:0-2423 GCA_049643405.1 Candidatus Zixiibacteriota bacterium
ATTGAAGCTGGCCACCTTTGGGTCTTTACCGATCCCGCAAAAGCCGATCTCCCCCTTCAATCGGTTCACCCTGCATTCCCGAGGACACACCGCGCACTCTTCCAGTAAGGCATGTGCTTTTTCGATCCGATCTTCGATATCTTTGACCTTCATGACGGTCCTTAAGCTTTTGTGTCGACGCATCGTAGTTGCTCAATTCATTGAGCGAAGAAGCCCGATGAACCGGGCAACCACAGGTCCGTGCTCCTTTGGGTGTCTGACAGGTACGCAACACCACTTCACGCTCTGAAGGCGATCTTCCGGACTTCTCTCACCAATTGAGTGGACGGAATTCCTGGTTCTCATACTTGAAAAAGAAACAGTCTTCCGAATCTGCTTCACTAAGCGAACTGAGACTTTCACTGTCTATAGTTCTGATTTCCCTCTCACGAGAGGGGTAGAAGAGATTCATGGCTTCCACAAAACCGGTTTTGAAAATGTATGCACCGTGTACCCGAGACGGTAAGTCGGTGAAACAAACAGTGGAACCAACAGGCAGCGAAGACATCGCCGATTCCGCGCTTGCCAGAATGTCTTCGCATGCGTCGCCGGCCTTCGACCACCACAGGTGTCGCTCAAACAACACCAGGAAATTGAAGAGTGTGATGAGGATCAAAGACACGTAGACATAGCGTTTTTCCACTCGGAGGTCGCCGCTGGTCACTTTCTTGACGAACCACAAGAGCACAGAGGCGGCAGCAGGTGAGAATCCAAGAAGCGGCAAATAGGTAAATCTGAGCCCGTAACCTTTGAAGAAAACCAAGGGAAGGAGCGCAACGAGAAAGGTGATGGCTAGCACCCTGGAACTTTTGCTGGCCCTTTTGGCCCAGGTGAAAAGGATCCAGGCTGAAATCGCCATGACAACAAAGGTGGCCAGCGCCAGCACCAGGTTGGAATCTATGCTGTTTACAGCAGAGTTGATGATTGTGGAATGACGGTATCCTATCGCGTCGAAAACGATCCTGGTGGGGAAAGTGAGGTTAGCCAAGAAATAAGCTGAGTTTCTCACGACGTTTATGGGATTCAGCGAGAAAAGAGCGCCGAATTGAAGATGAGGTAAACTAATGCTCCTGAGATACAGGTAGCCAGGCAGCGTGAGAAAGAAAGGCACCAGACCTGTCGCGACACGCAAGCTTATTTTGGCACCCATGCCATTGCTAACCTCATGCTTCGATTGATGATTCTGTAGCCAAGCAATGAAACACAGGATTGGAGGCAAAGTCAAAGCATCTTCTCTAAGAAAAAGAGCGATTGCACCGAGGAATAGGGATAGAAAATAAAACCGGATTCTTCCGTCTTATATCCATGCCAGGAACGCCAGGATCGACGACAGGGAAAAGAACCAGCAGCCCAAAACGCAAATGCTGGATATCCAGAAAACTGACTCTTCGTGAGCGAAATGAGTGACGAATATCACAGCCGCCGCCAGGGCGACATCTCTTTTAAGGGACAGACGCGAGAGTATACTGTAGAATAGTAAGCCGTTTAGAGCATGGACTAAGATGCTGGTGAGGTGATAGCCAAAGGGGGACAACCCGAAGACCCGGTGAAAAGCAGAGAATAATACGATAACCAGGGGCCGGAACATGTTATAGGTGGCCGTTGAGGCAATAGGATACAGATCACCCAGGGACAGATTGGCGCCTTTGCTTATCCAAAAGAAATCATCGGACACGAAGAAGGCAAATAGGCAAGGAGAAAAAACAAAGACTCCAGCGCAAATGATGAGAATACGGTTGATGGAATACATATCCGTGTTAGTGGGTCTGGTCATAAGAGGGATGTTTCCATTCGCCCCTAATGCGTCAAACGCTTCCCTGGGCCAAGTGGGTGTTATGGTCCCCGTGCTTTTCCCTCGGCGGCGGGAAACACCGCCCGATGAATCGGGCAACTACAGTCCAACTTACGGGTGGGTGTAGCTGAAGTAAATGATCACTTTGGCGAAGACTCCTTGAGGAAAGCCAAACGGATGAACCAATTTGGTAATTCTTCTCTCTTCCTCTACAGGAATGATTATTAAGCCATAATTTGACATCGAGTTTTGTTGCCAGCTTCTCACCAGACGGGTTATGTCGAATCTAACTACTCCATCGCTTCCCGACTTGATTAATCCGATTTCGTATAATGAATCGTTGTAGTCTCCTCCTTCGTTTGTCCATATGCCCGACCAAGAAGCTGTAGCACCGCTCCATTCAGTGGTAACAGGGTATCCTGCAAACATAACCGAATGTCGGCTTAACGTGTCTATGCTCGCTTTGAAAACAACTTCCGCATAATCAATCCGTTTGTCGCTTAATTTAGACGGCAGGTCGAATTTGAACAGCACTCTGCTTGACAGGGAATCATTCCCCGGGCTAATTATGCAGGCGTTGGAGACGTTGATG
>JBARPX010000113.1:0-21990 GCA_049643405.1 Candidatus Zixiibacteriota bacterium
GCAAATTGGGCGATGCTGATTTTGTCTTTATAGCGCCAGATGCTGCATTGAATTTAGTCTCCTTTGCTGGCTTGACTGATGGAGCTAACAAATACTTAATTGAAAGATATCCCATTCAGTATTTATCTTCCGGGCGCGATCTGATCAGGCTAAAAGAGTTGGTCGAATCCGGGGAAGGTCTTTTTGCTTTGGGAGATCCGGACTTTGATGCTTCTGCTTCAGTCCGGCTTTCCTCCGAAACTGCCTTAACCCAGGCCGAGCAAATGGATACGGCTGTGTACGCCCTTCGCAACATCCGTTCTGGCTGCGACGCACTGCACGAGATCACGGTGCTGCGTTTACCTGGGACTCGCAAGGAGGTGGAGAGGATATCTGAGGTGTGGGAGAAAAAAAGCAGAGAACCTTGCCATGCCTTTTTCGGACCAGAAGCCAGTGAGGATAATTTCAAGCGGAGTGCTCCAGGCAACAAGGTTATCCACCTGGCCACGCATGGATATTATGCTGAAAGCGACTGTCGACCAGAGCTTCCCAAGAGCAGGCTCGGGATGTCGGAGGGTTTCGTGGGGGAGAATCCGCTACTTTTGTCGGGGTTGTTTCTAGCGGGAGCCAACCTGCACGGGGAGGGGGCGGATAGTCTGGGAGTTGAGGATGGAATATTGACTGCGGAGGAGGTTACCGGTATGGATTTGGAGGGAACCAGATGGGTGGTTTTGTCCGCCTGCGAGTCTGGTTTGGGAGAGGTCAAGGCCGGCGAAGGGGTATACGGTTTGAGACGAGCTTTTCAAATGGCGGGAGCGCGCACGGTTATAAGCGCCCTCTGGCCCGTGTCAGACAAGACCACCGCTGAGATGATGTCCTACCTCTACGGCTTTGAGGAGAACAATCTCGCTCTTGCCATGCAGAGTTTGTCCAAGAAAAAGCTTGAGGAATTACGCAAGAGAAATCAACCCGATCATCCGTATCTCTGGGCGCCGTTCATCGCGCTGGGAGATTGGAGATAGGAAGTGGTTGAGTCGGAGATTGCTTCGCTGCCCAGACGGGAGGGCGCACGTCCCCGTATGGGCGTCTGCTCACTCGCAACGACATTTTATCTAATGCGTTTGTATTAGTTGATTACTCTTTCGCCTTGGTTATCTGGAAGGGAAAATAAGTTTCGGAAAATGTAGCAGGATCCCTTTTATTCGTTTCCCTGAGAATCAGATTATAGCGGCCATCCGGGATGGAGTCTGTATTTAGCAGCAGTTGGAAAAAGCCCTGATCCCCGAAATCGGTGAAATCCTTGACGGTAAAGATGGTTTGACCACTTTCATCATTTATCCTGAGGTCATAAGAATGGTTGTCTAAATCAGTCCAAAATGGTATGCCCACCCTAACTTCTTTGTCTTCGCTACTTCGGAAAACCGAAATAGGTTCTGCTGTTACTCTGGTTTGCTCCGAAAGTACATATACCCTTTCACAAGCAACTTTAGGCACTGGTGGCATACCGGGTTGAGAAGGGCTAAACAGCCATCTCCCCGCAGGATAGGCAAGAAGAACGACAATTATGTAAGCAAACGCAGGTTTACGGACCAACCAAGTTAATCTTTCACTAATTCTTTCCCAAACAGAAGCTTCCTTGACAAATTTTGGCTCCTCTTTTTTCTCCAGAGCCGCCAACTCAAGATTGGCACGCTTTAAGGTTTGGAGTTCCTCATGACATAAGGGACAGGATTGAAGATGTCTTTCGATAGTGGTCCTCTCCTCTGTGGCTAAGGTTTCAGCCTCTTCAAAGAAGATCACCAGTTTTCCTGATTCAATATGAGGAGAAGCGAAAACTTCTTTATGTTCCTTTACCCCCGAGGATAGCCATCTTAGCTCTTCCAGCTCTTTTTGGCATTTGGGACATTCCTTCAGATGAGCTTCCACCTTTTTGGCCTCTTCCGCCGACAATGTCCGGTTAAGATACCAGGGCAATAAACTCTTTAGTTTATTTTCGCAATCTGCCAAATCCTTCTCCTTTCAAACCTATTCTTTCTTTCCATATGCATAGTCGTATCTGAATCAGAAAGGTTCCCCTTTTTCTGTCAGTTTTTTTCTTAATCCGACGGCTTTCTCTTTACACCTGGCGAAGCGGGATTTTACCGTTCCCTCCTTTATGCTAAGTTTTTGGGCGATTTGCAAATAGGAAAGGTCCTCCCAGAAGATCATCTTCCACAACTCTCGACATTCAACAGAGATTAATCTGTATATTCTCCAGAGAATTTTTCTTTCTTCTTTTTTCTGCATCTCTTCTTCAGGGTCGTTGTCGCCACGGATCTCAATCAATTCAATTTCTTTTTGCTCTCTGGATGAATATTTTCTAAGATAATCTATGCAAGTAAATTTAGCGATCCGATAGACATAGGTTTTCAAGCTGGAAGCGAACCGGAATTTATTCTCTTTCAAGCTGTTGTAGAGTTTTAGCAAAACATCCTGGGTAATGTCATCAGAATATTTATTTAGTCCCCAACTACTGAGTTGGACTACCCGGGAAATCCATTTGCTTATAGTTTGGTATTCTTCTTTTCTCCCAGCAAGAAAACCTTCAACCAGGCCTCGATCTTCTTTTTCAGAAGTGTTCAAAGTTGATCCCAAGACGATATAAGAGCAAATTGTTTGAGCTTACAATCGAATAGACCAAAGTTCTTGGATCAAAAATATAAATATATCGTAAGTCTCTACTAAGGTCAAGAAAAATAGTAGGAGGGTCTGAGCAATTCCCTTGTTCTTGCTTAAAGAGTTCAGTGCCCGCCAGGTTCTCTCACCAGGCGGGCATTTTTTTGCCAACAGCAAATCCAGTAGCCTCAGATTCGGTCTAATTTCTCTCTTACGGGTTGCCGGGCGACGGGCCGCCCCTGTAAAGGTAGTTGACCAGGTAGAGAACGTCTGCGACATCCACCACCTCATCCACGTTAGGATCTCCGCAGTCGGTGACCGGATCGCATTCCGGTGCGGGACCACCCTTATACAGGTAATTGATGAAGTACACAACATCGCTCAGGCCCACCTCCCCGTCGCCATTGGCATCGCCACTGACGACATAGCTGCACGCATAGACGGACACCGTGAAGTCGTCGATGCCCGCCTCGACCACGGAACCCTCGTTTAAGTCCGAGGCCTCGAAGCGAACCTTGACCTGGTTGGTTAGCGTGACGAAATCGCCGATCATGAAGGTATGTTCATTCCAGCCTTCGGCTGTCACAGGCCCAATGGTCTCAACGAGAGTCCAGTTTGTGCCGTTGTTGCTGGATACATATACCTTGAACAGATCGTTGTTGGGATCGTTCCCGTAGTTGTTGGTGTACCACAAAGCATAGTGAACTCCGGCATTGGCATCATCGCTGAGATCGAAAGCGGGTGAGATGAGCCAGGTCATCCCATCGTCAACGTCCGAGTTGCCATACACGTTATCGGTGAGATAGCAGCTTCCTGAGCCGTCGAAATCGGTGGGCGGATCGCCCCGCTCGCCCCCCCCGGCCGGAACGCCGCGAGTCCAAGCCCCGTCGGTAAGATAAGGATCGTTCTCCACGGTCCAGCCAAGATGCGTCTGGAAATCGTCGGCGAACGCAACTTCGACCCCTTCTGCCGCTACGGTCTGGAAGACTTCTCCAGGCGCGCCGGTAGGCCAGAACTGAGACTGCCCCAGGGTGGTCTGGGCCTCGAAGTAGTAGGAGATCTGCGTACCACATTCGGCTGCGGGAAAGACTGCTTCGTAGACGTTCGGCACCACCTCGGTCATTGCCGTTTCCGTCCAGCCAGAGCCATCGTCTATGTAAATCACGCCGGTGCCCGGCTGCGGTTCTCCTGTTATGCCGCTCACCTCTATCCGCACGGTGGTTCCGCCGTCCGGAGAGATGAGCCCGGGGAGACCTTCAGGGGCGTCGAAGCCCAGAAACATCAACGCAGGCGCATCCATGTTGTGAGCACCGAAGCCGGCAGCAATCTCATAATAGTGCGGCGTGCCGTCGTAAATGTTCCCGTTGTCATCATCTAAGGTAAGGTAGTCTATGGTGATGCTCGGATTGATATCGGTACCCGTGTGCACCAGCATGGCGTTTATCGCCAGGTTGGAGAGGATCTGCAGATAGGCAAACGGATTGGTGACGAATAACTCGTTGCGCGTACTCCACACGCAGCCGGAAAGAAGCTGGCCGCAGTAGTGAATGTCTCCCGTACAGGGGTACTGCATTGTGTTATCCGCATTGCGCAGAGGCTCGTCACAGGTTCCATAGAAGCCCCAACCGGTGCCTGGTTCGTCTAAGATCAAAAGCCCCATCACGTCACCCATCCCCTCGCCGTAAGCACCCTGGCCGCTGCCCGCCATCTCGACTAAGTGGTGACCGTACTCGTGATGAATCACAGACGACCATGCCGTGTTGGGATACCCACCGGCAGCCAGGCAGAAGGTGATGGAATAGCCGTCATACCAGGCATTGCCCGGACAGTAGCCGGTGTTGTCGTTGACGTACACCGGGAACTCACTCTGCTGCAGGCCCGGATAGGCGGGGTTGTATGTCAACGTGTAGTCGCGCACCACGTTGGCCTGCAGGTAGCCGTTCACCTGGGCGCGGAGGTATTCCTCAAGGTTGAGATCGTTGTGCATGAAGCCGACCGGGCCGGGCGGTGTGACCGTCTCGGAGAGCAGTGCATCCGCACCCGCCTGGTTGTAAACCCGGAACCACTCGCCCCGAAGTGGCGATTCGACCGTCACCGGCGAGGTACCTGCGTTGGGAAGAATGAAGTTGCCCCTGGAATCGGCATAGGCTGTGGTGCCGCCGATGTTCACCCGGGCCCAGGGCATGGGCTCCGGCAGCTCTTCCTCGCAGTAATCAGCCGCCCTGCCCTGCGTGGCCTTGCCGTATACCGTACCCTCCACATCCTCGAATATGATAAGATTTTCCTGATACAGAATCGCGCCCGTCTCCGCATGCGTCACAAAGAGATACCTCTCCGGCTCGCTGCCGTCTGCCGGCCGCCCGTTGTCCCCGATGAAGCTGTAAGCCACGGTGGGCTCATCCATCAGACCCTCGACACCAGCCCAGATCACCAGTTCCGGTTGGGTGAAGTCGGTCAGGCTGGGAGACACTCTCAGAGCGTTACTGATGCCCCGGTCCGGATCAAGAGCAAGCGAGCCGATCTGGGGATCAAACTGCATAAGACTGCGTAGGTCGGCTGAAGTAAGTACAAGTGGATACTCCGTTTCGTTTCGCACCAACAGAACCAGACGGGTTCTGAAGACAGGAATGCCCGCCTTAGACTGGCTGTAGTAGACGCCCATGAACTTGTAGCTGCCGGTCTCAGGCTCATACATGATCGGCTGGACGTAGCGGTCACCCAAGTCTGCAGCATCCACTCCGAGTAGGCGCGCATTGGCCCGCAGGAAGTTCTCGGCGCTTTGCTCCGGGCTGGCGCCAAAAGAGAAAGCCTCTCCATACAGGCGCTTGATTCGGCCCTCATGCTTGTACGCGTCCACCTGAGCGGTGGTGTTGCTGAGCTTAACTGCAAAATGACCCTCGAGGGCGGCAGGATTAACACCTTCGTCGAATTGGCTGGTCGGATCCGATGTGTCCCCTATAGCTCCACCAGACCAGCCCACCAACATCAATGCCGCAATCGAGACGGTCAACACAAAGCTTAAAACGGTACGGTTTTGTTTCATGCTGCCCTTCTCCTCTGTGAGTTGGAAAGCGTTTACAATTCGTTATCCTTCAAGTCAACCCAGGAAAGCAACCCAGAAGTTTTGGGTTGGTTGATTCTAGACCTTTTTACTCCTGTTATAAATATACTCCATTCCTTAATTCTGTCAAGTGTTAAACGAGAGAGTACATCCCACATATTTGCGGCTAACATTTGGATCATCTTGGAGGTGTTAGAACAGAAAGAGTGTGAATGCTGAATCGACACACCCGGACTCCCTCCATCCGATGACGGGGTCTGATCAGAGATCAAAAGGTGTTATCACAGGAACAGCACTCGGGCGATGCACTCAGCTTGCAGGGGTCCGATAGACAAGTAGGGTCGATTCATCTGGAACATCCCGCCAGAGGGGTGCCCGTACGGGCTCCTCAGAGGCGGGGAATCGACCCCACTGCAATTCTTAGATCACCGGCCACTCCCACCCAGTCAACCATTGCTACTTCTTTGGAGAAGGCGATTCCTGCTATCGGTTCAGCCTATTCTCCAACTACGGGTTGCCGGGCGGCGGCCCACCCCGGTACAGGTAATTCACCAAGTACAAAACGTCGCCTATGTTGATCACGTCATCTAAGTTGACGTCTCCGCAGTCAGCCATGGGGTCGCATTGCGGCGGTGACCCATTCTTGTACAGGTAACTGACCAAGTAGACCACGTCTCCGATGTCTACGTTTCCGTCGCCGTTGGCATCCCCACAGATGATTGTGCAATCGTAAGTCCAGACTTTGAAATCATCGACTCCTGCTTCCACCACCCAGGCATTGCTCAAATCTGAGGCTTCGAATCGAACTCTGACCTGGTCGGTCGGCGTGACGAAATCGCTTACCCACAGGTCGTATTCTTTCCACCCGGCAGAGGTCACCGGTCCGATGGTCTGAACCTGAGTCCAGTTTGCACCATTGTTGCTGGATAAGTAGACACAGAAGACGTCGCCGCCGCGACCGGACCCGGGTTCAGGATGAAAACTCGCGAAAAGGGTGTCGGGGTCAGCGCCGGAGTGATTGGTATACCAGATGGCGTAGTGAACGATGCCGTCCGCCCCCGTGCTGAGATCCAGCGACGGCGAGATCAACCAGGTGGTTCCGTTATCCACGTCAAAGTTGCCATCGATATTCTCTGTTAAGTAGCAGCAGCCCGATCCATCATAATCGGTGGGTGGGTCACCCCGGTCGCCGCCGCCCACCGGAACTCCGCGCTCCCAGGCGCCGGTGGTTAGATAGGGATCGTTCTCCACGCTCCAGCCCAGATCGGCCTCGAAATCGTCGGCAAGCAGGCTGGTAAGCTCTCCAACCACGGCCGAGTAAACCGTTGCAGGAGCATCAGGCGGGTTGTTGACCACGCCGGCCAAAGCCGCCTCTGCGCTGAAATAATACTCCGGTGTGCTGGCGCAGCCTGCCGGCGGCAGCGTGGCTTCGTACAGATCGCCGCCCAACGGCACCAGAGGCGAAGTCAGGAAATCACCGCTGTCATGCCGATAGTGAAGCATACCCGTGCCCGGCACGAAGGAGTCTTCGATCTCCTCGATTTGGACCCCTACGGTGGTGGAAGCCCCCGGCGGGAGAAACTCAGGCAGGCCGTCGGGGAAGAGGATGTTCAATGGATTCCCCGCGGTGACCAGACCTTTGATGCAGAAATTGGCCGTGCCGGTCCAGGGCGGATCATCGAAATCCTGGAGGTCCACCCAGGTAGCGCCGCTTCGAAAGTAGCTTTCGCCGGGACGAGCCGATGATTCCACAATGGTGCGATACTGCGCGCCCAGCAAGACCGGAACGTCCGAGGTGCGGTCGTAGGGATGACCTCCGGCTGAGAGTTCAACATAGATGTAAAAATCGTCGCCCGGCGTAAGCGGGAGAGGCACATCCAGGTCGATGGTGTGAAATCCGGTGTACTTGATGAAGCCGGACTTGGTGGAGAGTGCATCTGAAAGCTGGCCCCCTTCAAAACGATCATAGATTGCGACCGTGAAAGTCACGCTGTCCGCCGCGGTGAAAAAGCTTGCCGCCCTGAGTATCTCCTTGCCCTCGGCCGGGACGGCGGCCCTGAAGGCGTTGAATGCCTCGCTGCAATCCTCCTTGGTGTCGCGCCAGCCGTGGTAATCGTGATAGTAGACGTTGTCGTAGGCCATGGGCTCCACGTTTCGGTGTGAAATGGCCCCCATCTCCGGGTGTTGGCCGGACCACTTGTCGTAATAAGATATCCAGAAGTAGCCGTCCAAGCCCCAGCCCGCTCCCCAACTGTTCTTGCAGAGCCATGCGCCGACTTGAGGAGCCTGCGTGTTCTTGCTATCGTCCCAGCCCACGATGGTGATGGCGTGGTTGGGGTCCAAGTCACTGCTGGGTGGCTGATAGTGGCTCCACAAGCTCTGATTCATGAAGCTATAGTCGTAGCACATGCAGGTTCCGATGCCGCCGTAGGTCATGATCTGCTCTTTGATGGTGTTTATGTTGCTCAAATCCTCTCCTGCCACGAACCATTCGACGTCTCGCGGATAGTAGTAGTGCCAGCTGCTGTCGTATCTCGGTGGCGGCGGGCTGTAGGATTGACCGTCGACGTCGCGCACCGCACCCTCTCCCCTGCTAAGATATGCCGACGCCACCCTGTAGTCACCGCCCTCGTGGACGACTAAGCCTCCGCCCGTCGGGGGATCGGTATCGTCATTGTTGTGCTGGTTGAAGCCGTTCCACCAGTCCAGGTGATACTCTGCCAAGTTGGGCTCGCCGACCTCCCCTGCCGCCGTCCAGTTACCCGACATCAGCAGGTTGCTCTCCATGGAGCCCATCGCTCCATGCGCCCAGCAGGTGCCGCCCCGCTGGTCCTTGACCGAGGTCACGTAGTTTGCGCCCCCCACGTTTCTCAAGTCGAAGGAGTTCGGTGGATCTGTTGCAAAGGCCGCTCCAACCACAAGAAATGAGAGCACTGTGATCAGTATCATTCCCTCAGTCCTTAGCTCTGATCTCATCTTTGTCTCTCCTTTTTTGATTTCTTTGGCGTTCTTGCAGAAAGCTAAAATCGCCCTGCCCGGAGGAAGAGCAAATCGCCCCTGCCACCGGGCCCCTGATAGACCCCCAGGTCCTAAGTTGAACTCCCTATTGTCGGTCTATCCATATTAATATAACTCATTTCCTACTCTTGTCAAGTATCCGAGTGCAAATCGACTACATCCTTTGTGCAGGCAACTTCCGTAGCGTCTGTCTGGTCGGCTTTAACCTCCGATCGGAGGATTGAGAAGAAGACGAAAAAGAGGTCGACCCATGGAATGGATCGACCTCTTTTCTAACCCTTTCTCCAAAAACCCTGTCTACCTGACTGGCCGCAACCTCTTTCTTTCATCCAGAAGAGACTCTCCAGCCAGTCCGGCTGACTCTATGGCGAATAGCGCGTGGGCGGTGGACCGCCTTTAAACAGGTAATTGAACAAGTGGCAAACATCACCCACGTTCACTATATTATCTCCGTTTACGTCCCCGCAAACACTGACCGGATCGCATTCGGGAGGGGAACCGTTGACATACAGGTAGCTGATCAGGTGGACGATATCTCCAACTCCGATCTCTCCGTCGCCGTTGACGTCGCCGCAATAGGACACGCACCGGTAGAGTGATACGACGAAGTCATCAATGCCTGCTTCCACCACGGAGGGGAGGCTGATGTCCGAGACCAAGAAACGAACCTTGACCTGGCCGGTGGGAGGCACAAAATCCTCGACTATGAAGCTGTGTTCCGTCCAACCCGGAGAGCTCTCGGGGCCAATGGTCTCCACCAGGACCCAGTCTGCGCCATCGTTGTGGGAAACATAGACCTTGAAGTAATCGTTGTCAGGATCACCCTCGAAGTTGTTGGTGTACCACAGGGCGTAGCTGACTATGGCGCCAACGCCCGGGCCAAGGCTTACTGTCGGCGAGATCAGCCAGGTGAACCCGCCGTCTACGTCGGAATCCCCGTCTTCATTACCCGTAAGATAGCACTGGCCTGAGCCGTCGAAATCAGTCGCGGGATCACCACGATCACCCCCGCCAACAGGCACGCCGCGCTCCCAAGCTCCGCCGGTAAGATTGGGATCGTTCTGCACGTTCCAGCCGAGATCGGTCTCGAAATTGTCAGGGAATACAGGGGTGAGAAACCCAACATAGGCGGAGTATACACGATCAGGGGCGGCCAACGGGCTGCATACCTCTCCCTCCAGGGCTGCTTCGGCGCTGAAATAGAATTCCGGCGTGTGAACACATCCCGCCGGCGGCAGCGTGGCTTCGTAGAGATCACCACCCAGCGATACCAGCGGAGAGGTGACGAAGTCACCGCGCTCCATGCGACAATGAAGCATGGCCGTACCCGGAACGTAGGTGTCGCCCACCTCGGCGATCTGCACCGTGATGGTGGTCGGAACACCGGGATCGACGTACTCAGGCACGCCATCCGGGAAACGGATGCCCAGGGCAACCTCCTCGGTGCTCATCCCCTTGATGCAGAAGTTGGCCGTTCCGGTCCAGGGCGGATCGGCAAAGTCCTGAAGGTCAATCCAGGCTCCGCCTTCGCGGTAATAGCTCTGGCCCGGACGAGCCGCTGACTCCACCAGAGCGCGATACTGCGCGCCCAGCAATACCGGCACCTCGGAGGTGCGGTCGTAAGGATGCCCGCCTTGCGAGAGAGACAGGTAAATATAGAAATCTTCGTCAGGGGTGAGTACCACCGGGGGGTCCAGGTCAATGGTGTGGTATCCCGCATACTGGATGGTACCGGACTCGGTGGCGAGCTCATCTGAAAGTTCCATCCCCTCGAAGCGGTCGTAGATTTTCACCGTGTAGTTCACGTTATCCGCGGCCGTGTAGAAACTCACTGCTCTGAGTATCTCCTTACCTTCTGTGGCGCCGCACGCGGTGAAGGCGTTGAAGGCCTCGTAGCAATCCTCCTTGGTGTCGCGCCAGCCGTGATAGTCGTGGTAATAGGTGTAATCGTGGGCAAATGGCTCCACGTTCTGGTAGGATATTGCTCCCATCTCCACATGTTGGCCGCACCACTTATCGTAAAAGGAGATCCAGAAATAACCGCCAAGCCCCCAGTTACCCCAACTGTTCTTGCAGAGCCAGGCGCCGGGCTGAGGAGCCTGGGTGGCCTTGAAGTCATCCCAACCAACGATGGCGACAGCGTGGTTCGGGTCCAGGGGGCTCTCCGGAGGTTGGTAGTGGGTGTAGTAATAGTCGTCCATGAATAGCCCGTTGGAGCACAGACACGTTCCCACCGCTCCGTGTGCCATAACAGCGTTCTTGATGGTGTTGATGTTGCTTAAGTCCGCCCCGGCTACGTACCATTCGATATCCCGGGCATAGTAGTAGTGCCAGTTGGTGTCGGCTCTGGGCGGGGGATTATTATAAGACTGCCCGTCAATGTCTCGTACCGCTCCCTCGCCGCGGTTGAGATACGCCGAAGCTACCCGGTAATCTCCACCCAGGTGAACAATCAGACCGCCGCCGTCAGGTGGAATTCTGTCGTCATTGTTATGGTCGTTGAATCCGTTCCACCAATCCAGGTGATACTCGGCTAAATTGGGCTCACCCGCCTCACCGGCTGCTTCCCAGGTGCCGGTCATCAGAAGGTTGCTTTCCATGGAGGCCATCACCCCGTGCGTCCAGCAGGTGCCGCCCTGCTGATTCTTAATCGACGTCACATAGTTGTTCCCCCCAACATTTCGCAGATCAAAAGAGCTCGGTGGGTCCAGGTAGACCGGCTTGGGATCGGATCCACCCCAGGCAATCGCAAAAGGGAGTGAAACGATCAAAAAGAACACCACGAGACTGTACCTCAGTTTATTCATAAACCTCTCCTCATTTGGATTTTCGATGATTACAGTGGAGCGCTGACCGGCTCCGATAGAAGACAAACGCATCACCTTCCCAAGCAATCCTGGAGCGTTACCAGACAACTTTCAGCTTGGTTTCCTTCCTCCTTCTATTTTAGAATATAGTTGCTTTTTTGAACATGTCAAGTGTTAAGTGCGGAACCTATCCCATAGGTTGAGAACTGGCTTCCGAACGATCTGTCCGAGACTGTCCGACATCAATAAAGCATCCGTTCTCGTTGACCCTCAAGTCCTCTACTCTGATACGCAATGTATCTGTCGTAGTTGCAGGGATTGCACTTGAGGTTGCGGGGCGCTCTTCGGCCAATGTCCTCAGCGGAGGTGTCGGGCAGCTCCCTGTGGTCGCAGCCCGACCTACGACTACGACTGCTCTCCTGTCATCAATTGGGAGGGAAACAAACTGTCATTGCGAGGAGTCCCGCCTTTGGCGGGGCGACGAAGCAATCCCACCGAACTGCCACTGCACAAAGATCGTTTCGTTCCTCTCACCCCCGCCTTCGGCGGGATCTCCGACTTGATCCTCTCCCCGGAGGGGAGAGGAAAAACACCTCGTCCGTGCTATATCTCCCACCTTTAGCGGAAAGCGACTCGCATTGACATATCAGGACGAAAAATTAGCCCCAGCCTATAACGGGCTGGGGCTAATTAATGTCTAACCAGATGAGTTACGAAGCGGAGATTAACACCCGGGCGGTGGCCCGTTCTTGAAAAGATAGTTTACCAGGTAGACCACGTCGCCGACATCCGTCTGGCCGTCGCAGTTGCAGTCTCCCGCCTCCAATGGATCGGGGTTAGGGCCGTTCTTATAGAGGTAGTTCACTATGTGAACCACGTCACCCACGTCGACCACACCGTCGGTGTTGGCGTCACCCAGAAGATACGTTCGCACCACGAACGTCAGAGTGTCGGCGTTGCAGTAGTCCTTGGCGGTCACCGTCAATAGCTCCGAGAAGGCCGTGTCGGGGGCAGTCCCAATCACCGAATCGTTCTGAAAGATACACCAGTGCGGATATTCCGGATAGGTGATCAGGTGCCCCACATCATCCGGGTCAACGATGGCGGGATAGTAGAGGAAACCATCATGATTCGCAACCAGCACGGTATCTCCTATCGGCGTGATGGTGGGAGCCACGTTGGAATGGTCGATGGTTATGGTCACTTCCAGTGTATCAGCCGCAGTTCCGTCTGAGACCGTGACCTTGAACGAGGTGTCGGCGTGATCACACTCCACGAAGCCGATTAAGGCATCTCCGGAAACGATGAACCAGGACGGTACATCCAGGAAGCTTATGACAAGATCGGTTCCGTCGCAGTTCGGATCCGAGGCGGTCCCGATATATGCAAACGGAACCTCCGACGGGGCAACCGTCTCGCCGGAAGAGGACGTTATCTGGGGCGGCATGTTTGTGCCAACCGGATTGCAGCAGTCGTCGGCAGCGTGATTGGGGCAAACGTCGCAGGAATCGCCGACATTGTCGCCGTCGGCATCCTCCTGAGCGGGATTGTAGGCGAACGGGCAGTTGTCATCCTCACACGTATTGACCGGGAAACCGAGATCGCCGTAACCGTCGTCGTCAGAGTCGGTGCAACTGTCACAAGCGTCTCCTGTCCCATCGTCATCCGCATCTGCCTGGCTCGGGTTATAGACAGCAGGGCAGTTGTCATCAGGACACTCGTTTTCCGGGTGACCGGGATCACCATAGCCATCACCATCGCCGTCCACGCAATTGACGTCACATTCCAGAGAGGAAACGTAGAAATCGTCAATACCTGCCTCCACAACAGAACCGTCACCCAGGTCTGAAGCTTCGAAACGGACCTTGACCTGGTTGGTGAGCGCAACGAAATCACCGACCATGAAGGTTCGTTCCGCCCACCCGTCATAGGTCACAGGCCCAATTGTCTCAGCTAAGGTCCAGTTTGCGTCGTTGTCGCTGGAGACGTAGACCTTAAACAGATCGTTGTTGGGATCGTTTCCGAAGTTGTTGGTATACCACAGGGCATAGTGGACTTGGGCGTCCATGCTCGCACTCAGGTCCAAAGATGGCGAGATCAACCAGGTTATCCCATCGTCCACATCGGAATTATCGTCCACGTTGTCGGTCAGACAGCAGTTTCCCGAGCCATCAAAATCAGCGGGTGGATCGCCTCTATCGCCACCGCCAGCGGGAACGCCGCGCTCCCAGGCGCCGTCAGTCAGATATGGATCATTCTCAACCGTCCATCCAAGATCGGATTCGAAGTTATCCGAGAAGACAACCGTGAACTCTCCCACCGGCGAGAAGTGAACAGTGGCGGGTGCGTCGGACGGGTCGTATACCACTCCGGAGGCAACCCCTTCGGCGCCGAAGAAATACTCCGGTGAGTCATCGCACTCCGCCGAGGGCAGCGTGGCCTGGTACAGAACTCCGCTCAGATGAACCAGGGGCGAGGTAAGATAGGAGCCTCCGTCGTAGCGATAATGGAGCAGACCTGAGCCCGGGACGTAGGTGTCACCCGCCTCCTCAATCTGTACCGTGATCGTCGTGGGTTCTCCGGGAGGAATAGTCTCCGGAACGCCGTCCGGGAGGTTTATGTTAAGGGATGACGTTCCGACGTAATCCACGTAGCATGCGGCATAACCGATGCTTGAACAGTCATACGGGATAAGCATGTAACCGCCTTCACCCCAACCCGAACCCCAGGAATTTCGCATGATCCACACACCCTCGGTTCCCTGGCTATCGTCCCAGCCAACCAGGGTCACGGCGTGATTGACCTCACCGGTTCCGCAGCCATTGAATACTCCGCCGGTATAAGCCTGCATGGCGGTATTGGCATAGACGGCCACCGACACCGGGCCGTAATCTATGATGGCCTGCTTGATGGAGCTCACGGGTGGGATGCCGGATTGGCTGCCGATGAAGGCCCAGCCGTCGATCAGGTAGTGGTGGGGATAGGGACAGTTGCAAGGAAGGTCGGATGCCATGTAGGGAAAATCCGCTTCAAAAACGGCTCCGGTTCCCCCACAGGGGTCCGTCTTCCACTCATGGTAATCATGAGCCCACCAGCCGCCACCGCATCCCCAACCATCGGAGTTGCAGCTCACCAGCCACTGCTCGGAGAGATCCACGGTAACGCCGTCCTTGATTTTGATGTTGCATTCCAGCGGCCCAACCGTCCCAAATGCCCAGCAGCTTCCGCAAGAACTCTGATTCTTGACCGGGGTGCACCCTCCCGAATCACACCAGTTGAACGAGGCGGTAAAGTCTTTTGTGGGGACCATGGGGTCAAAGCGGGCACCCACCCACCAGTTTTCAGGCACCACCAATCCGCACAGCTCATCCAACGAACGACCAGTAGCGGAATTCTCACCCACGGTGAAGGTCCACCCCTCCATCTCCCCCTGCTTCTGCAGAGCGGCAATTTCTTCGGGTGAGAGGCCCTGGGCAAAGGAAACTCCGACCAGGAAAAACAAGAGTGAAACGATTGATAAGAACTTCGGAAGCATTCGCTGTTGCATCATCAGATTCTCCTCCTTCGTTAGTACATCGGCACTCGTGCTCGATGCCGGAGTGATTCTAAGAAAAAAGGAATGGATTCTCTCTGTAAATCAAGTCCAGAAGCGACCCGGAAGTCTTAAGCTCAGCTATCGACTCGCCTGTTGCATTCAATATACCGGTTTTGTCACATTTGTCAAGTGCTTGACACCACCACCGGGCATTCAGCACGCTAACAGGAGAGATTCTGTTTAGTATGTTTGAAGGGGGTTTCGAGGGAGTTTCTGTGCATGTATCATATATTCATCTCCCCTAACGGTGGAGCTATCCTTTTCACCATTAAAGTTGTGGTTCGACGCTCACCATAAATGGTGAATTTGCTCTTTGTGGTAAGAGAGACTATAGGTTAGGTATCAGGAAGTGGGTCACGAACTACATGCCCGTGACTTAGCTTGGTGTTAGGTGCTCGGACGAGGCATCCGTTACCAACAAGCGGCTATCTACACTAAACATCTGCACAGCTGCGAAGTATGTCAGACCACCAACGTAGAAAATGCCACTCCAATGCCCTGATTCACCACACTATCCTGCAATCCCACCGCCACGAAGCCCCATGTTCGCAAAGGCTTATTCTTCCTCCCCTCTAAATCACTCCAGAATCCGGGCAAGCTTCCTGCTCTTTTCCAATAGTGCGAATCTGTCACCTTCAAATATCTCCAGAATCTGCTTCTGAATCTCCTTGTTGTTTATATCGCCGGTGATAACCGCAAGCTTCTTTTCCGATTGTGTGGCAATCACCTGTTCAGCATCTCCGGAAACAAGAATGTGTTCATCCCTGGTAACACAGATTATCTGTTGCTGGGTTTTGAGTTTGCGCATTCTTGGGATTAGCATTCCAGTTATTGATCTGACATCCAGGTATTGCTCAGGCTCGTCAATGATTAAGGGGCCGAATGCTCCCTGATTCATGAGTAACACCATCACAGTAGCATTCTTCTCACCAGTACTGAGTTTTGTCAAGGCCTTGTATTTGGATTTCACCAATACTGACATGGTGGCTTTGTCAAAGAAATCCTTCTCATTTGTGCCCTGCCATTTTCCCTCTGTTATCTTCACCCTGAATAGGTTCTTTCCGTATTTTTCAAGCGCGGGCTTTATGTGCTTTTTCCTCTCATCAAACAACTGTCTGCAGGCTTTGACCAGTTGGTTCATGTCGGATGCGCAGTTTTCAAAGTTCTTGCTTCTCACTTTCTCCAAACACTTCTTGCGGTCATCTAGTAATGATTGGATCTCTTTGTTCATAAAAACATGCCTATCCAGGAAGTCCATAAGGTCCGTACTTTGGGAGAACAGCTCTTCTATGGCTTCATGATTGTACTTCCGAGGCAATGCCACGTCTGGCTTGGCCTGAGTAAGGGTAAATGAGCCGTTGCCATACTTGAAAAGGTTAGGCGGATTGCCTTTTTCGTCTCGGCTATAACAGAATACATCCGAGCCTTTTGCAATGAAGACAGTTACAGAATATTTCTTCTTGATCAATTCCTTTTCTTCGTCTTTCTTTTCATCCTCGAATCTATCCAGCCCGTAAAGGATTAAGTTTATGATGGTCGATTTGTTAGTTCGCTTCTTGCCGACTATACAATTCAGGCTCGAATTGAAGGCAATATAGCTCCATTTCTTCCCTTTGCTGAATGCAATACCGATGATCCTTGTTTTGTCTTCGTCCGGATTGTAATCACTTTGCATGCGTATCCTTGTTTCAGGGTCTTCCAAGGCATTCTTGAGAGACCAGAAACCGGGTTCGCCCATTCTGATATATGTGAAACGTTTTCCAATGTCTGGAATCGAATGGCCGTCAGAATCCTGGATGTATGCAATGGGAGACCTGTTATCGTCCCTCAGATGTTCGAAATAGTCCTTTACGGATTTCTTCCCCATCTTCTTTCTGGTAGGAGTAGTATCTTTCACGACTTCAACAGCATTCAAGTGGGGATGATTCAGTAGCTTGTTGAAAACATTGGAAGGCCCTTTGTAAACCGCAAGCATTGCTTTCTTGCCTCCGTCCATATGGGCAGGTATCGCAATGCAGCTGGTGCCGAGGTCCTCTATGTATTGGAGCACATCAAAGAGGCTCGACATGCCGGTAGCTCTGTAATCCCCGTAGTCTTCAAGGGAGAATCTACAGTCCTGCAGCAGGAAGTTGATTCTGTGCGTGGTGTAGGCCGCCGGCTGCTCTTCTTTGGGATCAAGGATTACCAGCATATGAAGGTCATCTGTGCTTATCTCCACACCTGGAAGAACACATAGGTCCCTGCCTTTGGCTTTGTCTTTTAATAACTGATACCAGGTATTTGTTAAATCTTCGGGATGGGTATTGCTTGGCGAATTGTGGTCAGTGATTGCAATTAATCTTATTCCCTTCTCTATCACTCCGTCCACGATCTTCTCTGCCAGTTGTTTTGCAGATTTCAGGCTTTTGGGAATATCTGCTATGTCGAATTTGAAATTGTATTTGTTTTTTGCCTGAGCATCACCTGATGCAGGGGTGTGCACATGTAGGTCCACTTTTACAAATTCAGCTCCGGAATTCTGCTTGAGAATCTCTCGGTAATTCTTGCCAATGGTAGATTTCGTGATTGTCATCTTCCCCTCTCTTCTTTTACCTGAACAAATAACTGTTCCTTACATATTCCAATTCGTCAGCGAACAAGTATTATACAGTCTGCCTAAAACTGCAAAGGCAGGCTGTTTCCTTCTGTATAACACTTGTCCCAACATTCTCGGAAACCATCGTAACCTCCTTGAGTAGAGCCTCTTTCGACGTCGGCCGCTCTGTCTTAGCCGGGATTATGCAGACTGTATAATCCCGACTCGGAGGTCATCCAAAGGACTGCGGACACCCTGCCCTCCTTCATTCTACGTTCTGTCAGGACCTCAGTCCTGACAGAGAGTTTCGCGTCAGGAGTAGCTCCTGACGCAACCCCTAACGTCAATCAAAACTACGAGCACAATATAGCACTGTCTACGGACAAGTCAAGCGAAATCTTCCCCTTTCACAGAAGTGATTGGTGTTCGGTATCTCCACGAAACATGCAGAAAAAGCTTGACAAAACGGTTCTCTGAGGTTAGTATTAGTGTAGGAAAGGTATCGAATGACTCAAAAGGGGGAACGTTAGAAGCAAAGGCGGGTTGTGTATGCCCCGTTGTGAATCCTCTTAGAGGCGGCTGAATTCTTTCACGTAGGTTGACATCTTTGTCCCCTGTCAGGTCGCACCCGCTAAAGCGGGCAAGACCCGCCAGAGGCGGGCAGGGCCTGACAGAACAGGAAAACCTGGTTTCATTCCTCAGAAGCTGTAGAGTTCAATATCAAGAGCAATGATCTTTGAATTCTCTTTCGCTGTTTCGGCAGTTTCAGGAATGGAAGGAGGAAGAAAATGAAGAGCAAAATCCTTATCCTGTGCCTTGCCAGTGTTCTTCTATTATTGGGTTTGAACCACCCAAGCGTGAGCCAGCAAGCCAATCCGCCCGCCACTCTTCAGGAAGACACAGTCGACATAGCCTTCTCGTATACGACGGCTTATCCGGGCACCGAGACGTGGTTGGAGTTCAACATGAAAAACCCCATAGAGGTGTGGGGATACCAGCTTTCACTGATGATGAGCGGTGTGGACGTGGCTCATTTTTGCTGTGACGATACCGGAGGATGTGTGGTGGCCAACGGCGGGGTATTCGATGGCTGCACGTGTTCCGACGGGGGTGTCTCCATCTGGTGGAATGGTGAAATACCAATTCCGCCGAGTCCCAACTACCAGACGCTTTTCCGGATCTGCGCCAGTACCTGCTGTATGCCTGATACATCGACTGATCGCAACGCGTCTATCTATATGTTCCCGGGCATGGGTTGGGTGGTGGACGGAGACGGACAGCCGGTGCCAATTCGCTACCATCAGGGTGAATTGCTCCTCTGGTGGAGCCTGCCGGGAGATGCCAGCGGCGATAGCCTGGTCACCGTTGCCGACGTGGTTTTCTTAGTTAACTATCTGTACCGGGAAGGATCAGAACCGTGCATGTGCGAGGCGGCCGACGCCAACAGTGACTGCCTGGTCGACCTCGGCGACCTGGTCTATCTGCTCAACTATCTGTTCAGGAATGGTTTACAACCCCTTCCCGGATGCGCCCGTTGCCCACATGAGGATTGCTTGCCAGAATAGTGTTAGACCAGATTACTTGCGAAAACGACATTTTGCAGCCAAATGCCCGCCAGGTTCTTCCAACCTGGCGGGCTTCTTCTTTCCGGGCTATAGACAAGAAACCCTTTTAGAACTTGCCGGATTGATCTGCAGGCTTTAGGCGATGCTTGGAGAATAGACACAAGATGGCAGGACAAAAGATCTTTCTCCCTATCTTCAGGCGGGAGTCGGGCGGATTCCATATTCATGAAAGTCGCATCGTATAATATATGAGGTTACTTTCAGCTGGGTAACCCGGAAATAAACAACAAGAATTTTTTAGGCAGGTCAAACGAAGTTGGAGGGCAGTGAGTAGTAGTGTTTCGAGCGAAGAAGTATTTACAAAAAAGACTTGACAAGGAGAAACTAAGATATTATCATACAATTGCCGATAAGACATATAGACACGGACGGTTAGGCTTACTTCGGCAAGCGAGTTTATTTTGAGCAGAAATTTTTTTAAAGAATTTACTTGACACGTGCCGTAGAGCGGATTATATTAAAAGTCTGCCGAGTTCAGCAAGTGTCGGCAGGCTTTTTTTGTGTGATATTCTTTCTTGAAGAAGAAAGACTCGTTCTCTGAAAACTAAATAGTGTGCATGAGCAAGGTAGGAAGGATCGATTCCTTTAAGTAAGAGTTTACGAATCCTTGCGATCAAGCTTAAATTAGAGAATACTTTTCTACGGAGAGTTTGATCCTGGCTCAGAACAAACGCTGGCGGCGTGCTTCATACATGCAAGTCGTACGAGAAAGTTCTGCTTCGGCAGGGCGAGTAAAGTGGCGAACGGGTGCGTAACACGTGGGTAATCTGCCTCGAAGCTTGGGATAAGCCCCCGAAAGGGGGTCTAATACCGGATAACGTCTCCGGAGGGCATCTTCCGGGGACCAAAGATGGCCTATACTCGTAAGCTATCGCTTTGAGATGAACCCGCGGTCCATTAGCTTGTTGGTGAGATAAAAGCTCACCAAGGCTACGATGGATAGCCGACCTGAGAGGGTGTACGGCCACACTGGGACTGAGATACGGCCCAGACTCCTACGGGAGGCAGCAGTAGGGAATATTGCGCAATGGGCGAATGCCTGACGCAGCAACGCCGCGTGGGTGATGAAGTTCTTCGGAATGTAAAACCCTGTCAGAGGGGAAGAAACTTTCCGGGGCGAATAGCCCCGGAGACTGACGGTACCCTCAGAGGAAGCTCCGGCCAACTCCGTGCCAGCAGCCGCGGTAATACGGGGGGAGCGAGCGTTGTTCGGAATCACTGGGCGTAAAGGGTGTGTAGGCGGGTAAGTAAGTCGGGCGTGAAAACTCCAGGCTCAACCTGGAGCCTGCGTTCGAAACTGCTTGTCTTGAGTACGGGAGAGGAAAGTGGAATTCCTGGTGTAGCGGTGAAATGCGTAGATATCAGGAGGAACACCGGTGGCGAAGGCGGCTTTCTAGCCCGATACTGACGCTGAGACACGAAGGCTAGGGGAGCAAACAGGATTAGATACCCTGGTAGTCCTAGCGGTAAACGTTGGGCACTAGGTGTTGTCCCTTCACCGGGGCAGTGCCGCAGTTAACGCATTAAGTGCCCCGCCTGGGGAGTACGACCGCAAGGTTGAAACTCAAAGGAATTGACGGGGGCCCGCACAAGCGGTGGAGTATGTGGTTTAATTCGACGCAACGCGAAGAACCTTACCTGGGCTTGACATGTACCGGAAAGCTCAAGAGATTGAGCCCCCCAGCGATGGGTCGGTGCACAGGTGCTGCATGGCTGTCGTCAGCTCGTGCCGTGAGGTGTTGGGTTAAGTCCCGCAACGAGCGCAACCCCTGTCCTTAGTTGCCACCCCCGAGCAATCGGGGAGCACTCTATGGAGACTGCCAGTCATAAGCTGGAGGAAGGTGGGGATGACGTCAAGTCCTCATGGCCCTTATGTCCAGGGCTACACACGTACTACAATGGCCGGTACAGCGGGTTGCAATACCGCGAGGTGGAGCCAATCCTCAAAACCGGCCTCAGTTCAGATTGAAGTCTGCAACCCGACTTCATGAAGGTGGAATCGCTAGTAATCGCGGATCAGCAGGTCGCGGTGAATACGTTCCCGGGCCTTGTACACACCGCCCGTCAAGCCATGGAAGCCGGAAGTACCCGAAGTCGCTTCTCTAACCTTTCGGGGAGGAGGGCGCCTAAGGTAAAGTCGGTGACTGGGGCTAAGTCGTAACAAGGTAGCCGTAGCGGAAGCTGCGGCTGGATCACCTCCTTTCTAAGGAGTAAATTACAAGGTGTGTAGTGGCTCTGCTTAAAGATTCGATTTTTTCCTCCTGCTTATGCACGCTATTTTTTAAAAAGAAATTTTTCGAGCACAGTAGGTTCATGGTAATTGTTCATGATCCTCATGGTCTGGCCCAGACCGTGAACCATTCACCATGAGCCGCGAACATACTTACCGTGGGCCTATAGCTCAGTTGGTTAGAGCACTGTGCTGATAACGCAGGGGTCGGTGGTTCGACTCCACCTAGGCCCACCAGTGAGGCGGTGGATGGTTCATAGTTCACGGCAAAAGCAAAACGTATGAACAATGACAAATGAACTATGAACTATTTACTATGAGCTAATTTTTTCGGGGATATAGCTCAATTGGGAGAGCGTCCCGCCGCTGGCGGGAAGGTTACCCGGCAAGATTAGGAGTGACTGAACAGAGAATACTTCGGGGATATAGCTCAATTGGGAGAGCG
>JBARPX010000114.1:0-2382 GCA_049643405.1 Candidatus Zixiibacteriota bacterium
CTGAAGGCGGCAAAGATTTATCAGGGGAGACAATTTTAATGAGGGATTTTTACCTGATTGCCGATTTGTTATTCTTGCCCAGCCTTCAGGAAGGATTTGGTATACCTCTCCTGGAAGCAGGCGTGTTGAAGCTGCCTATTGTCTGCTCTGATATTCCTCCTTTTAGGGAGGTTGGCAAAGAAAACGTCCAGTACTTTTCTTTAGAAGACTCCCCTGCTCAAATCGCAGACAAGATTCTCACCTTTATAAGTAAACTCAACTCCCACAGGATGTTCCAGCATATTGTTCAAAATTACATGTGGGATGATATCTATCACAAGATGTTATTGCCATTTCTGGAAAGGATTATATGAGCAATATCCGCCTTTCCACGCATAGTGGACCTCGTGACAATTGCATACTCTTCTGCATCATGCTCAATGTCTGCATACGGAAACAACTGCTTTCTATCGGTCTTCACCATCGCCTTTCAGCCACCAACGTAACTAGCCCGACAGGCAGAACTTGCTCATCCGATCGGCCGCGAGCGCCAGTGTCTCCTCATCTGCATTTCCCACCGCAACGCGGATATAACGCCATTCCGTGGACCCGCAACACGATCCCGGCAGCACCAAGATGCCCGCGTCCCGTGCCAGCTCTGACACCACGTCCCAGGCATCAACATCAAAAGGATGACGTAGGTAGGCGAAAAACGCTCCAGCGGATTCGACTTCAAATGGGCATCCAGACACGGCAATCGCCTCCGCGAACACACGCACACGGGACTCCATCTCTCCTCGGCGCGTGTCCAGCCATTCCGTGAGCCCATCCCAACACAGTCCGGCGAGAGCCGCCTGCTGTCCAATGTGAGGCGCGCAGATAATGAAAGCGTCCTGGATCTTCAAGATCTGTTCAAGCAGTTTGGCCGACCCACAAACATAGCCAACGCGGTACCCGGTGATGGCCAGCGACTTTGAAAATGTACTGACCACCGCCGCATTTTCCTGCCAGCCGGGTAGACTCATCAGCGACACTGGTGGCATTGTCGGAGGAAAGAACTCCAGATACGTCTCATCAACAATCAGGAAGGCTCCCCATTGCTTTGTGTGAGCCAGCACGGATTCGATGTCCTCCTTCGGAAAACAGCGGCCCGACGGATTGCTTGGGTTCACCACAACCACAATTTCGCCTTCTCGAGCCCGGAATCGCCCTGCGTGTAGAGCCTCACGCAACGAGGTATCAGCAGCAAGACGCCACTCCGATAGGCGCCCGCCGCAAAGCTCGACTGCCATGGCATGATTGAAGTAATAGGGGGTCAAGACGTGCACGGGCACCTGCGGGGCAGTCAACGCCAAAGCAAGCATTGAGAATCCAAGGTTCGCGCCCGCCGTGACCAGAACCTCGTCGGCGGTAAGCTGTGCCGCGTGTCGCTCACTATGGTAGCGAGCGATCGCCTCCCGCAACTCGGGCAGGCCTGCATCGCCAGTATATTGCGCCCCTGACACGCTCTCCGCCACTTTCTTCGCTGTCACCAGAACTACCTTGGGTGGGGGATACGATGGGACCGCCTGATTCAGGTTGAGGCAATCCTTCGGAATCTCCTCGGAACCGAACAGACGCCGTTTCAACTCGACGATCGGTGGCGCCATCACGGTGCTGCAGCGCCTGGCTCTCAGTATTTTTTCCATCGGTTGCATCCAGGGATTGAGCTTGTTATCGGTGTCTCCGTTGTGAGGACCTGAGCTGTTGCCGCCCACAGAGGCCTCTTCGAGCGCTCGTCTGGGTCAGGCCACGCGCAGGGAAAGCTGGTTTTGCTGGGGGAGTATAGGGGGAAAGGGGCTTGTGTGTCAAGGAAAAAGACGCGCAACATATGGCGGTTCTGGCCTATTCAGTTGCATAGGAACTCGTGGATGACGTCAGGGCCGAGGAGACTAGTCTTTGCAACGATTGAAATTGTTGGGAGTTTAGTGTATTTTGGGGCTTTGTGAAGGTAATTCTCATAGGAAAATTCTAAAGGGGACATATAAATGAATGCAATAGATCTTTTAAACTTAAGAAAAGCGATTATTGAGGGCGATGCTAGAAAAACTGTGGAGCTGACAAAGGCTGCGATAAAAGAAGAAATATCAGCAAATGATATTTTACAGAAAGCCCTTGTTCCAGGGATAAGGGAAATCGGTGAGTTATTTGGTAAAGGGGAATGCTACTTGCCTGAATTGATAGTCTCCGGAAAAGCTATGGAAGCGGCAATAGAGCAACTCGAACCTTTATTTGGCAAAGGAGAATCATTTGATACCGGAAGGTTTTTGATCGGAACTGTTAAGGGCGACGTGCATGATATAGGTAAAAAAATAGTTACCATGATGCTCAAAGGCAATAGATGGAAAGTAACCGACCTAGGTG
>JBARPX010000115.1:0-7937 GCA_049643405.1 Candidatus Zixiibacteriota bacterium
CGGATGAAGAGAGAGAGCGTCACATGGAAAGGCTGGGGAAGGTCGGAGTGTCGATTCAGAGGTACAAGGGTTTGGGGGAGATGAACCCGGATCAGCTGTGGAAGACCACCATGGACCCGGATACCCGTACCCTGCTGCGGGTTGAGTTAGAAGATGGCTTAGAGGCAGACCGTATCTTCAGCATTCTGATGGGTGACCAGGTAGAACCCCGCCGCAAGTTCATCGAGGAAAATGCGAAGTACGTTAAGAATCTGGATGTCTAGCTGATTCTGTATGGACTCGATTCACGCAAACAACCTGAGCTAGTGGTTCGACAGGCTCACCACCCAGAGAGAAACCGAGGGGCCGAAGGATCAAATCCGCACCTCCCCCTTTAAGCTCGCCAGAGGTAAAAGCCCATGGCGATCAAAAGGAAGATGAAGCTGATGAAGAATATGGTTTGGGAGGTCTTGAGTTTTCCGTGTTTGTAGGCGACGATCTTTATGAAGGTTTCCTTTGACTCTCTTCCCGAAGCGATGTTGGTGTGATAGACCTTCGGAGAGAAAACCAAAACTGCAAATAGTATGCTCAGAAGCCATAAAACCAGCGGGGCAAGGTAGAATATTCCCGCGATGGTTCCGATGCATCCTCGGATGTCTGAATAGGTGATGGCATGAAAATAGATTCCCTCCAAGAGCCCGCAAATAGCAATGAGTTGCTTCGCCGCGCTCTCTATGGACTCAATAGATGTGCCCAGCATTGATTTGGCATTATCGCGCCAGAATTTCATGGGCGATTCAGCTGGACCGCCGGTTGGCTCTTCCTTTTTTTCATTCATAAGATTTCCTTTTTCATTCGGTCAACGGACTCGTCCTGAGGGCTCTGCCCGAAGGATTGACCGGATTAAACGGATGAAATCCGTGGCCAAGTCGTAGGGACAGCCCTTGTGGCTGTCCGGGGCGGTGTTCGGACAGGGACGAGCCCTGTCCCTACGCGCCCCAGCAGAATTCGTGAGGCCTACCAGGAGAACTCAAATTCTCTCCTGCAATTAGGGCAGACTAAATCTACGCTTTTCTTCCCGGTGCGAGGGGGCGGAGTTGCCCGAGCCCGCCTGATCACAGGTATCTGTCCTTCCTCGTAGATCTGTTCAACGTTTTCCTCATACTCATGCCCGCAGTAAGGGCACTTAACCTTTTTCACTTTCTCTCCTTTTTGCCTTTGTGTCTGCCTACTGCAGACTGCCGACTGGCTACTGCTTTGTGTCCCCCCCCCGTCAGCTCCTTCCACAGCTTTTCGAACTCGTTTTCGCCCATCTTTTTTCGTAAGCGGGCAAGAGATGACAGAGCGATTTCCGCATTGGGCGATCCAAGTTCCTGGAACATTGCCAGTGCGGGCAAATAGTACTGCATAGCCTTGCGATAATTCCCCTGTGCTTCATCTATTGTTCCCAACTGGTGAAGAGTTCCGGCGATGCCCCTTTTATCCCCCAATTCTTCATTTATCTTCAGGCTCTCTTCATACTTTTTGACGGCCTCTTTGTGGTCGCCTTGAAGAAAATATAGATTCCCCAACTGGTGAAGAGTTCCGGCGATGCCGCTTTTACCCCCCAATTCTTCTTTTATCTTCAAGCTCTCTTCATACTTTTTGACCGCCTCTTTGTAGTTGCCCTGATCCTGATGAATCATCCCCAGCTGATGAAGAGTTATGGCGATGCTCCTTGTGTCACCCAATTCCACGCTGAAGCGCAGGACTTTCTCATAGTTCTTTTGAGCTTCCGCGTAGTTGCCTTGATCATAATGGACATTACCAAGCTGGCCCAGCGTGTAGGCGATGCCGCTTTTTTCCCCCAATTCTTGTCTTATCTTCAAGGCCTCTTCATACTTTTTGACCGCCTCTTTGTAGTTGCCTTGATCCTGATGAATCATCCCCAACTGGTGAAGAGTCGCGGCGATGCCGCTTTTGTTCCCCAATTCCTTGACTATCTTCAGGCTCTCTTTATACTTTCCTGCCGCCTCCTTGTTGCTGCCTTGAAGCAAATACACGTTCCCCAAATGATGAAGAGATCTAGCGATTCCCGCTTTATCCCCAAGTTCTTCCGATAGCTTCAAGCCCTCTTCATAGTTCTTGACCGCCTCTTTGTAGTTGCCTTGATCCTCATGGATCATGCCCAACTGATGGAGAGCAACTGCAACATTGGCTCGATCACCTTCTTTTTGGAAAATGTCCTTAACTTCGTTATGCTTTTCTATAGCAGTCTTGTAGTCACCCATCTCCTGACAAAGGGTGGCCAGATTCCCCAGAGCCACGGCCTTATGGCGTCGTTCAAGTGTGCTGGCGGATTCAGTCAGAAGTCTCGTTAGCAGCTCCATGTGTCCCCAGCGCAAGAGAGGCTCGGTAAGCGCGCCAACTATATCGAAGGCCTTCACGTATTCGTGGGCCTTGTAATAGTACTCCCTCGCCTGCAGCCAGTCCCAGAGGCTTTTTGTACTCTTCCCCAGTATCTCGTAGAACCGGGCCGCCCGCACCAGCAGAGCATTTGTCTGTTGCGTCTTGTCATCTTCCAGCTTATCTGTGGCAAAGTCTGTCACCAGTTGGTGCATCGCATAGAGGCCCGCCTTCTCCTCGCTCAGGTACTCCTCCTTCTTCACCACGAGCCCCCAACCGCTCAAAGCCTGCAGCTCTTCGTCGATCTCTGTCGCTGGCTGGTCATCATCGCCCATCATCCACTCCAGAGCTTCGAGTGGCACAGCTTCTTCAAACACGGACATCCTTTTGAGCAACGTCTGTGCTTTGGGTGAGAGCCGGTTATAGGTCATGCCGAGCAAAGTGAATTCTATCATCTCCTTTTTGACCGGAGCCAGATTCGAGAGAACCGAATCCACGGAGGTTATCTGCGCATGCCTGTCAAAAACTCCCAGGGCAAAGGGATGCCCGCCGGTTTTTTGATATATCTCCAGTTTCTTTGCCGGCGGCAGCTTCCCTAGTGCTTCGAAGTTGTTCATCAGGAACGACATGAAGGGGAAGGAAAGCTCGGGCAGGTTGATCTTGCCTATGTGACCCGGGAGTCTGCCGTCCAGCGGATCGAAATCATAGCGCGATGTGAAGATAAACTTCGTGCTTTGGCCTACTCCATTCAGCAAGAGTTGGATGAACTTGTTCAGACTCGGATTGGCAATCTTCTTATTAGTATCTTTGGTCAGAACGTCCTCAAGATTGTCAAGGATGATCAACAGCCGCTCCTCATTGAGCACACCGACCAGCACTCCCGTCTTGTTTTCCATTGAAATCGGGTCGTGTACATGTTTGTTGAACTTATGGCAGCCGGCCACCATAAGGAAGCCGTTCAGATCATCCATGATCTGCTCCGGGGTGGTTTTATCACCGACTTTTATTACTTTCGCTCCGTCGAAGTGATCCTGCATATTAAGAGCGGCCCTTGTCGCCAGGACCGATTTCCCGATTCCCCCGAAGCCGTGAATCATGTAGGCCCTTTTTCTCCCGCTGGTGAATCCTTCCCTTATCGCCCGCAGCTCCCTTCTCCTTCCCACGAATCCCTGCCTCATCACTGCCACTTCACCCGCGTCAAATTGCTTCTCCTTTACCCCAGTCGCTTTCTCTTCGACCTTGATGTGGGCCAGGTTTATGGCATTAGCATCGTTTAGGAATAGCACCGGCGTGGCGAAATCGACCCGGTTCCTGTTTTCCCCGGCATACAAAGTCATTCTAGCGTCGAATAAAGCATCATCAACGGCCTTACCGCCTGCTAAGGAACGGTAGAATCTATCGGCAAAATCGGTGGCGGATGTGTCCAACACTGAATGCTGCATGGACAGAACCGCAGGGACCCCTTTCTGCAGGAGAGTTCGGGATAAGTCCGGGTAACCGGTGTTGTTCGAAGCCTTTGCGGATTGACAGGCGCTGAGGACCACCAGCCTGAGGCTCTTGTGGTTCTGAAGTATGGTTGCCACCTCTTCGTTTTCCACATTCCTCATCAGGTGGTTGGAATCCTCAAGCAACAGAAACCCTCTGTCTGTATTCTCGTCAAATACTCCATGTCCGGTAAAATGAAGAATATGGTACTCCTTGTCGGAGAGGTAATCCTGAATCGTATCCAACGAGGCATCATCAACGAAATCTATGTCCAGTTTTCGTTCTCTGTGGAGCTTGTCCAAGGCACCGAGTATGACCTCCTGCTCTCTTTCAGTATTCAGCACCATATGATCTGGAAGGTTCAGGGGATTGGAGATCACGACGAGCATGCTGACAGCCTGGTCAAGTTTGCCCCTCTTCTTTCTCTTTACGTTCAACGGTAATCTTGAAATCAGAGTCTCGGATTGGGTGACCAGGAAATCTTCGCCGTCGTGCAGAAACTCCCAGGGGACGTTGTGCAGTTCCCTTACTGATTCATCAACTCTGATCCTTATCCTCAAGGGTTGGTCTTTCGTCAGGCATTTGTCATAGTGAGCTTTTATGCCATCTCCGAACACCAGATTGAACATATGTTTTCCGAAGTTGATATGGAGGTGGTCCTTCACCTGTTCTGAGCTTAAAGCCAGTTTCTCGAGTCGCTGGAGGTCCTCTCTCATCTTGAGCTTATCCATCTCAAGAACGAAAGACTTCTCGCCCCTGATCTTGCCCTTTGAATCCACCGCTTGAGCCAGGTAGTTGTCTTTCGACTTCTTCTTAAGATGGATTTCTAACTCTTGACAGGTTTTGTCCATAGGATTACCCTGAACCATAATATACTCTTCTTGGGTTCATTCGCAAGCGAAAATTAAAGAAATCTTATATCCATAGTCGGCATCGTCGGGTCGCATGAATGCGACCCCTACGGTCTCTTCAGAGCGTAAAAAAACCGCTCGCGTGGTGCGGGCGGCTTTTTGCCGGATACCTGTTCCTTTATCTCTAGTTCTTTATGAACAGTTCGACGGATCTGAGGACTGAATTTATGGGCAGGGATCTGTCTGCGGTAAAAATCGTATAGACTTTGGCTATTTTATGTTCGCGCGGGAAGAGAGTTGTTTCACGGGAAAGTGTGTCGCCGTAAACCGTCCAGTGAAAGGTATGCGCAACGATCTTGGCTGAGTCGAATTCGGCCACCAGCGCCCGAACCTGCAAGATTGACTCGTCATCTCCGGTAAGTTTGTACTCGCACGGCACCAGTTGCCAGTCGCACTTGACAGGCGCGGTGATTTTGGTAGAACACCCGGCCAAAAGGAGTATGATCCCGAGCAGAAGAGTAAGAGTCTTGATCCTCGTGTTCATGTTAACAGTATAATGGATTCCCCCTCCCTTGCAAGTGTTTTTTCAGATGACGTTGTAGCGGAAAGCTTTAGCCTTCCACTCAGCCCCCTGGAGACTACATCTATTCTTTTCTCAATGAAAATGCCGCAGGCTCCAGCAGACGTTAGCCGGAGCCTGTAGCTCCCCGGATGTGGACGTTTGACAGCAATCCCTGACCTGCTGGCTGATTTCCCAGCCGACGAGAGGTCATTTGCGATGCGTCTCGTAGCGTTTGGCGGCCTCGGGCTCGTGGCGTTTAAGCTCTGCGGTAACGTGGCTGCGAATCTCTGAAGTAGCCATCCCCTCGCGGTGTTTCACCCCCTCAGCTATCTTACGGGCGGTGTCCTCTTTGGCCCCGGCTGCCCTCATGGATCGCTCCACCTTTTTGCTGTCAAACTCCTCTTCCTTCCCTGAGCGCTTCTTTACCTTTGGCATGTTCCTCACCTCCTTTCTTGAAGACTAAACGGTCGTTTGCGGACTCGGACTCCGCAACCTGGAACTGCTCCCCTTGACTTTCGGATATCAGTGCGTGCTGAATTCTATATATGCAAAGAGCACCAGTTTGTCAAGAGTTTTTTTGCTTGCCAGGTGACGGGCGGTCTTCCTTGAAGAACTTCAGCCTGGGCAAGGTCTGCGCTGCACTTCCCGTCGTATGTCCGTACCAGAGAGTGCGGGGGCGTTGAGGGAGTGGCATGCGGGAATCGCCGGACAAGACCCAGAAGAAACTCTCCGATGCTTACTCAGGCTTCGAGCAGGGGCCCATACGGCCGCCGAGCGAGGCATATAGCCTGCTGGTGCGCGTAACCAGGAACTGTCCCTGGAATCGCTGTACCTTCTGCCCGGTCTACAAAGGAACAAAGTTCTCCAGACGCCCGGTTGAACACGTGAAGAAGGATATCGATGCTGTTTTTCAGCGCGTGGAAACCTTCCGCCAGTTGGCGGACGAACGCGGTCGTGTACCTGCAAGTGAGGTCAGGAAACTTGCCGACGAGGTTGATGCGGATAGATCACCAGCGTTTGTGGCGGCATTTAACTGGTATTTTGCCGGCGGGATGCAATCTGTATTTATCCAGGATGCAAACAGCCTCATAATACAAGCCTCCGATTTGGTGGAAATTCTGAAGCACCTGAAGAAGCGCTTTCCTCAGATCCAGAGGATAACTTCATATGCACGGTCGCAGACAATTGCCCGGACTAAAGAGGAAGACTTGAAGGCTATTGGAGATGCCGGCCTGAACCGAATTCACATCGGCCTGGAGTCCGGCTCGGATGAGGTCCTCAAGATGGTTAAGAAGGGGGTCACCAAGGAGATGCACATCCAGGCCGGGATCAAAGTGAAAAAGGCGGGGATAGAATTGTCGGATTACTATATGCCTGGCCTGGGAGGTAAGAAATACTCAAAGGGGCATGCTCTGGAAACGGCCGATGCGCTGAACCAGATCAACCCCGATTTCATAAGGCTGAGAACCCTGGCGATTCCAAATTCCGCTCCCCTCTTCGAAGATTGGCAATCGGGTCGTTTTGAGAAGTGCTCCGAGAAGGAGGTGATCCAGGAGATTCTTATGTTCATCCAGGAGTTGGACGGGATCACCAGCGTGGTGAAAAGCGACCACATCCTGAATCTCTTTCAGGATTTGGAGGGCACCCTTCCACAGGATAAAGAGCATATGATGAATATCCTTCGCACGTTTCTGGCGATGGATCCGGAGCAGCAAGCACTATATCAGGTGGGAAGAAGGATCGGAGTCTTCTCCGGTCTGGCCGACATGGAGAAACCCAACAGGATGGCAAGGGCTGGGAGAGCCTGCAGCGAGCTTGGAATTACTCCGGAAAACGTAGATCGGGTAACGAGTGAGCTGATGAACAGATTCATATAGATCCCAGGGGGGCGGGTTCTGACAAAGCGGGTCGCATGAATGCGACCCCTACTTCTTTCTTCCCGAGAGTTCCAGACATTTCTCCGAGAGCTGTCCAACCCTCTTGAGCTTCTTTTCTTGCCTTTTCATTATCTTCTCATCCAGCGGGAAACTCAGGATTTCCTGACAAACAGAGTCACACTCGGGATATCTACCCAAGATGAAAAGAGAGTTGGCAATGTGGAACCTGCACTCGACCAAGTTGTAAGACTGATCCGGATTTCCTGATCTGTGATCTCTTTCGAGTCTTTCCAAGAGGTTCTGGTGCGTCGACAGGGCATCGTTCCAGTTCCTTTTCTCGAAGTAAGCCTGTGCCAGCGGCCACAAGAATGATTTTCCTGCCGGGTACTCCGACTGCATCTCTTGAGCTAAGCTTATGGCTTGGTCGTACTGTTTTTCGCTGATATACATCCAGATGAGCCCGCTGGCGGCCGCGGCTGAGGAGAAGATCGATTTTTCGTGTGCCAGCTTGGTCTGAGAGATTCCCCTTTGCCGGTGGTCTCCGATAAAGGGAAGCCACCATAAGGCCCTGGTCTTTACGCTGGCCCAGTAGTGGTAAGAGCCGAGCCCCACATAGGCATCGTAAAGCTCGGGGTCAAGTTGTATGGCCTTCTTCAATGCGGATTTGGCCGAAAGCCCTTCGTTTAAGCCCGACCACCACTCCCCTTTCGTGGCGTTATACACCGCCTTCACACCGTACGAATTGCCTAAGATAACGTGGGCCCACGCATCCTTCTTGTTTTCCTTTATTCTCTGCCG
>JBARPX010000116.1:0-8942 GCA_049643405.1 Candidatus Zixiibacteriota bacterium
CCTCGCCCATCAGGGTATAGTCGCAGGCAGCGATGAAGAAGGGGAGCTGCTCCGGCATGGCCGTCCCGGCAATCTGGATGGCGCCTGCCGCAAACCCGGTCTCGGCTAAAAGCAGAGACTCGGCGTAGAATGCCCCCATGTAAATGTTGGCCGCAGGTTTTTCTCGCAGCATTAATCCGTTCACGGCTGCCACGTAAGCAAACTGCTCGCCTGCCACGTACCGCACCATATCCGGCTTGAAGCTATCCGACTTGCCCGAGTCTAAGTAAGCCCCCCTGACCACCTCCCCTGCCGCTGCCAGCGCCATGGGATAAAGCACCGGCACCACCAGTGGAGTCTCATACTGGGCGGTGATGCGGGCCACCCGGCCCAGTATGGAAAGCCCGGCGATGGTCTGAATCTCGTCTAAGTCCGAAATCCCCGGAATAAAAAGAACCGGTTTCCCCATCTCGGTGGCTCTTCCCACCGCCTCCTCCACTGCCTCCAAGCCGGCTAACTTGCGAATGAAAAGACTTTTGCCACCCTTGGCGCTGCGAATGTATAAAAGCACCGATGCGGAGAAGACCAAAAGCAAAACCAACATGTTTAACCGATAGCTTCTGAACCAGTTGATCTTCGGCTGGGCGAAATCCGAATAAATCAACAGGGAATTCGAATCACCTCTCTTGGCTCTGAGAGCGTAAGAATACTCTTGGCCCCTCTCTAATCCAACGTCCGTAAAGGAAGTGGTATTGTCGCCGACCATGCTGATAAGTTTGAGGCTGGTATCTCTTCGGCTGGCTCTGAAGATCTCGTATCCCTCTATGTCACCCATCTCTTCTGTATCATCCGGTGACAGCTTCCATGTCAGAGTCAAGCTCCCGCCGCCATCGTCAGGGGTATCTTTCACCCTTGGGTCAGCGGGTGAAGCGATCTTGATTATCAGTGTGTCCTCTGCGCATTGGGCCGGTTGTGAGAAGACAACAAAGAGACAAGACAAGGCAACCAGGACAACCGAATGGTTTGGCTTTAGGATTTGAAACATGAGTCTGATTTTGCAGTTTTTCGTGTAGGTTTCACATGAGTAATTAACGCACAGTGAAGGGTGGGTCCACCTTTTTTCCTTTGTTTTTGTGGCTGTCGGATCCTCCACCCGATAGATCAGACTCCGTTGAAGACGGACTGGCGTTTCCCACGAAATCAAGGGACCTTACTAGTATAGAAATTTCCGCTATCAGGGCCAGAAGTAATGGTTCGCAAGAATTTGCTGAAAGCTTTATTACTTAATAGCCTCTCTTCGTCATAGAAATCTTTTTTGGGAAACAACATGGGTTCCATCTCTTCTATATCTAATGATGCGGTATCGTCCAAGTTTAGTTCGTTGTAAGGAACCACATTTCTCAGAACCGGTACTTTTCCGTATTCTTCCCGTTCCAAGAGGATTCCCAACCTCTTCGCGAGGACATCAACAAATTTCAAATCATACTCACAGGGAGATCCGGCTCTGGGAACATAGTCCGTGTGATGAGGACGTACTTCAAATGGTGTTGCATCATCAAATTTGTCTTTTAGGTTTGCCTCGATGAACTTCACAATTTTGTCAGCCACACCTCCAAGTTTCCTTGGTCCAAACTCGATTGTTCTAATCTGGACTATTTTGCCTTCTTCATCAGCCCATCTCGTGCCTTCAGATACTACAAACACGACATTTAAGCCCATTCTGAAGTACTTCTCTGTCCTTTCAAGAAGGCGCCGCTTTCCATTTTCATCAAGTGGAAATTCAGGAATGAGGATCATGTCAGGGCCACCACCAGTGGATGCCGCTGCCAACCAGCCGGCATCCCTCCCCATCGTCTCTACGCCGAAGACGCGTTGTGCGCTGATAGCGGTCGTCCGTATATCCTGGGTAACTAACGCGATTTTACGAGCGGCCGTAGGGTATCCGGGGCACAGGGCGACCTCGATGCCCTCGAACGTACTCTTTGTCCGAATGTCATTGTCAATGGTCTTAGGAAAGCCGAGGATCTTGAATTTGTATTTGTCTTGTACCGCCTCGTGAAAAAGCTTAGTTGCCTGCAATGTGCCATCGCCACCAATCACAACCAAAACATCAACTTCGAGTTCACTCAAGAAGTCCACCATCTTCTTCATCTTGTCTTTATCCAAAACATACTCGTTGCCCTTGAGTGTGCATGGACTCTCTCTTAGACTTCTTAGGATAGCTCCGCCCATTCGCTCGTCAACGCGTTCATTGAGAATTCGAAAGTTCCTGTAAAGCAGCCCATGATAACCGCCTTCGATGCCAATGATCTTTCCGAATCCGACTTTGCGGGCCTCTCTCCTTATCGCTTCTATCGAGGCATTCAGTGCGCAAGTATCACCACCATTAGTCAAGATCGCCAAATTTTGCATTTCCTTTCCCTCACTCTAACTCATCTTCAGGACATCACCATGTTCGGAATGGGTCTTGTTCCTAAACCTACAATTGAAAGATGGTTCATATGCGAATGAGATCCGATTCCCTCTAACTGCTTACGTTTGAATCACAGTCCATTCTTCAGATAATCAATGACCCTGACCGGAGTAGGATCTTCTTCATTCAACACGGCCAAAAAGAAACTGACAAAGTCTCCAAGCTGGATGAGGGAGAACATTCGCGACAAAAGATTTTCTCCGCAGCTTTCGGTCTCTATCACCTCCACCTTCAGCTTTTCAATAATCCCCTTGACGATCTCCATTCTGGTCTTGATGCGCGGATGATCCTCTCTGTCCTTCAGCATCACCACGATCAGATCGTCCCGGTAACCGGAGAGCACCTTCCAGCCCACCAGCTCGTTGTGGTTGAATTCCGGAAACACGTTGTTGAAGGCCAGCATCTTGGCGTTTTCGCAGAACTGCCCCTTCCATCTGGTAGAGACCGCGTCGAAACGATCACAGGCGGCGTAGACTATGGGCAGCTTTCCGTGAAGCTTCATGGCGAGCTTCTTCGCTTCATTCTTGTCGGTGCCGACCTCCACCCGGTACTTACCTCTGTTTTCAGCCAGAAACACGCCTACCTCATGAATATTTGCTTCCTCGCCCTCGACGAATCCGCATCTTTCCAGCATAGCCAGTACCGGCACAAATGAGTAGCCCAGGGCGGCTCGGGGCTGATAGCCCTTGGGCAGCCGAACACAGGGTAGCTTTCTCCGGGCGGAGATATCTTCAACTTCACCATCAGAAGTCATGCAGATGATTTTAGCGCCCCTTTTGGACGCGTCTTCAAAAGCAGAAAGGGTCTCCTCTGTGTTTCCGGAATAGCTGGACACAAAAACCATAGAGGACGAATCCACAAAATTAGGGAGGGTGTAGTTTCTGCAGATGACCATGGGAATATCGAGCTTATCTGCCAGGTATGACCGCACCAGGTCTGCCCCGATGGCGGATCCGCCCAGACCGGCCACGACTATCTTATCTATCCTACTTTTTTCCCAATCCGGGACTGGTGTCGCCCTGGTGAGTCGAAGCGCATCCTCGAATTGAGAAGGGAAATCATAAATATCGTCGTACATCCCCCCTCGATCTAACCTTTTGATACCCTCCAAATCATTCAAAGAATGCACCGGCTATTCATCCTTTCGTTCAAACGACGGGCACTGCTCAGATATTCCCGGACGGCCTTTCATTCCTTATCGGAACGAGCTTCACTCAAACACCGGGATCAAACCGGCCTGCTCTTGTTATCCTTTCCAAATCTCTTGACGTAATCTTCGCTTAAGAATTTCTCTATCTCATCGACGCTGGAAAGCCTGAGCACCTCTTGTGCATGTATCTTCGCTTCTTCGAGCTTCATGGAGCGGATGGTCTTCTTTATCTCCGGTATGGCCATGGCCGAGGTGGAAAGCTCATCCACTCCCATGCCCACCAGAAGCATGGTGGCTAAAGGATTGGCAGCCATCTCTCCGCATAAGCCCACCCAGATGCCGTTGCGGTGAGCGGCATCGATGCTCTGTTTGATCAACTTCAGCACCGCCGGATGGAATCCCTGATAGAGATAAGCGATCCTCTCGTTGCCCCGATCCACCGCCAGGGTATACTGAGTAAGATCGTTGGTGCCAATGCTGAAGAAATCACAATTCTTTGCCAATGCGTCACCAACCAGTGCGGCGGAAGGTATCTCCACCATTATTCCCACTGGGACGTTCTGGTCGAATGGAACTTCCTTTACCCTCAATTCATCCTTGGCCTCGTTTAGAATGGCCTTCGCTTTCTGGAGCTCTCCCACCTCGGAGATCATGGGGAACATAATCTTGATATTCTTTTTGTCACTGGCCCTCAGCATGGCCCTTAGCTGGACCTTGAACATCTCTGGAAGATCCAGGCAGGCGCGGATGGCCCGCCAGCCCAGGAACGGGTTGGCTTCGTAAACGCCCCGGGCATGTTCATCAAATTTGTCCCCGCCCAGGTCAAAGGTCCGCAGGATGACCGACTTGGGATAGACCTTCTCCGCCACCTCCCGATAAGCCTTGTGCTGCTCCTCCTCGGTGGGGAAGTCGGACCGGGCGATGTACAGGTACTCCGTCCGGAACAAGCCCACGCCTTCAGCCCCGTACTCTAATGCAGAATCGGTGTCAGAGGGAAGCTCGATGTTGGCAGAAAGCTCTATTTTCTTCCCATCTTGGGTCTCAGCGGGAAGCAGCTTAAGCTGGGAAAGCTCTTCGGTCTTCTGAAGTATATGTTTTCTTCTCTTCTCGTATTCTTTGAGGATCCGCTCATCCGGACAGATGATCACCTCTCCCTTCATCCCATCCAGGACGATGCTCTGTTTGTCCTGGGCCTGATCGAAGAAGTTCTTCAGTCCCACCACGGCAGGGATTTCCATGGATTTGGCTAACAACGCCACGTGCGAGGTTCCACCACCCATGTCGGTGGCAAAAGCTAAGATGCTCTCTTTCTTCATGTGTACCACGTCACCGGGGGATAAAGATCTGGCCACCAGAATCACCGGAGACTTGAGGCTTTCGAGGGTTAGCCGCTTAATGCCCAAGAGATTATAGATGAGACGGTTGGCCACCGCATTTATGTCCATTATCCTCTCCTTCAGATATTCATCCTTGGAGGAGGACAATGTCTTTATGGACCGGTCGATCACCTTCCGGTAGACGAACTCCGCATTATTTCGGTCCTTCTTGATTCTCTCGATTACCGCGTCGTTGATCCAATCGTCTCCTATTATCATTATCTGGGCATCGAATATCTTGGCATGATCCGGATCGATCCTCTTGGCCACCTTTTCCCTGATCTTAACTACTTCCTCCTTGCTGTCATGGAGTGCCCTTTTGAACCTGGAGACCTCGTTTTTCACCTCGGCTTTCGGAATAGTCTCCTGGACCACCTCGATGCTCTCACGGTTGAGAAGAAACACCTTCCCTATCACCACCCCGGGGGAGGCTGGAGTACCTCGATATATGGTGCAAACCTGCTTATCCGGTTTCTTCACCTATTCCTCTCCGAATTTCTCCTCGAACATCTTGGTCAGGGTCTCCACGGCCTGCTGTTCGTCTTCGCCCTCGGCTTTGATTGTCACCAAGCTCCCCGCCTCTGCCGCCAGCATCATCACACTCAGGATGCTCTTGGCATTCGCCTCCACGTCATCTTTTTTCAGGCTGATCTCCGACCTGAATTTGGACGCCGTCTGCACCAGCATGGCCGCCGGGCGGGCGTGCAGTCCCAATTTATTGGTAACCTGAATCTCACTTTGGACCAAGGCAGTACCTTTCTTCACTCAACTTAAGCGCCTTTGCTCTTCTCCACACCGTAGGGCAAACCTGCCCATCCTGTAATTTAAATCAAATGACGGAGAAATGCAAGGAATTGGACAAATTCAAGGAACAAAATCCAAAAGTCTTGCGAAAGCTCGTATCTTATTTTTATCGGCAGGTTCGGCTCTGCATCAACTTCGGTCAAAACCAATGGCTTCTTGGTGAAGCTAAGCTCGAACGAACATCTTGCCGGAAAGCTGCTTGACTAAGCCTTTAAGCTCCAACGACAGGAGCATGGCTAGAGCCTGGGGCACACCGACAGAGGCCTTGGAGGCAATCTTATCTATGTGATAGGGCTCATCCGAGATGAGTTTGAATATGCTCTTCTCCGCCTCGGAAAGACCGGACGGGTCTTTTTTCGTCTCCTCAAATGAACTGGATTCTCCCTCCCTGGTGAATATCCTCAACTCCTCCAGGATGTCCTCCACCGAGGTAACCAGCTTGGCCCCCTCCTTTATCAGCCTGTTGGTCCCCTCGCTGTTTTTTGAACCGAGGTTTCCCGGGATGGCGAAGACTTCGCGGTTCTGGTCTAAGGCGCACTGGGCGGTTAGCAGAGCGCCACTTTTGTTTCCCGCCTCAACTATCACCACACCCAGGGAGAGCCCGCTTATCAGTCTATTCCGCCTGGGGAAATTCGGCGCCTCGGGCTTTGTGCCCAGGAGAAATTCGGATATGATGGCTCCGGAAGATCGGATCTGCCCCGCCAGCTTTCTGTTTTCCGGCGGGTACAGCACGTCTAAGCCCGATCCGAATACGGCCAGGGTCCGTCCCTTCTCCTTTAAGGCGGCCAGGTGACCGATGGAATCGATGCCTCGCGCCATGCCGCTTACAATGGTGATCCCCCTTCGCACCAGCTCTCTTCCGATCCTCTCGGTGATCCGTCTTCCGTAAGGCGAGGCAGAGCGACAGCCCACTATGGCCACCGCATTCTGATCCTCCTCTTTGATTTCTCCCCCGACAAAGAGAAAAGGGGGCGGGTCATAGATGGAGAGAAGATTCTTAGGATAGCCTTCATCTTTGAAGGTCACAATCTGCACCTTAGTTTTCTCGCAGAGCCCAAGCTGCTCCTCCGCCGTCTCCCATGACACGCTATTCCTTATGCCGGAGGCCGTGACCGGTCCCACGTCAGGCAGTTGGGCCAGCTCCCTTTTGGATGCGGCCAGCACTTTAGCCGGAGACCCGAAGTGCTTGACCAAAGAGACATAGCGAATCGGCCCAATCTTCGGGACGGTAGAGAGAGCCAGCCAGCTTTTCAGTTCGGAAGAATCCAAAACATTATCCTCGCAACGTCTTATGCTCCCGGGTGGATGTTATCATCCACCCCCGCCTCTGGTGGGCTTTGCTACCTTTCACTCTCCCCAAGTGGGCTGTGTCATAATGATGTTTTACAGTTGTAGCCGCCCGTACGGGCGTAAGTTGTTGGTCTTCAACATCACAATCTCGCCCCGCCAGAGGCGGGGCGGCTACAAAAACCGGAATTCTGACACACCCTCATGGGGTAGAGTGAAGTTACTTTGGTTCGAATCGAATGCCTCAGGATAATTCCCTGATCTCCTCCAATTTAGATTTCAGAACTCCCAGAAGCTCTTTTAAACCTACTCCGGTCAGGGCGGAGATACGGCAAACCGGCATTTCGCCGCCATCGATCTCTATTTCTTTCGGTTTTTTCCACAGGTCGATCTTGTTTAGCGCTACCACCCGGGGGCGCCGGGAGAGGAGTGGATCGAAAAGCTCGATCTCCTCTGAAAGCGACTGGTAGTCGGCCTGAACATCGTCAGATGATGCATCCAAAAGATAAAGAAGAAGCTTGGTCCTTTGAATATGTTTGAGAAACTCGTGTCCCAACCCTTTTCCCTGATGCGCCCCTTCGATCAAACCGGGGATATCGGCCAAAACGAAGCTGCGGTGATCTTCCAGTCTGACCATCCCCAGGTTCGGGGTGAGGGTGGTGAAGGGGTAGCTTGCTATCTTGGGCTTAGCGGACGACAGCCGGGAAAGCAGGGTCGACTTGCCCACGTTGGGCTGCCCCACCAGCCCCACGTCGGCCAGAAGCTTCAGTTCAAGGGAGAGTTTTTTTCTTTCCCCCTTGATTCCAGGCTCTGCCCTTCTGGGTGACTGGTGTGTGGGGGATTTGAAGGAGGCGTTGCCCCTCCCTCCTTTCCCGCCCTGAGCCACCACCACTTTCTGATCTTTCCTGGTCAAATCCGCAAGCACCTTGTCCGTCTCCAGCTCCTTGCAAACGGTCCCGGGGGGGACTCTTATGGTAACACCTTCGCCCCTCTTGCCCTGTTTCAGGCCCCCCTGACCCGGCTCTCCGTTTTGCGCCTTGTAGTGTTTCTTGTAGCGATAATCCAGTAAGGTGGTCATATGAGGGTCTACCTGAACTGTGACGCTTCCGCCATCCCCTCCATTTCCTCCATCCGGCCCGCCCTTCGGCACGTACTTTTCCCGTCGGAAGCTCACGCACCCTCTTCCGCCGTCTCCCCCTTTGACCGAGATCTCCGCATAGTCGATGAAGAGCATGTTGCCTTTCGACAGGAAGCAAAAGGCTTGAATAATGGATCAGCCGGATTTTGACATTTTGACCAGCCTCTCCTTCAGCGTCGACTTGTCGACGTTCTCGTACAGAACCCCCTTGTAGGCGATGGCTATCTTTCCGGTCTCCTCGGAAACTACCATGACGATGGCATCCGATTCCTCGGTCACCCCGATGGCGGCCTTGTGCCGCATCCCGAAGAGTCTGGCATACCGGGGATTCTGCGTCAGGGGAAGGGTGCAGGCCACCGCCACCACATAATCTCCCTGGACGATTGCTGCGCCATCGTGAAGAGGAGTGTAGGGGGTGAAGATGGTCACCAGCAGGTCAGCCGAGATCTCAGCGTTGACGGCCTTGCCCGTCTCAATGAGATCCTTCAGCCCGATCTCCCTTTCGATTACCACCAGTCCCCCGTAGCGCATCTGAGAGAGCCGGACGGCCGCCCTGACCAGCTCGTCTAAGGTCTTGCTCTTCTCGTATCTGAAGAACACGCGAAAGAGCTTGCTGTGTCCTATCTGGGCCAGACCATTCCGCAGCTCCGGCTGAAACACGATAACCAGGACCAGGATCCCCACGGTGGCGATGTTGGTGATGAGCCACTTCAGTCCTTCCAGCCTGAACCAGAA
>JBARPX010000117.1:0-7985 GCA_049643405.1 Candidatus Zixiibacteriota bacterium
CTCCCAACTGAGCTACTGCCCCGGGAATTCGGTTCACGGTTTTTGGCTCACGGTTCACGGTGACAACCAAAAACCAAAGTCATTATAACGATTTCAGAGATCAACGCAAGAGTTTTTTATTCTTACCTTAGGGTCGGCGTAGGTCGAATATGCCTGCCAGCCATGGGTCGAAGACCTATTCGACAAAACACGCAGCAATAAACCTCCAGACCCCATCCGCCGCGGTTCTCAATTCAGCCAGCCCCTCATCGTTTCTTATTACCACGTCCGCCTTCTTCTCTTTGACTTTCTCCGGCAGCTGGGATTTGATTCTATCCAGAGCTTCCTTTTTGGAGTAGCCCTTCTCTTTCTGCAATCTTCTGATCTTATTCTCTTCTTTCGATTCGACGAATATCAGATAGTCAAGTTCCTTCTCCAATCCCCATTCGACAATCAAAGCCGCATCAATCACCACCACTGCCCGGGGATTCTCTTCTTCTATATTCTGAATCCTCCCCCTGAGCTCTTTCAGCAAATGCGGATGGATGATTCTGTTCAGCTTATCTCTGGATTCTTCAGAGGCAAAGGCTATCTCCCCCAATTTGCGCCGATCAAGAGTACCATTCTTGTTCAGGATGTCTTGGCCGAAGGCATGCACCAGTTGCTTCAAGACCGTGCCCTCTTTCTCCACCACTTCCTTTCCGATCTGGTCTCCTGACAGGACTATTGCCCCCTTCTTTCGAAAGACCTCGGCCACCTCGGTCTTTCCGCAGGCAATGCCTCCTGTTACTCCGATTAGCAGCATGGTTTAGAGAAATTCTGTCAACGGAGGCAACAGATCAAACGGATAACATCTTGAGGTTTGTCATCCGTTACATCCGCTTAATCCTTCGGGCAAAGCCCTCAGGACGAGTCCGTTGACCGGTTTTATCCGTTACATCCGTTTCATCCGCTGACCAGCTCTATCCGTTGCATCCGTTTAATCCTTCGGGCAAAGCCCTCAGGACGAGTCCGTTGACCGGTTGTATCGATTTAATCCGCTGGCATGAACCATATGGTTCATGCCGCTGACTACTTTGCCTCCAGCCAGTTCTCTCCTACATTTATATCAACCTTAATCGGCACCTCTAAATCGACGGTGTTCTCCATCTTGTCCCTCACCATTTCCCTAACCTCATCCAGCTCATCCTTGTGAACTTCGAAGACCAGCTCGTCATGAACCTGAAGAATCATCTTGGATTTCCGTTTTTTCAACTCCTTGTCGATATCGATCATCACCACTTTGATCAGATCGGCGGCAGAACCCTGAATGGGTGTGTTAATAGCGGTTCTTTCGGCAAATTCTCTTTTCTGCCGGTTGGAACCGTTGATCTCCGGAATATATCTTCTTCTGCCCAGAAGGGTGGTGACGAATCCCTGCTCCCGGGCAAGTTCGATCATCTGGTCTATGTATTCCTTCACCCGGGGATATCTTTTGAAGTAAACATCGATGAACATGGCCGCCTCCTGGGGCGTCATGTCGGTCTGCCGGGAAAGCCCGTAAGCGCTCACTCCATAGATGATGGCGAAATTGGTGGTCTTGGCGACGGCTCTCTGCTCGGAGGTTACCCTGTCGATGCGTACGCCGAATACCTCGCTGGCCGTGCGGTTATGTATGTCCTCACCCTTCTTGAACGAGGTCATCAAAGTCTGATCCTGGGAAAAATGCGCCAGAATTCTCAGCTCCACCTGGGAATAATCAGCGGACATGATCAGGAAATTCTTGTTTCTGGGTATGAAGGCTTTTCTGATCTGTCTGCCCAGGTCGGTCCTAATGGGGATATTCTGTAAATTGGGCTCGGACGAGGAGAGCCTCCCCGTGGCCGTCACTGTCTGATTGAATGAGGTGTGAATCCTTTTGGTCCTTTGGTTCACCAGCCTGGGAAGAGCATCAATATATGTCGACGTCAGTTTGGCCAGTTGACGGTACTCCAAGAGAACCGCAGGCAATGGGTGTTCCTTGGCAAGAATCTCCAGCACTCCTATGTCCGTGGAATAGCCGGTCCTCTTGGCGGTCTTCCGCACCGAGGGGAGTTTGAGGTCCTCAAACAAAATCTGGCTTAACTGCTGGGGAGAGTTGATATTGAACCTCCTCCCTGCCAGATCGTAGATCTGCGAACTCAGGTCCTCTAATTGTTTTTCCATCTCTTTGGAAAGGTCACCAAGACAAGCTGTGTCAATGGAGACCCCTATCATCTCCATCTCCCCCAGCACCTCGATTAAGGGAAGCTCAACCTCGAAGAACAGCTTCTCTAAAGCAAGCTGGCTCAGCTTGGGGCTGAAGATCTCCTTCAAGCGCAGGGTGAAATCGACGTCCTCGCAAGAGTAGTTGCAGGCGTCCTTCACCGGCGCCTCGGCGAAACTCTTCTGCTTCTTTCCCCTGCCGATTAGGTCGGATATGGGAATCATACGGTGATCTAAATGCTCCAGCGCGAGATTATCCAAACCATGCTGTCTGGATGAGGGGTTGAGAAGATAAGAAGCTACCATGGTGTCGAAATATATCCCCTTGAGCTCTATTCCGAATTGCCTGAGCACTTGCAGATCATATTTCAGGTTGTGTCCCACTTTTCTTATCTTCTCATCTTCCAACAGCCCCTTGAGGCTCTTCGTTACCAGCTTGCGGTCTAAATTGCCTTTCCTGTCGGTATGAGCCACTGGAACATAGAATGCTTCCTTTTCTTTGTGGGATAGAGATATTCCCACCAGTTCGGCGTCGATGGGATTTAAGCTGGTCGTCTCGGTATCCAGGGCGAATTCGCCAGCTTTCTTGAGTTGAGAGACAAGCGTCCTGAGCTCTTTTTCTGATCTTATGATCTGGTAGCTTACCTTCCCCTCTTCCTCCAGAGAGCCGAAATCCTGAAGGAACCTGGTGAATTCGAGTTCCTTGAAGAGTTCCTTCAGCCGGGGTAAAGCGAAGTCCTTTCTTTTTAGTTCCGATAGCTCCAGTTCGAAGGGAACGTCGGTATCTATGGTGACCAGCCGCTTGGAGAGACGGGCCAGATCGGCATGTTCTTTCAACCCTTTCTGGACGTTCTTTCTCTTTACCTTGTCCGCGTTCTTCAAGGCGCCCTCCAGGCTGCCGAATCTCTTTAGCAGCTCAAGCGCCGTCTTCTCGCCAACTCCGGGGACACCCGGGACATTATCGGAGGCATCTCCCATAAGCCCCAAAAGTTCGATCACCTTCTCCGGCGGCACCCCCAGCTTCTCCTCCACCCGGGTTCTATCCAGAAGCTCAGGTTCCTCCCCTGCCCTTCTGGGGTTCAGCACCTTGACGTCCTCGTCCACCAGTTGGAGGAAATCCTTGTCGCCGGTGACCAAAATTACCTCCATCCCTTCTTTCTTAGCTTTTTTGGCCAATGTTCCCATCAGATCGTCGGCCTCGAAGCCGTCCACTTCCAGGATAGGCAAATTCATGCCTTCGGCGACCTCCCTTATCCGGGGAAGTTGTTCCGACATTTCATCCGGCATCTTGGCTCGGGTGGACTTGTACTCTTTGAATATCTCGTGCCGAAAGGTGGGGGCCTTGGTGTCGAAGACCACGGCAATGTAGTCCGGCCTTTCCTTTCTTAATATCTTAAAAATGGAATTGGTGAAACCGAAAACCGCAGAGGTATTCTCGCCCTTGGAGTTGATCAGAGGATTCCGAATGAAGGCGAAGTAGGATCGGTATGCTAAGGCCGATCCGTCGATCAGATACAGGCGTTTTCTCTTGGACATGACTTATCTTTTCTTATGCAGTCTTAGATTACACGCGAAACGGTCACACCTGAAAATACGATCATTTTCATTCCTGGTCAACAGATTTCGCTGGAAAATCCTGCTTCAGGCGGGTGTTCTTCACCCGCCGTGCAGTTGCCGTTGGTGAGGAACACCAACGGAGAGCTGGATACCATCATTTTCATTCCCGGTCAACAGATTTTGCGAGACCATCGGAACGGAGAGGGGCAGGTAGCCGTCCCGCCTGAGGCAGGACCGAAGGACAGGACGAAGTGCAGGACGAGTCTCTGTTCTTCAGTTCGGACAGGGGTTGCACCCCTGTCCGTATTACAGGGTGGGGGTGCACGGACGTGCCCGTCTGGGCAACTCCCATCCCATCAAGACAATTTCGCTTGTAGTTGCCTGATTCCCATACGGGACCGTCTGTTCATCAGGCGGTGTCGGGTTGGACGAATCCAGTTCCTATAGGTAGGGATCGGATTTCCAACGGTTCCGTAAGACATCCGACCCGTGGCATCACGCCACGCAAACAAAAAGCCCGATCTCAAGATCCTGCGGATAAATCGGGCAACTACAACTGAGGGTTTGCTACAGAGCCCTAACGCCGGTAGAGCTTTTTCTTTTTTATGTAATCCTCAACCCTGGAGGGTACCAAATACTTTATGGACTTGCCCTTTTTTACCCTTCGCCTGATTTCAGAGGAGGAGACGTCTATCCCGGTTATCGGGACCACGATGCTCCTTTTGGCGAGATGGTGTTCAGGATCAAATTCGTCGAACCCGGGTCTGGTGGCGATGACCACCGTTGCCAGCCTGTAAATCTGTTTGGGGTCCTTCCATGTGTCAAGCTCGTTGACTACATCTGATCCGGTCAAGAAATAAATCTGAGAGTCCGGATACACCTCTCTCAACTGCCTCAAAGTGTCGACCGTATAGGATAATCCCTTTCTTTTCAGTTCGATGTCCGAGACTGAGAAGGAGGAATTGCCCTCCAGGGCAAGTTGGGTCATGCGAAATCTATCTTTGGCTGGTGAGAGCTTCTGGCGGGTCTTGTGAGGGGAGTGAAAACAGGGGATGAAGATCACCTGGTCCAGCCTGAGTTTCTCCTTCACCTGCTCTGCCAGCACCAGATGTCCGAGATGGATGGGATCAAAGGTCCCTCCCAAAACGCCAATCTTTTTCGTTCGAGCCATCCTGAATTCTCTCTTTAGAAAACATCCGGGCTTAATTGGGATCAACGACTAATAGAATGAAAGGGCAATTCGGTCTTCAATCATTTCTTAGGGGCGAGCGAACTCACTCTCTATTTTCTTCAACCTCTTCTTCGCCTTCTCGGCCAGTTTGTGGTCAGGAAAATCCTGAAGGAATTTCTCGTATTCTTCTTTAGCTTGATCGTATTTTTTTTCTTTGTAATAAACTTCCGCTATCTGAAATCGCGCATCCTCAACCCATTCGGTGTCGTGATAATCGTTCAGCACCTTCTCTAAGTATATCAAGGCGGATTCGTAATGTCCCAATCTATAGTAGAGATATCCATTCTTATAAGTCTTCTTGGCCAGCTTTCCCCTGGCTCTGACCAACAGCTCACCAGCCTCCTCTTTTCTGTCGCTTTGCGGATACTCGTCTAAGAAGTTTCTCAACCCATCCACGGCCCTCTGGGTGTTCTCCTGACCCAACTCTGCCTTGGGTGAAATCTCCAGGTCACTCTTTGCCACCATGAATGCGGCGTCGTCGGCAAGCCTGCTGGTGGGATAGGAGACAAGCAACTTGTTGAACTCGAGTATGGCTGAGGGAAATTCCTCCTCGTTGAAGTATGCCATCCCCAGAAGAAACTGGGCCGAGTCGATAAAGCCTGCTCCGGGATAATTGAAGATGACCTTCTGAAGCTCAACCACCGCCTTATTCCAGTGCTTATCGTCAAATTCCCTTCTGGCCACGGCATACTGATCCTCCGCATCCAGAACTACCTTGGGTGCTTTGGGCCCGCAGCCTAAACCAAGAATAAAAGACAAGAAGGTTATTTGAAGGCAAGCAAGTAGAAGTGTTTTTGTCTTCATTTCTCGCTTTCGGAAAAAGTTAGTTTTCATCTGCTGGCAAAGAAAAGATAGATGAGCCCTCCCACCACCACGGCCATCAATGCCGGCTCAAAGAACCTGCTCTGGGGATCATCCGGAAGCGAGGGGCTTAAGAACTGATAGGATTCATTGCGTAACGACTCAACCATGCTCCTTTTTACCAGATCCGAACTCTCCTCCTGTCCCCTTTTGGTCCAGAGCACCCTCCCGGTGTCTCCCTCTTCCAGTCGGAATGACAGATTCAGGCAGGTCTTCCGGCTTACCATCCTTGCGCCTAAGAATCCCTTTCTTCTGACTTCGGGATAATCCAGGCGCGTCTCAATGATACGATAAAACAGCGAGTTGGATTCCCCTAAATTGCCCTCAGGTTCGCTCGAACGCAACGCCACATGGTACTTCATGGATAAAAGATAAGAGACAAGCTCGTCTTCCAAAAGCCAATTTGCCGGATGCTCTCTCTCCGCCTGCAAAAGGAGAAGCTTCGAACCGGCCCCCGGAAAATCATCAAAGGTGCGCTCCAAGAACGATCTGACGGATTGGCGTAGAAACTCCTCATTGGTAGGCGGATTCTCCTCACCCGACTGGTTAGTCTGGCCGAAGCCGCCGGGGATCAAAATCACCAATTCCACCAACAGCCAGGCGAAAAAGATCCTCAGGATCAAGCTTGCTTTCCATCTGTTGAGGAAGGGCTTCCTAACTTCTGGGACGGTCATATTTTTCTTTCAACTCCTCATACTTTTTCAAAACCCTGCGAAGAAAATAGGTGGGCGGATTCTGCCCGTGTCTCAGGCGAAGCTTCAGGGCGTTCTCGCCCAGATTATACGCGATTATGGCCTTTTTGACGTCTTTGAATTTCAGAATCAGCTCAAACAGATAAAGCGTCCCCAACTGAATGTTAAAGGCCGGCTCAAAAAGGGAGAGCTCCCCTCTCCAATTTATGCCTCTCCTCCGGGAAAGCGCATATCCCACCGAGGGCTTCACCTGCATCAGTCCCTGAGCTCCCATCGTCGACACCTGCCCTTTTCGAAACGAACTCTCAGTCAGGATCAAAGCCAGGATCAGCAACGGATCATATCCGTACTTTTTGCTCTCGTCGTAGACCACCTGGGTGAGTTGAGCCACCTCCTCATCCTTGAACCCCACCTGAAACTCCTCGATGATGTCCAATATCTTTAGCTTCTCCTCCAACTCCTTTATCTTTATCTGCTGCTCCCTGAGAATGCCCTCCAACTCATACCTGTCATGAACCAGATAGATGATGGCCACGGACTGGCCCAGGTAGAGCAGAATCAAGAGTGCCCCTATGAATTTTGAGACCATGATTCCGCTTTTTCTGATAACCTTCACTCCCAGCGTCATAACAGCTCCTTTTCTTCGCTTCTGTCTAAAACAAGATCTCCGGCTCGAAGGGGAACCTGGAGAGAGTCGAAGCCAAGGTGGCCCTCAGCCATTCGGTATATTTCTCTTCGCGCTCCATCACACCGTCATAGAAGCGCAAAGCATGGGGAAAATTATCTCCCAAAATGCGGCTGATCTTCTTTCGCTTCCCTTTGAGGTAATTCATCTTGTCCAGATATATCTTCTTTACTTTTATCTTCTGCAGTCTCTCAAAAAGCCTAAGGAGGGACTCCCGGTGATCGGAGAAGAAGGGCAGAATCGGGCCGAAGAACACGTACGTGGGAATGTCCCTATTCACCAGCTCCCTCAGCGCCTCGAAACGCCTCTCTAAGTCTGAAGCGCCCGGTTCGAAGAGCCTCTCGATCTCCGGGTCAGGGCAGGTGATGGTGAAACCGACCTCTTTGTCCTTTATCTTCTTCAGGATATCTATGTCTCTTAAGACCAGATCCGACTTGGTCTGGATGGTAACCGGGAAGTCGGAATCCGCCAGCACTTCAAGGCACCCACGGGCCAGGCGAAATCGCTCTTCTGCGGGCTGATAGGCATCCGTCACCGTACCCAGCTGCACCGTTCCCGGCCGGGTTCTCTTAACCTGTTGTCGCAGACGTTCGATCACATTTGTTTTGGCGTCCACGAACTCTCCCCAATCCTCCTTATGATTGGTATACTTCTTCATAAACTCAGCATAGCAGTATACGCAGGCGTGCTGGCAACCCGTGTATGGGTTAAGGGCGTAGTCCAGACCTTCGATTTTTGATCTGACCAGAGCATTCTT
>JBARPX010000118.1:0-11235 GCA_049643405.1 Candidatus Zixiibacteriota bacterium
GCGAAGAATCTAATAATCCCAAAGAGTTACAGAATCGAGATTCTTCGGCTGACGCCTCAGAATGACATTATGACACACCCTTGAAACGGAGAGGGGGATATCGAAGATCTGTAGGACAGGGGGAGAGGTGATTGCCCGAATACAGCAAAGGGCGGAGCTGCGGTTCGACTTTGTTTATCCTGAACGAAGCTGAAGGGCTCACCGCCCTGAGGAATTCGAAGGGAAGCTCCGCCCCTACATTTTCCGTTCCCCCAGGCGCGGCCGCGATGTTGGTAGGCGGGGCTTCCAGCCCCGCACACCAGGTTCTGTTGGGTCACACACCTTGCGGCGTAAGACCTAACAAAACAAGGAAGGCAATCTCTCACAGCTGATTGATCAGATTAAGCTGATAACCTGCTTGATCGGGCAGGGGTTTAACCCCCGCTCGATCATAAGCTGCTATTTCAATCTGCGCGGCGCGAAACGGGCACTCACTTTTTCTTCTTTTCCGGTTCCGGCATCTCCTCTTCGATTCCGGCTAATTTCCTGGCAAGCTCGGCCTTATCCTCTAACTTGGCATTAGCCCGGATAACGAGCTTGGCCCCGTCGGGTGAGCCTCCGCCGTGCATGCATCCGGGAACGCCGGGGCCTATGGTAAGCCATTCTACCAATCGGGCAGCCCGGGTGCGCGCCTCGGCCGAGGATTTGGCTTTCAGGTATTTCTTTACCAGATGCCCGTATTTCTCGTCTTCAAAATCGACCCAGGAAGGCATACAACCGGTTTCACCGATGCCGCCGGCAATGTCCTGAGCTAAAACCGAGTTCTCGTAGGGCAGGGTGGCGACGTGCACTTTGTTCACATTGGCAAGCAGTGGATTAGGCTGCCATACCCCGGAGGGATGCTTTTTCCCTAACGTGGCGGCGGCAATTCCCATTCCGAAGGTGGTCTCGTTATTGATCACCATGCGGGTCAGCTTGTCCGAGAAGACCTTTGAGGGAAGGCCGTTGGCCCGCGCCATAAGCATGGCCGCTCCCACCTTCACGTCCCCCTGTCCTGCCACACAGCCGCCTATTGCCGTCCGGTAAGGCATGATGAAATTTAAAACCGCGCTCAAGCTGTATTTGTGCTCCCCGCACATGAACACTCTCTCTTTGGGGATGAAGACATTCTCGAAGAAGAGATAAGCCTGGGTGATTCCGCCCTTCTCCACCGGAATGTCGAAGCCTTCCTCCTCCTCCCTGGTATCGGATGGACGGCGGGTCTCCACGATGGTCAAGCCGTCTGTATCTCTCGGGATCACAAAGGAGATAGCCCAGTCTTTCTCCTGCTCTTTATACCCTGAGCCAGGTAGGACGAATATCTCATTCGAGGCCGCAACTCCGCAGATCATCACCTTAGCGCCCTTCACGACGATGCCGTCATCCCGTTTGTCCATCAGATGGAGATTCATGTCGGGATCATCCTGTTGTGAGGCCGATTTGGTTCTATCGCCCTTGGGATCGGTGAGTGCGCCGGAGATGGCGATGTCCTTCTTTTGAGCTTCAAGTAACCACTCTTTCAATCTCTCATGATAATCCGTTCCCAATTCCTTATCCATGTCATAAGTGGTTGCCCACATGGCATTGATGCAGTTCCAGCCAACACATCTACCGCCTGTGCAGGTGCCTGTGACGTTGAAGAGAAGGCGTTTCATCTTGCAGTTTGCCACCATGTCATCCGCGCTTCCGATTAGGGAGAGGTAGCGGGAGATTTTCTCCCCGGTAAGGTGCGACGTCGTCGTCACCATATCCTGATATTCCGGATCGTTCTGTAATGCATAAATCCGGGCGTGTCCCTCCACCGTGGACCTGGTGGCCGGGTGGGTGGTCACGTCCTCTATAGGCCTGCCGAATTTGTGAACATTGGGTTTCATCTTACGCAGGCTTTGCTTGTACTCTTCAGCGGTCTTTAAGGCCATGATTACCCTCCAAGGTCTTGAACAGTTTTCATCTTTTTGACATTATACACAATCTGGAGCAAAGGTCAAGCGTATTATGTTGAAGCAACTGGAATAACGGGTGATCGCTTGTGAAACAAATTACAATCTACCCGGAAAAAAGGGTTGCTAAAGGGCGAATTCTGGTTATAATGTATGCTTACTTTAGTTGACCGGAAGAGCGGTCAGTCGAAGGAAGGTTGATCTTATGGCTATCTCGAAAGTTATGGTAATTGGCGGAGGGGTTATGGGAAGGGGGATTTCCCGACTTCTGGCAGGCGCAGGGATCGACGTTACCCTGGTTGAATTGAGCCAGCAGATCATGGAAGAAAGCCTTAAGCACCTGTCTGAGGAAATGGATTTAGACATACAGAAATGGGGAATGACAGAGAGCGAAAAAAAGGCCATCCTCTCCCGAATAAAGTGGACCACCGAGTACGATGACGCCCCAACGGTCGATTTGGTTGTGGAGGCTGTTCCCGAAGATCTGGAGCTTAAGCAGAAGCTGATGGTCAAGCTGGATCAAGTTACCCGCCCGGAGATCGTGTTGATCAGCCATACCTCCACCCTCTCCATAACCGAGATAGCCGCTGCCACCAAAAGGCCCGACAAGGTTGTTGGACTGCACTTTCTTCCTCCGGTGACCAAAATCCCCTTAGCGGAGGTGGTGAGAGGGCTTAAAACTTCTCCGGAAACTTTAGATCTGATTAAGGAGTTTGTGGAACAGCATTTAGACAAAACCGTGGTCACGGTTTACGAATATCCCGGATACGTGACCACACGGATAATTGTCCCGCTCTTGAATGAGGCCATGCACGTGCTGCTGGAGGGTATCGCCACTGCCGAGGATGTCGATACCGCCATGAAATTAGGTTATGGCTTTAACGTTGGGCCTCTGGCTCTGGCAGATATGATGGGGTTGGATGAGGTGATGAAGTGGATGGAAAACCTTTTGCGCGAACTCTCCGATCACAAGTACAACCCTTGTCCGCTCTTAAGAAAGCTGGTCCGCGCCGGACACTTAGGCAGGAAAACCGGACAGGGCTTTTTTAAGTATGACGAGGAGGGGAACAAGATAGGAGAGGCTGATCTGTTCCCCAGATGGAAAAAGTAGCTTCAACCAAGGGCGCAACCACAAACTATAAACGTCCCAGGTTGCCAAACCATGAGAATACTGGTCTTAAACTGCGGCAGTTCATCCATAAAGTATCAGTTCATCGACGTGGACAAGCGCTATGCGCTGGCTCGCGGTGCGGTATCCCGCATAGGCATGAGCGCCGCCGTCCTGGTGCATAAGCCGCACGACCGACCCGAGGTCACAATCTCGGGAGAGATGCTGGACCACATTATGGCGGTGGAGCACGTTATCGCCATGCTGCTTTCCCCCAATCACGGTGTGATAAGAGACAGGTCGGAAATAGATGCGGTGGGGCATCGGGTGGTGCACGGAGGGGAGAAGTTTCCCGATTCTGTGCTCATAGACCGGGAGGTGATGCAGGTCTTAAGAAGCTGTATAGAGCTGGCGCCGCTTCATAATCCTCACAATATCCGGGGAATAAGGGCCTGCGAGCAGATTCTTCCGGGAGTTCCCCAGGTGGCGGTGTTTGATACCGCCTTTCATCACAAGATGCCTGCTTATGCTTACGTCTATGGAATCCCTTACGTCCTTTACAAGAGATATGGGATAAGACGATACGGCTTTCATGGTACCTCACATCATTACGTCTCCCGGCTCGCCGCCGAGATGATGAATCGGCCTATCGAGGAGCTGAACCTAATCACCTGTCATCTGGGAAATGGAGCCAGCATGTCGGCAATCAAGGGAGGAGTGTCCGTGGAAACCTCCATGGGATTCACCCCGCTGGAAGGTCTTCTGATGGGAACTCGTTCGGGTGATCTGGATCCGGCCATAATTTTGCACGTGATGGCCCGGGAGGAGCTCTCCCTGCACGAAGCCAACACCCTGCTCAACAAACACAGCGGGCTGCAGGGGATCTCGGGAATCTCAAGTGACATGCAGGATATCATCAGCGAAGTCGAAAAGGGAAACTCCGCGGCCCAATTAGCCTTGGACGTCTACTGCTACCGCGTTAGGAAGTATATCGGGGCGTATGCCGCAGTGTTGGGCGGTGTAGACGCGTTGGTCTTCACCGCAGGAATCGGCGAAAACTCTCCCCTGGTGAGAAAGAAATCATGCGAGAGCCTGGAGTTTCTGGGCATCAAGATCGATGAGCAAAGGAATGAGCGAGCCACAGCCGGAAAGGGAAAGGAAATCCAGACTGCAGATTCTGAAGTTAAAGTCTTCTGCATACCGACCAACGAGGAGCTGGTGATAGCCTTGGATACCAAGAGGGTGATTCAGGAAACAAGAGAGAGACAAACCATGCATAAAGGAGTTTGAAGTTGAAGAGAGCTTTGTGGGTCCTGTTGTGCCTGTCCCTGATGGTCGCATGTGAGGAATCAAAGACCGAGATTCTCCAGCGCAGGCTGGACAATTTCAGAAACATACTGCCGGCACAACTGAGGGAAGAGTTTGATTCATCAGACTATGCCGCTGTGGCGCAGGGAATCGACTCCCTGTTGCAGGATGACCCCGTCTTCAGAGAACGATTCGAGAACTTAAAGCACGAGGAGTTGATAGACGTATTCTCTCCAAAAGAGGTGGTGGACTTCTTCAGGGAGCATTTCGTGGAGGAAATCGAGAGGCTGAAACAAAAGAAAGAAAGGAACTGGTAGGAAACGCAGCGTCCCTGAATCTACCTCCCTTTGCTCGCCGCTATCCTGTAAACGCAAAAAGAAAATCAAAAAAGACAAGGGTGCAGCGAAACGGACATCAGAGTTAGGAGATTACCTCTGTGTACCTCTCACGCAATGCGACGAATGCTCGATTTGAAACGGCAATTCCAATTCTGTCGTGCTTACTTCTAATTCATTTCACAGGAGGACGGATTGAACGAGATACTTGAGCTCACCAAGCTGGCTCCGGAAATAAACCTGCTTAAGCTGAACGTTCCATTGATCACCCAGAAGGCGAAGGCAGGTCAGTTTGTGGTGCTGCGCATCAACGAGGAAGGTGAGAGGATTCCCATGTCCATCACCGATCTGGACCCCGAAACGGGGGTGCTGACCATCATCTTCCAGGAGGTGGGCAAATCGACCGTCCATCTGGCGACTTTGAAGAAAGGTGACGCCTTGGCCGACGTGGTGGGACCTTTAGGAATCCCTACCCACGTGGAGAACTTCGGCGCCTGCGTATGCGTGGGCGGCGGAATCGGTATCGCCCCCATACACTTCGTGGCCAAAACCTTAAAGCAGGCGGGAAACAAGGTGATCTCCATAATCGGCGCCCGCAGCAAGAATTTGCTGATCTTAGAAGAGGAGATGAAAAACCTAAGCGACGAGCTTATGATCTCCACCGACGACGGCACGTATGGCCATAAGGGTTTTGTGACCGACCTTCTGACCCAGCTTCTTTCATCTGAGAAGGAGAAGGTGGAATTCATCATGGCCATCGGGCCGGTGATAATGATGAAGGCGGTCTGCGGAGTGACCGGTCCTCGGGGGATCAAAACCGTGGTCAGCTTAAATCCGGTCATGGTGGATGGCACCGGGATGTGCGGGGCCTGCCGGGTGACCGTGGGAGGAAAGACTAAGTTCGCCTGCGTGGATGGGCCGGATTTCGACGGGATTCAAGTCGATTTCGACGAGTTGATTAAGAGGCAAGCCATGTACCAGAAGCAGGAAAAGATAGCCATGGATAGATTTGTAAAGATGTGCGGGGCACAGACGAAGGGAGGGGCCGCGTAATGGACGCTAAGGAAAGGCTGAAGATACCCCGGCAGAAGATGCCGGAGCAGACTCCCCAGGAGAGGGTTAAGAACTTCAAAGAGGTCCCGTTTGGCTTGACCCCCGAGCTGGCCCAGAAGGAAGCTCAGAGATGCCTGCAGTGCAAGAGGGCGGTTTGTGTTGACGGCTGTCCGGTGGAGATAGACATCCCCGAGTTCATCCGGCTGATAGCCGAGGGGGATTTCGGGGCGGCGGCCAGGGAGTTGAAGAAGAACAACAGTCTCCCTGCCATATGCGGAAGGGTCTGCCCCCAAGAGGATCAATGCGAGAAGGTGTGTACCCTGGCAAAGAAGTATGAGCCGGTTGCAGTCGGAAACTTAGAGAGGTTTGCCGCCGATTGGGAGAGAGAGCAGGGTAAGGTGGAGGTTCCGGAGATGGCTTCCCCAACCGGAAAGAAGGTGGCCATAGTGGGATCAGGCCCCGCCGGGTTGACCTTAGCCGGCGACCTCATCAAGCTGGGACATCAGGTGACCATCTTCGAAGCGCTGCACAAGACCGGGGGAGTATTGGTATACGGCATACCGGAATTCCGACTCCCCAAAGCAATCGTCCAGTCTGAGGTCGACTACTTAGAGAAGCTGGGCGTGGAGATTAAAACCAGCTTCGTAATAGGGATGCTCTGGAGCATCGACGAGCTGTTTGAAAAGGGTTACCAGGCGGTCTTCATCGGAACCGGAGCCGGGCTGCCCAACTTCATGCGCATTCCGGGAGAGAATCTCAACGGGATTTACTCTGCCAACGAGTATCTTACCAGGTCCAATCTGATGAAGGCATACGACTTCCCCAACTACGACACCCCCATCCATTCCGGCAAGAACGTGGTGGTCTTGGGCGGGGGAAACACCGCTATGGATTCGGTCCGCACCGCATTGAGATTGGGTGCGGACAACGCTTACATCATGTATCGCCGGTCGAGAAAGGAGATGCCGGCCCGCTTGGATGAGATTCATCATGCCGAACAGGAAGGCGTTCAGTTCCATTTTCTCACCACGCCAATAGGGTACAACGGGAATGAGGATGGTTGGGTCACCTCCATGGAGTGCCTGAAGATGGAGTTAGGGGAACCGGACGCTTCCGGACGAAGGCGCCCGGTGCCCATCGAGGGATCGAACTTTGTCATGCAGATAGACACCGTCGTGGTAGCCATCGGCAACAGCTCCAATCCGCTGGTGCCTCAGACCACGCCGGGATTAGAGGTGAACAAATGGGGGAACATAATAGCCGATCCGGAGACCGGACGGACGTCCCGCGAAGGCGTGTGGGCAGGCGGTGACATAGTCACCGGAGGAGCGACGGTGATACTGGCGGCAGGCGCAGGCAAAAAAGCCGCTAAGGACATCCATCGCTATTTAGAGAACTTGTGATCTATCGTCGTTTGTGAACTACAGTCCCTATGACGCAGAAGAGGCGGTTGACGGCATTGGGTAGCGCCCTGCCCAAGCGGGGCGGGATTTCGTAGGGACAACCCTTGTGGTTGTCCCGCTTTTCATCTGGACAGGGACAAGCCCTGTCCCTACGGGCAAGAAAGCAATCCTTTTAGATCGGGTAGGGGTTGAACCCCTGCCCGAACAGGGCGACAAAAAAGCGGACAGGTCAAAGGACCCGTCCGCATGTGTATGATGTCTCGTCAGCTATAGAAGATTCCCTAGTTAGTCGAAACGAGGGTCAGGTCTGTCGGGACCGTTCTTGCCGTCTCCCCCCAGGTTTGGGGTGTCCGGCGGTTGGTCCATTCCGTTGGCGTCTATCGCCTCATACTGGTGGGTAGTGCTCTGGGCATTGACTTCTCCCCAGGGATCCGCTTCGATCATCTGGCCCAGGTTCAGGTAGCCTACAAATCCCAGGACAATCATGCTGAATACTATTGCGCTCTTCATCTTTTTCACCTCCTCTGGTTGGTTAATGGTTCCACAATTAAAAGCTCTAAGCCTTCCTTCTTGCTTCCAGAATAATAGTCGAGCGAACCTGCCGGAGGGTCCGAGTAATTTTCAACAAACCAAGTCCACGCAATACCCTGCCCAGAGAAAGAAAAACGGGCAGAGCGACAACCCTTCAATCTCAGAAAGGGCAATCTGAAGATGGTTACATTTTTCATTCTCTCCACCTCCTCTGTTCGGTTAATGGTTCGACTTCGCTCACCACAAGTGGTTCATGGTTCATAGTCAAAATCTTCTGACCTCTTTTCTGTTTCCAAAACAATAGTCGTATAAGCTTCATTCAGGTTCCCAAGAATTTCAAAAGAATTTGGCTAAGGCCACCCTGACCAAGAAAAAATCACTCTGTTGGTGCGGGGGTTGCACCCCCGCACCTTTTCTCCGGACAGGGGCTCGTCCTGCACTTCGGTCCTGCCTCGCACTGAGTGCGCTCGGCACGAAGTGAGACCTCAGGGTCGAAGGAAGACTCAGTGTCGAAGGAAAGGCTCGCCCTGAAGGGTACAACCCCTGTCCGATCTGGAAACTGGATGATATGGATAGAAAAAGCGGACAGGGCTTTCGCCCCGTCCGCATGTGCATGATGTCTCGTCAGCTATAGAAGATTCGCCAGTTAGTCGAAACGAGGGTCAGGTCTGCCGGGCTCGTTCTCGCCGTTCCCCCCCAGGTCTGGGCCGTCCGGCGGTTGGTCCATTCCGTTGGCGTCTAACGCCTCATACTGGATGGTTGTCCCCTTGGCATTGAGCTCCTCCCAAGGATCCGCTTGAATCATCTGACCCAGATTCAGGTAGCCTACCAGTCCCAGGACCATCATGCTGAATACTATTGCGCTCTTCATCTTTTTCACCTCCTCTGGTCGGTTAATGGTTCGACTTCGCCCACCACAAGTGGTTCATGGTTCACAGTTAAAACCTTTCAACCTTTCTTCTTTTCTGTTTCCAAAAGAATAGTCGAGCGAACCTGCCGAGGGGTCCGAGTAATTTTCAACAAACCAAGTCCACGCAATACCCTGCCCAGAGAAAGAAAAACGGGCAGAGCGAAAACCCTTCAATCTCAGAAAGGGCAATCTAAAGATGGTTACATTTTTCATTCTCTTCACCTCCTCTGTTCGGTTAATGGTTCGACTTCGCTCACCACAAGTGGTTCATGGTTCATAGTCAAAATCTTCTGACCTCTTTTCTGTTTCCAAAACAATAGTCGTTTGAGCTTCATTCAGGTTCCCAAAAACTTTTGAAAAATTTGGCTATTCTGTCTATCCCTTCTTGAGCATTTTTACTTGATAAAGAATTCATTTGGGTTATATTTTAATTTGAACTAAAACCTGAAACTATTGGAGGAGGATCAAATGAAAAAGGGATACAAGGTTTTCGGTTTAACCTTTTTAGTGCTCTTGTTATGTTGTTCTGCCCAAGCCCAAACCTGGAAAGAACTGCTTGACCAGGCGGATTCGCTTTTCGAGGCGGCGGCTTATGATTCTGCCATAGTGGTGGGCAAGTTAGCTTTGGAAAAGGCGGAGAAGGAATTTGGCAAAGAGGATACAACGGCTGCCTCCGTTTTACACCTCTTAGGCGAATGCTATTGGAGCCGCGGAAACGATACTAAGGCTGAGTCACTGTTCAATAGGTCGCTTGCAATAAGAGAGAAAACTCTGGGACCCGATCATCCTGATGTAGCCCAAACCCAGAACTATCTGGCGTGGGTATGCAAGGACCAAGGCGAATTTGCCGAGGCCGAGAGTCTTTTTAAACGTGCACTGGCTATCACCAAAGAATCCCTGGGGCCTGAGGATGCTCAGGTGGCTTTCAGCCTGAACGGTTTAGCAAGCCTCTACAGGGTTCAGGGTAAATATGCCGAAGCAGAGCCTCTCTATAAAAGTGCGCTTGCTATCAGGGAGAAAGCTTTCGGACCAGATCATCCCAAGGTAGCAAATATCTTGGGAAACTTAGCATATCTCTATAGCGATCAAGGCAAATATCCGGAGGCGGAACCACTCTACAGAAGAGCATTAGCTATAAGGGAGAAAGCTTTTGGCTCCGATCATCCTCGTGCAGCGTCGAGCCTAAACAGTCTGGCATATCTTTATTGCACACAAGGTAAATACGCTGAAGCTGAGCCACTGTATAAAAAAGCATTAACTATCCGACAGAAAGCGTTTGGTCCTGATCACCCTCATGTGGCATTTCTCCTAAACGATCTGGCAAGTCTTTACTATGAACAATTCAAATATGCAGAGGCGGAGCGGCTCTACAAAAGAGCATTACGTATTAAGGTGAAAGGTTTTGGTCCTGACCATCCAGAGGTAACATCTACATTATACAATCTAGCAATAGTATATGGTGAACAAGGGAAATATGCCGAAGCTGAGCCACTTTACAGGAAAGCATTAGCCATCGATCAGAAAGCTCTTGGCCCTCAGCATAAGAGCGTAGGAAAAACGCTAAACGCTCTGGCGGTTCTTTTTTGTTATCAAGGTAAATATGCAGAAGCTGAGCCACTTTTCAAGCAAGCAATAGCCATCTTGCAGAAAGCCAACCATCCCGAGGTAGCATTAACCCTGCATCATCTTGCAAACCTCTACCGTGATCAAGGTAAATATGCACAAGCTGACTCCCTTTACAGCCAAGCATTAATTCTCATGGAGAGCTATCGTGGGGCTAATCACCCTGATGTAACGGATATATATCATGACATGGCTTTACTGTTTAAGGATAAGGAGGATTTCACTAATTCAAGGAAGACAGCACAAAGAGCTTGCGCGCTCCGCCGCAAGAACTTCCGGGATGGTTTTGACGTTTTCTCGGAACGCGATGCTTTGACTTGTTCTAAGTTCATGCGAGACGAAGCTAATCAGTATATTTCGATATTGCTTGACTCGCAGGATACAAGCTCAAGCTGCAAAAAGGAGATAGCAGAGGTGGTCTTTTCCACCAAAGGGCAGGTATCAGACGGCATTTTTGCACGGCATCGGACGGAGGTTTATGAAAAAGATCCGAGCCTGAAAGCGCTATCCGATTCTTTGAGATATGCCAGGTTCAAGTTGGCAAATCTTTATGTTCAGGGCCCAGATGAGGAGAATCCAGAAGGTTACAGAGACGACTTATCTGAGGTAAGCAAAGAAAAAGAACATTTGGAGGCTGAGTTAGCCCGGCAAAGTGCGGACTTCAGGCGGGAGTTGGAACTCTGGGAGGTTGATGCTGAAAAGGTAGCAGGCACTCTTCCACCGAGATCAACGCTTGTGGAATATATGAAATTTGACCGTCTCAGGTCCGGTCGAGAAACCGAGCCACATTATCTGCTTGTGGTCGTGGATAACAAGGCGGACGTTTTCATTTCTGATATCGGTTCCTCAAATGAGATCGACTCACTTGTCGCTCTGTATCGCTCACATTTTCAGGAGATCTCTAAACCTGGCGGCTCAGCCTTTCCCAAAGACTTAAGAAATTACAGGACGATAGCTACCAAACTCTATGAACGGGTATGGAAGCCTGTTGAAAGCAAATTGGGCG
>JBARPX010000119.1:0-3579 GCA_049643405.1 Candidatus Zixiibacteriota bacterium
CTCCTCTATCTCCTCATTAGGTTCGTAAGCTGTTATGGCTGCAAATTGGGTAGGTGTGGAGACGTTGGTGTAAACCGTTGCCGCAACTTTCTTGAAGTCCTCCTCCAATTTTTTGGGACAATTGTCCGGCAATATGCAGGAGCCCAATCTGTAACCGCCGGAGGATCTGTCTTTTGAAAGTCCGTTGGTCACAAAGGTGCCTTCGGGGTAGACTCGACCCATGCTGGTAAACTGGGAGAAGTCATAGGTGGTCAGCGCGTATATCTCGTCAGCGACCACCAGGGTATTGTGCTTCCTGCATACATCAGCGATTTCTTTGAGCTCGCCCTCGGTGTAGACGTTTCCAGTGGGATTATGCGGATTATTTAAAACCAATAGATGCTGTTCTTTGTGAATCTCTGACAAAAGCTTGTCTAAATCATCCGATTGGATTCTGTAACCTGATTCCGGTTTAAGGTGGTATGTATGGAAATGTTTATCCAGAAGCTTTACCTGCGGAAAGTAACCAATCCAGGAGGGTGATGGAATTATCACATCACCTTTAAGCACGTCAAAGATTATGTGGACCAGTTGCTTTGATCCCGGACCGACAACGATTCTGTCCGGATCAACCTCCAGCTTAAAATGCCTCTTGTTAAAGTCAGCAATCGCTTTTCGCAGTTCATATATCCCTTCCGCATCGGAATAGTGCCCCTTGTGGGCGTTTTTTGCCAATGCTTCTGCGATAGGCTCGGGGACGTGAAAGGGTGACTGGCCGAATGCAAACCCGTAATACTCCGAGGTGCACCGGATCTTCTTACACTTCTCCCGCTGCCGGGAAACCATGAGCCCGATCTTCAGATTTTCAGGCATCCTTATGGAATCCACATGCGGCTCAACCAGAATTTCTTTTGTCATTTTTAATCTTTATGGCTTGACCTTTTTTGCTTTCGCTCGGCGAGAGTGTCCCGCCTATCTGACCCGCCGGATCACCATGATGGAGAGATCGTCTGTCTTGGGTGCACTAGACATGAACCTTGTCAGATCTTCCAGGCAGAGCTCGGTTAGCGCCTGGGGTGACAGATCATGCCGCCCTTTCACCAATCCTGCCAGCCGTTCGGCGCCATACTCGGCGCTGGCCTTATCCTGTGCCTCGGTCAGTCCGTCGGTATAAAGCAGGAGGCTATCGCCACAGACCAGTTGCACCCTCTGCGCTGAATACTCCCCGCTCTGGAATATGCCAACCGGGAGTCCCGTAGCCTCCAGGCTGGTGATCTCATCTCCCCGAACCAAAAGAGGTGGGCAGTGACCGGCGTTGCATATGTCAACCTCGCCTGAATCACCCGCTCTCCCGCACACCAAGGTGGCGTAGTCTGCAGAAATGGTACTCTCACAAAAGACTCGATTCGCCCGCTCAACCAATTGGTTGGCCGAGAGACCGGCAGCAAGGAGACTGTGAAAGGTCGCATGCAAATGGGACATGAGCATCGATGCGGCCACCCCATGACCTGACACATCCCCCAGGAGGAAGAATAAATCCCCTGCCTCGGCCTCGGGACTGACCAGATCGCAATAATCACCGCTCACCGGGCCAGCCGGCTCATAGTGATAGTAGGCCTCCCAGCCGTTGAACTTGAGATTCTTGTTCGGCAACAGTTGACTCTGGATACGCGAAGCTAAATCCAAATCCTGTTCCAGTGCCCGCTGCTGGTCAGGTGTGAGACACTCGAGGCAGTTGTGCACGAGAGGGTCCGCGAGGAGTCTTTCTTCCTCGATTGCCCCGTGGCAGACCTGGCACAGACCATAGGAATCCCCATTCATCCGCTCGAGGGCCGAATCCACCTCTTTTAGAAGGCGCATGAGTTGCGTGGTTTCCTTGAATTCGCCCATAGCGGTCTGAAGTCTCTGGCGACGGTCAACCAACCGCTGGCGAAGATCAATCTTTCTGACTGCATTCATCTTATCCCTCCTCCCAGCTTCGAAAGAGCATGTTACAATCGCCGTTAGCCCCTCTTCTTAATACGATAGGATCTGTGGAGAGTTCGGACATTGTAGTTCTGCCCGGCGAGGATGTTATCCCTGACGGGTCTCCGTCATCCTCGCCAGCTCTTCTCGTGGATGATAACATCCACGAGGAGCATAAGTAACCAGAATTAATACAAAAACGATGGTGATCAGGATAATTCCACCGTTATAAGAGCTACAATTAATCACTAAAGCTAACCTTTCGGTTTTTTGTTTCGTATATAGTTTGCACTTTGAAGATTTCTTAAAAAAACACTTGACAATTTGGGTTTTTTAGTCGATATTATAAATAGACTTGGGTAGCGGTTGGAGATGTCAGGCTCGGACTGACTATCGTTATCACAATCGCCGTTCCTAAGTCTTTTTTTGTGGTCTCCAATACCAGATATTGAACTTTGGCCAGTACTGCTCTACATAACTCTTTGAATATCTATCCCAAGTGTGTTGAAGTAAATCAGCAACCTTCAGCTTTTTTATCAAATATTCCCTTAGTTCATTCTTGAAGGGTTTTTTGGTGGGCTTCAAATTATTTAGAATACATCCCATAAGGATGTCATTTATTTGGTTCACCTGGTATTCTTCCAAGTGAGAAGGCACTTCCCTTACATCTTTTAGAGTTGGCTTTTCTGACCCCGCCGAGTGTTTTCCGTATGGGAGACAAAACTCCTGTTTCATGATTTCGATAAATTCATCGCCATTGCATCTCGTAAGAGGATCAACAAACAACGTAGCATTAAAGATGTTTTCTGTGTTATGGCTTAACAGAAGTTCAGCAAATTTCTTATAAAGCCTCGCTTTCTTAATTTTATCTGGTTCCCATTTGTTACCAAAATGCTTAAGATCTATGAGTTTCTGCTCAATAACAATGCAACGAAACCAACTTGTGCTCTCAAAAAAGATGTCGATAGCTGCCTTGGCGACTCTCAGCTTTTCATTGTTGGTTACGTAATTATATTTTATTTCTCTCAGTCTTCCGTCTCTTCCGAAATAATTGAATTGTCTTTTTATTCCAGAAAATCTCCTGTGCAAGAACTTGTGATGAGGGTTGAAAAGGGTGGACAAAAGCAAGTATTCGTGCTTCTCGTCGTAAGATTCATCAAAATAAATAATCATCTTTGGCTATTCTCTTTCGCTATGGTTCGTGGAACTTCAAAGTTGTGTCAGGACCTAGTCCTGACACAACGGCAAACAGGTTACTACGTCATCCACAGACTCCTGTCCAGGCTCCGGTATTGAATGGCCTCGCTTATGTGTTGGGGCAAGATGTCGGGGGCCGATTCCAGGTCGGCGATGGTGCGGGAGACCTTCAGGATACGATCATAGGCGCGGGCAGAGAGGCCCAAGCGTGTTATGGCTTGCCGCAGAAGTTCCTTGGAATCGTCGTCTATAGGACAGTACTTCCTGATCTCCTTGGATTCCATGTGAGCATTGCAGAAGATGTCTTTCTCATCTTTGAACCTTTCCAGTTGTACTCCCCGGGCGACGTTTACCCTTTCTCTTACCGCGCTCGACGACTCCCCGGTGGGTTGACCGGAGAGTTCCTTGAACTTCACCGCCGGCACCTCTATATGTATG
>JBARPX010000120.1:0-9507 GCA_049643405.1 Candidatus Zixiibacteriota bacterium
GAGGTATAATGGACCATTAAGCTATGACGATCAAGCTTACGCCATGACAATAGATGATTCTGGTAATGTATATGTAACCGGAAGAAGTTTTGGCAGCGGAACAACCTGGGATTATGCTACCATAAAGTATGATTCTTCCGGCCACCAGCTGTGGGTGAGCCGATACAACGGACCGGCGGACTCCACTGATTGTACCGATGCTATTGCCATAGATAGTCATGGGAATGTGTATGTCACTGGACTGAGTCAAGGAAGAGGAACAGACAACGACTATGCCACCATAAAGTATGACCCAAATGGGAATGAGCTTTGGGTTCAAAGATATAACGGACCAAAGGATTTATTGGATTGTCCTGAAGCCTTAGCATTAGATGCATCTGGCAACATCTATGTGACTGGAATTAGTTTCGACAGCGTGGCAAATGGTATGCTGTATAAAACTGACTACGCTACCATAAAGTATAATGCTTCAGGCAGCCAAGTCTGGGTAAAAAGATACAATGGGCCAGCAAACGGCATTAATTATGCACATGCCATAGCAGTAGATGCTCTGGATAATGTCTATGTAACCGGAGATAGCGATGATATGAGCACTTGGGTGGATTACGCCACCATAAAATATGATTCTTCCGGCAACCAGGTCTGGGTAAGAAGATACACCGGACTGGGGGGGATAGCTATGGATGTGGCTTGCGCCATAGCAGTGGATGCTTTTAACAATGTGTATGTAACCGGATATAGTCGACAAAATACTTCGGCTCCATACAACAGTGATTATGCCACCATAAAGTATGATTCTTCAGGCAACCAGCTCTGGGTAAAAAGATATAACGGGATACTGGACATAGATGATGAAGCTCGTGCCATAGCAGTTGATGATTCCGGTAATGTTTATGTGACTGGCGTTACGGAGTATAGTCGGGGCAGTGGCACATCCGATGATTATGCAACCTTGGGGTATGACGCAGATGGAGTCGAACTCTGGCTTTTCAAATACGACGGCCCGGCGAACTCGAGTGACGAAGCTTATGCCATTGCCGTGGATGAGTCTGGCAATGTCTATGTAACCGGATATAGTTTCGGTATTGGATCAAACAAAGACTATGCTACCATAAAGTATTTCCAAGCCTTGCGAGGTGATACTGATGGAGATGGAGTTATAGACGTTCTTGACATAATTTATTTAATTACCTATCTATATAAGAACGGATCTGCTCCTCAATCTTCAGAGGTTGGGAATGTTAATTGTGATGAAGTAGTTGACATCGGAGATGTAGTTTATTTGATAAACTATATTTATAAAAAGGGATCGCCGCCAGACTGTTAGTTTTGGGTTTGAAGTATTTTACTGCCTGAATATTAGCCCCGGCTCTGACAAGACTGGGGCTTTTTCTTTTCAGGAAACTGTAGTTGCCTGATTCCCGGACGCCCGGACGGGACCGTCTGGTCATCAGGCACAAGCGAGTTCGATGAATCGAGCAACTACACAAGGCGTCGTCCGATTCTGAGACTCATACCTTCTTCAGGACATAGGTACGGAAGAGTCTCTTGAATTGTCTGAAAGCCCTCAGCTTCTTCATGTTCCGTCAGGTCTTGCCCGCCTCTGGCGGGTGTGACCTGACGAGCCCGGGTACACCCCCCCCTTGCGGTGGCCGAAATGCTCGCCGCCTAGAACCCCATTCTGAGACCTAATCCCTGTTCTCTCTTGCCACAAAGAGCAAAAACACCTCAACTTCAATGGTGAAGAAGATAGCTCCACAGTATATAGAGAGCATATCTTGTTTTGCGCTCGTCCTCAAATCCCCCTTCTCTGATGTGTCATTCTGAGGCGTAGCCGAAGAATCTGGGGTTGAGGGCGTTTTCCGATTTGTTAGCAGGTAGCAAACTCTTCACCCTTTCGCCCGCAATCCAATAGCTAACACGTATCCTCTCTTTCCACAAAGAGCAAATTCACTCTAACCTTAATGGTGAAAAGGATAGCTCCCCAGTGTATGGAGGGCATATCTAATTTTTCCCTCGCCTTCAGGGGGATTTGTCAACTTCCCAATCCCCTTGTCCTGGCGAGCAAGGGCGGGAAAGGTTTCTCCTCTCCCCTTGTGGGAGAGGATTAAGTCGTAGATCCCGCCGAAGGCGGGGGAGAGGGCGAGTATATTCGCAGGTCCGGTCGCCCAATGGGCTACCCGACAATTAATTTATGTCGAAAAGAGATTCGATATGAACCATCCAATCGATCTATACCCTGAGTCTAATCGAAGGGCCAACCCTCAGGCTCATCCAAGAGTAGACCCTGAGCTTTGTGCTTCGAACTCGGCCAGCATCCTGCCTCGCACTGAGTGCGCTCGGCACGAAGTGAGTTCATCGAAGGGTCGAAGGGTTGATCAAGACCCTCTTGTTGGTAACGGACGCCTCCCTCAAGATACATCCTCTGACGCACAGCTCGTAGGTCAAGCATGGCGCAGCCTGCTTGACGAAAAAGTCTCATATGGGATGACAATCTTCTTTTATGGTGAGCTTCCGAACCATTTATGCTGAGTTTCGAAGCATTCTCAAAATGCCTTTTCTGACGATGAAAAAAATGAAAAATAGCCATCCGCATGTCCCGCAAGTCCAGCCGGTGAGTCAAAAGCCGCAGGTTCCTTTCCACCATGGGCTTTAGAAAGGCCAAAACACCCAACGGGTGCTCCGCCATCCTCTGGGACGAAAAGCTCCTTCCTCAGGATACAGACATAAATATCCACAATTCGTTGCAGGAGAACGAACTGGAGGAAAAGTGAGAAAAAAATTAAAATTACCACCAGATGCACCAGAAGCGCCAGTACCGCCGGTCGAACCGGGATGCCCATGTAGGGCACCCCCGCCTGCGGTGGGCTGCCCTTCATACTGCGGGCGCACACGTGGCCCCCAGATGTCCTGCAGCGCACCCTGTCTTGAAGATGGAGTAGCAGAAAAAAAGCGGCGGCAGCCACTCTCAAATTCCAAGGGCTGCCACCGCTTTTCACTTTCCATTTATAGCAGAGCTACGTATCTGTTTTTTCTTCAGGCTCCTCGACGGGCGGGGTTTCCTTTTCTTTCTCTGAGGTTTCCTCGGCGGGAGGAGTCGTCGATTCATCTTCTGCCGGAACCTCTCCCGGTTCTGCCTCCTTCTTCTCCTCCGAGGCAGCCGGTGATTCAGCCGGCGTCTCCTCCGCAGGTTTCTCTTCGGTTACCTGCGGAGCGATCTCCTGCTCCTTGGGTTCCGCTGGAGTCTCCGGAGGAACCTCCTGATCCTTTGGCTCTGCCGGAGTCTCCGGAGGAGATTCCTCCTCCTTCTTCTCCGTTTTCGCCTCCTCAGCCGGAGTTGCTTCTTCCAGCTTGGGCTTTTCGTCGACTATCTCTTCCACCTTCTGAGTCTTGGTGGGATGTTTGACCAGGAAAGCCTCATGCTCTGCCGTTTCCCTGCCCCGATAATAGGCCTCTACGGAGAGAACGATCTTCTTTCCCGGGTGATCGAATTCGATAACCTTCAGGGGCAGTTCATCTCCTATGTTGAAAGCATCTGAGGGTTTGGAGATCTCAGGTTTCCCCAAGTGCACGGTGGGGACGAATCCCTCCAGGTCGGCTCCCAGGTCCACGATCACACCCCGATCCAGCAAACGCAGGATCTTTCCGGTAACCTCCTTGCCCATGCCATACTTTCGGGATAACTCCGGCCAGGGATCGGTGCTCAGCTGTTTATAGCCCAACGATATGCGGCGGTTTTCCCTGTCTACGTTCAACACCACCACCTCCACCCTTTCACCCTTCTTCATCACCTCCGAAGGATGCTGAATCCTCTTGGTCCAGGACAAATCGGAGATATGAACGAGTCCATCGATGCCCTCCTCTAACTCGACGAAAACTCCGAAGGCAGTGAGGTTTCTCACTCTTCCCGTCACCCTGTTGTGGACCTTGTACTTCTCCTCGATATTCTCCCAGGGATCCGGTTCAAGCTGTTTTATTCCCAGTGAGATCTTCTCATTGTCCTTGTCCACGGAAAGTACCTTGGCCTCCACCGTGTCGCCAATTGCCATCAGCCTGGAGGGGTGCTTTATGTGCTGGGTCCAGGACATCTCCGAGATGTGAATTAGACCCTCCACACCCTTCTCCAACTCCACAAAGGCTCCGTAATCGGTGATGGAAACCACCTTTCCTTTGATCTTCTGGCCCACCGGATACCTTTCATCAATCTTCTCCCAGGGATAGGGGGTCAATTGCTTCAATCCCAGTGAGATTCGACCCGTGTTTTTGTCAAAGTCGATGATCTTGACGTTGATGTTGTCTCCCAGGGCAACCAGTTCGCTGGGATGACTTATCCTGCCCCAGGACATGTCGGTAATGTGGAGCAGTCCATCCACCCCGCCCAGATCGATGAACACGCCAAAGTCGGTGATGTTTTTCACCAGCCCTTCTTTCACCTGTCCTGGCTCGATCTCCTTCAGCAACTTCTCCCTTTGCTGTTGTCTCTCCTCCTCCAGAACGGATCTCCGCGAGACCACGATATTGCGCCGGGCCTTGTTAAGCTTTATCACCTTAAACTCCATGGTCTGTCCCACCAGGGCATCAAAGTCGGGAATCTGCCGGAGGGCTATCTGTGATCCGGGCAGAAAAGCATCCACGCCCACCAGATCGACCACCATTCCGCCCTTGATTCTTCTCACGATCTTCCCCTCAATCAATTCAGTCTTATCGTGCGCGTCCTTGACTCTGTCCCACACTCGCATGAAGTCGGCCTTCTGTTTGGACAAAATCAGCTGCCCATCTTGATCCTCGATGGCATCCAGATAGACCTCGATCTCGTCACCCACCTTGACGTTGATGGGCTCGGGGAATTCGGAGATGGAGATAACGCCCTCAGACTTGAACCCTACGTCCACGATCACGTCCTCTTTGGTCACCCCCATCACTCTTCCGTTGACGATCTCCCCCTCCTCGATGTCCGAAAGCGTAGGTTCATACATCTGCATGAAATGCTCGAACTCCTCAGGGGAGTATTCCTTTTCCATGGCCTGGGATATGGCCCATGCGGACACCAGGGGCGGTTTCTCCTCAACCCTGGGTGCGACGGATTCCCGCGGCCTTTTGGCTTTTTCGGCCGTTGCTTCTGTTTTTTTCCGAGGGGCGAGTTTCTCCTTCTTGGCGGCAGGCTCCCTCCTGGCGACAGCCTCCTTCCCCACCGTGGTCTCCCTCTTGGCTGGGGGTTCCTTCTTAATCACGGGCTTTTTCCCGGTGATCCGTCTTCTGCGAACGACAGGCTTCTTCTCCTGAGCCTTGACTTCTTTATCACCTCCTTTTTTGGAAGTCTTTTTTGCCTTGCTCTCCTTTGCTTTGGAGGCAGAAGCATTTTGTTGTTTCTTCTCCTCAACCATTAAACTGATCCTCCTTTATATTGGATTTCCCCCGAAGGGGATGTATTTCTATGTACGTATCAATTCAAGCTTTTAATGCGTTCCACCACCTGTTTTATCAACCATTCCGGGGTGGAGGTACCGGAGGTGACGCCAACTGATTTTTTGCCTTCAAACCACGCCTTTCGCAGTTCCCCAGCGGTCTCCACGTGGTGAGTAGGCGTTCCCAGGTCTCTGCACAATTTGGCCAGCCGGGTTGTGTTGGCGGAGTTATGTCCTCCCACCACTATCATCAGGTCCACCTTCGCTGCCAGCTTCAGGGTAGCCTTCTGAGTGCGGGCGGTGGCATCACAGATGGTATTGCACACCTTCAACTCCTCCGTGCGTTCGATCAGCCTTCCTATCACCTGTTTGAACGCCTCGATGCTCAGGGTGGTCTGTGCGACCACACCCAGCCTGCGGAAACGGGGGAAGCTCTTTTTCATCCGATTGTGATTTATCACCAGCGCCGAGTTGCCTGCATATCCTACGATCCCCTGAACCTCCGGATGATCTGCCTCGCCCACCACCGCAACCTGATATCCCTGGTCATGAAAGAGCGCTGCCATTCTCTGGGCCTTTTTCACGAAGGGGCAGGTGGCGTCCACTACGTTGATTCCTTTAGTCTTTATCCGTTCGAGTATCCGGGGGTGAACGCCGTGGGAACGTATTATCAGTGTCCCCTTTCGATTCCTGCGTATGTCCTTTACCGCGTGGACCCCCTTGTTCTCTAAGTCTTCCACCACCTGTGGATTGTGAATCAACGGCCCCAGAGTGTAGGCTTTTCCGGCTTTACTCTTTGCCGCATTGGAGGCAAGCTTTATTGCTCTCTTCACTCCAAAGCAAAAACCTGCCTCTCTAACCACGTGTACTTTCATTTCCGTGCCTGACACACGTAATCTACGCGTTTCTCCCCAAGAAACAAATCAAAATCTTTGCATTTCTATCTTTTCTTTTAGCATCCCGATCCTCCTCATTATCTCCTGCCCGATAGTCTTGTATCCTTCCTTGTCTTTCGGCAACCGTTCCAGGGAAGTCCTGGTGATGGGAGTATCGAAGCCGATGACAAGCCTCTTTCTCTTAAGGAACGAGGCAAGCAGACTGCCCGAATTGTGGATATAGGCCGGGACAATAGGCACTCCCGCTTCCAGTGCAATCTTTCCCACGCCCAGCTTGGGCTCTAAGAATCTGCCGCTTCTGCTCCTGGTCCCTTCGGGAAAGAGTAGAAGCGCCTTCCCTTCCCTCAAGAGTTCCACTGCCCTGCGGATGGCTCTTCTATCGAAGGCTCCACGCGCGATGGGGATGGTATTGCATTTGTCAAGTAGCCAGCCGAAAAGCGCGTTGGAAAAAAGCTCTGCTTTTGCCAGATAGAAAAGCTCTCGCGGAGCGACAGCTCCCAGAAACGGCGGGTCAACGTAAGCCACGTGGTTCGAGGCAATAATCACGCCGCCGCTTTTGGGCACGTGTTCTGCGCCGACTCTCTTGTAGCGCCAGAAGATCTTAAGAATAAGTCTGATGCTTATACAAGCAAAGTAGTAGTGGGTTTTCACATCAAATCAGCTTCAGCTTTTCTCGCCGTTGCACTCCTCTTACTGCCTTGAGTTACTTAAAAGTTTGGTCCTTTGTTTGAAGAACTGAACCACTCGTTCCACCTGCTGTTCGATGGTCAGGTTGGTGGTGTCAACCACCACCGCGTCCTTGTGCCGCAGAAGCGGGCTGGCCTCTCTTCCCGAATCTAATTTATCCCTTCTGGAGATTTCCTCCACCTGTTCCTCGAGCGTGGTCTGAATTCCCTTTTCCTGAAGCTCCAGAAGGCGTCTTCTTGCCCTTTCCTTTATATCTGCATCCAGATAGACTTTGAAAGCATGGGGGAAAACCACCGTGGTGGTATCCCTTCCTTCTGCTACCAGATCGTTCTCCTGGCCTATCTGCTTTTGCTTCTCCACCAACACCCTTCTTACCTTTTTATGCATGGACACGAAAGATACGTTTCTGTTCACCCGGGGCTCTCTTATTTCCTCCGTCACGTCCTTTCCGTCCAGCCATATCCTGTTCTCGCCGTCCTTGTTCTCAAAAGAGATCAGGGAGTCCCTGGTCAACTCCTCTAACCTCTCTTCGTCCTTGACATCCACGCCTTTCTCAAGGGCCTTGAGAGTTATGGCGCGATACATGGCTCCGGTATCGAGATACAGAAAGCCTAACTTCTGGGCCACTAACTTAGCCGTGGTGCTCTTCCCGGACCCCGCCGGCCCGTCTATGGCGATCACTCTTTTCGTCATAACGCACAAACAAAAATGCCCCACCCTGTGACGGAATATAATGTTTGCCTCCGAATTTAGCAAGCCCTTTAGTGTGGAATAATGCTGAGAGGAGACCGCGTGCTTGTGTCATTCTGAGGCCCCCGTACGGGGGCCTCAGAATCTCAGAGGCAACCTCCGCACCGGAGATGCTTCGCTTCGTTCAGCATGACAGGCTGGCTTCTCTATTGTTGGTAACGGACGCCTCGTCCGTTACCGCACTTTACGATGTCACGACGGGTGGCCCGGCTTGTCCGCCCCGGGTGGGCCTGTTCATCAGGCCGGGTCTATCTTAATTCGTAGGTCGGGTTGCGAGCCACAGAGCGAGCTACCCGACACCTGACTTTTTCGCCTCCCTTGTTGTCGGGCAGTCCAAATGGACAGCCCGACCTACCTCTCCCCCCTTCGTCCCCGTTACCATTATGTTCATCAATCAGGTCAGCCTGGTACTTGATTTCTGCGTCAACAGACTCACGATGATTATCGACAAAAGGGACAGGAAAAAGCCCGGGATCAGTTCATACAGGGTGTCTTTGAGCACCGGCACGTTGTACCAGATCAACACGGTGATGGTGCCAACGATCATGCCAGCAAGCACGCCCTGCTTGGTGACTTTCTTCCACCATAGCGTAGTCAGAAGCGCCGGGCCGAAACTTGCCCCCAATCCTGCCCATGCATAGAGAACCAGCCAGTAGACCAGAGCTTGGGCGCTCAGCGCCAGCATGAAGGCGATCACTCCGATGACCAGCGTCGCTACCCGGCTGATCAGCACCAATCTCTTGTCCGGCGCATCCTTCTTTATCATCTGGTTGTAGATGTCCCTGGAGACGGCGGACGTGCTGACCAGAAGCTGCGAGTCGGCAGTGGACATCATGGCAGCGATGGCCCCGGAGATCAGGATTCCTGCCAGCCATGCCGGGACCAGGGCTTTGGTCATATAGGGCATGATCTGTTCCGGGTCGGCAAAGACGTTTCCATAAAGCCCCAGCCCGACTATTCCCACGAACACCGCTCCCCAGAAAGCCAAAACCGCCCAGCATATGGCAATCATAGTTCCCTGACGCAGCTTGCGCGGATCCTTGATTGCCATGAACCGGGTTACCAGGTGAGGCTGTCCCATATAGCCGAGTCCAATTCCCAGACCACCCAAAATGGAGGCGATCATGGGCCAGCCTGTTTTTCCACCCCCTAACAGAAGAAGGCCGGGATCGATGTCTTTGATGGTCGAAGATAGCTTGTCCACCCCGCCCAGCTCGATCAACCCTACTATGGGAAGCAGCACCAGAGTGAAGACCATGATGGCTCCCTGCAGAAGATCGGTCCAGGCCACGGCGAAGAACCCGCCCATGATGGTGTAGATCACGATGATGAAAGCCCCGATCATCATCCCCTGAAGCTGGGTGATTCCGAATATTGTGTTAAGCACCTTTCCCGCCGCCAGAAATTGCGCCGAGACATATATGGTGAAGAAAAAGATGATGATGATCGTCGAGACGATGCGCAGAGCGTGAGTACTGTCTGAGAATTTGTTTTCGAAAAGATCGGGGAGGGTCAATGCGCCATGTTTCTCAGTTTGCGTTCTCAGCCGGTGGGAGATGAACGTCCAAGAGAAGAGTATTCCGGCCACGCACCCGATGGCAGGCCAGATGGCATTGAAACCCGATACTAAGGCTAATCCGGGCAAACCTATCAAGAGCCAGGCACTTTCTCCGGAGGCTCTCTCGCTGAAGGAGACCAACCAAGGCCCCAGCCTTCTGCCCGCCAGCACGAAGTCGGCTATGGTCTTGTTGTATTTGAAGGTCAAAGAT
>JBARPX010000121.1:0-3823 GCA_049643405.1 Candidatus Zixiibacteriota bacterium
TCTTAATCACCCGGGAGAGGTGATCGAATTGGGTCATGTCGCAGGTGGAAAGATGCAGCCTACGGCTGATTCGTCGGATATTATCCAGGCTCTCCCCGGCTAAGCAGGTTCCGAATACCTCATTTCCCCTTCTTACCAGCAGCTCGGCCAGATGCGACCCCACAAAACCTGCAATGCCCGTTATTAGAACCTTCATGCGTTATCCTTTTGACAATTCGAATTACCGCTTTCCTTCATCCTGTTACGGTCTCAAAAGGCTTGTGCGCGGGATTCCTTGATTCCATGAATTTCTCAAGGGGGATTTCGAGCTGTCCCCTTTCGATTTGGCGGTAAGCCGGCCAGGCGGAGCTCAAACTCTGTTGGCCTCGATCAAGAATCTTTCTTGACTCGCTCCAAATCCGCATCCACCATCATCTGGATCAGTTGCTCAAAGGAGACCTCGGGCTTCCAGCCCAGCTTTTTTTGGGCATGTGACGAATCTCCCAGAAGCACGTCCACCTCCGCGGGCCGTACCAGCTTGGGATCCACCTCCACGAACTTCTTGTAGTCCAGGCCGACGCGATCGAAGGCGATTTGGGCCAACTCCCTGACCGTGTGGTTGTTTCCGGTGGCTATGACGAAATCGTCCGGCTCCTTCTGCTGGAGCATGAGCCACATGGCGTTCACGTAATCACCGGCATAACCCCAGTCCCTTTTCGCATCCAGGTTGCCTAGGTAAAGCTTCTTGGCCTTCCCCAACTTAATCCTGGCTGCGCCGTCGGTTATCTTTCGGGAGACGAATTCTAAGCCCCGTCTGGGGGATTCGTGGTTGAAGAGAATCCCGCTTACCGCAAAGAGACGGTAGCTTTCCCGGTAGTTTACCGTGATCCAGTGAGCGTAAACCTTGGCCACGCCGTAAGGGCTTCTGGGATAGAAAGGGGTCTTTTCATTCTGGGGGACCTCTTGCACCTTGCCGAACATCTCGGAGGAGGAGGCCTGATAGAACTTAATCCTCTTGTCCACCTGCCTGATGGCCTCCAGTAATTTGGTAACCCCCAGTGCGTTGAACTCGCCGGTGAGCATGGGTTGTTCCCAGGAGGCGGGAACGAATGACTGAGCGGCCAGGTTATAGATTTCATCCGGCCGACACTCTTCGATCAGCCGGACCATGGAGAGCTGATCCAGCAAGTCGGCCTGCCGCAGTTGGATTCTGTCCCGGAGGTGATTTATCCGATCGAAATTCTCGGTGGACGACCGTCGCACCATCCCGAAAACCTCGTAGCCCTTCTCTAAGAGCAACTCCGCTAAATACGACCCGTCCTGACCCGTGATACCAGTAATTAGCGCCTTCATATTCCTCTCTTTCCTTTTGGTTTTGGCAAAATATAGCGACTTGTGGAAGATAAGTCAATCTTTTTCAAAATTCGCCCTCTGGTGCCCCAAGGACTGAAGATGGACCAGGGTCTTCAACCAGCACCTAACTTAAGTTAGGTGCTGGTTACTTCATCAGACGTCCTAATGAAAGATTTCAGTTGGCAATTCGCACAGAGATTTCTCTTGACAAAAGATTGGAGGTGGCTTATAAATCACTGACTTCTTTTTTCAAAAGGACAGACAAGCTACTTGAAAGCAGTAAGCAGGAGGTGTTCATGACCCAATTCTATTTCGACGTGAGAGACGTATTCCGGGCTCCCCGGCTGGCGCTCTACCCCAATAAGATTTTGCTTCAGTTCGTCGGGCTGGTGGCGGGATACGTTGGATATTTGATATTTACCTACTTAGCCTTTCGCTCCAGCGGACTTTCCTGTGCGGAGATATGGGATTATCACGGCCTTTTCCCGTTGGGCGATTTCCCCTTTGCCACCTGGTACAGCTGGGCCATATTCGGCGTGGGTGTTTTTTGGGCCTTAATCTGCTGGCTGCTGGCCAGTACCATGGTGGGAAAGGTGACCTACGAACAACTCAAGGGAGACGATTTCTACTCCTCCAAGGAGGCTTTTAGATTTTTAAAGAAGCATTGGGCTCCAGCCTTTTTGTCGTCTCTTTCTCTTCTGGTTTTCATCGCTTTCTTGATCATCTGCGGGATCATCATCGGGCTTCTGGGGAAGATACCATACATAGGGGAGCTGGGCATCGGCATCTTCTATCTGATTCCGCTGTTCGCCGCCGGTCTGTGCTTAGCCTGCGTCATCTTCGTCTTCTTTGTCTCTTTGCTCATGGGTCCCGCCGTGGTGGCTACGCTGAAGGAAGATACCTTCGAGACCTTGGTTCAGATCTTCTCCACCCTGTGGAACCAGGCCTGGCGTTTCGTCGTCTACACCGGTCTTATCGGGGTGATGTCCAAGGTGGGGATGTTCGTGTTCGGTTACTTCTCCTTCAGAGCGGTCCAGTTGGTCCACCTATCCTGCGGCGTTTTCATGAGCGAGAAACTTGCCGACATCACCGAGGAGGCCTTGTCCTACATAACCATTCCTGAACACATACTGGATTACTTCTCCAATATCTTCGCCGGGATAAATTTCGGCTTTCATCTTCCTGAGATCGGCCCGGGAATCTACCTCAACTGGTCCGGCCAGATTGCGGCATTCCTGATAGGCATGTCTTTGATCGTGGTCATCTTCGTGGTTCTCTCCTATGGGCTGGCCATAATAAGCAGCGGGCAGACCATCACCTACCTCATCCTGCGAAAGAGGAAGGATGACGAGAACCTCCTGGAGCGGAAGACCGAGAGCGAAGAGGAGGAAGAGAGAAGGGAGATGGAGGAGAAGGAAGACGAAGAGAAGCCGGCGGAAGAAAAACCCTCGGATCGACCAGAGGAAAAAGGCGAAGGAAGTTAGGATCCGTCACCCCCCGTGATGGGTGGGCGTTGGGGCAGGTCGACACCATTTAAGTTGCCGAATTCGCGTTGCATTAGCGTCAAGGGTGCAACGACTGGTGGTCCGACCCCGAGTGCGGTGGCAAAACAACATGCCACGTTGTCGTCCTCATCGGCGTGCGTGAACTATCCCCCATGAAGGATCAACCTACTTTATGCGGTCTATATCTAAAGACGTGAGAATTGCCGCCTTCTCGACTATAGTAGGTGTTCTTGTAGGCGCGATTATAGGTTACCTAGTTTCTATGCACTTTTATGAGCTAAGTAGGCGGCATGGGAAAGAAGAGGTAAGAGTGCAACTACTTGATAGCGCGATTATAGACCTGGCACACAATACTCTGGAGGGAAATTTCCCTCACTTGTACGATTCGACCGGATCTGCGGAAAGCGGCAGACCTTGGCGGAAGTTAGTAACGAGTGGCGTGGATAGATTGTATTTTAATATTCTGGCTTTCAGAAGTCACGCCGACTTTACAAGCTTTGTCGACCTGGTGAATGAAGTGAAACTCGCGACAGATGACTTTAATGACAGGATGTCGCTACGCAACAACTGTATCCTGCTGGGCGAAGGCTACGTCAAAGCCCATAATCCCAAAGCTTACCACTACTACCAATGGATCGTTCGTCCCAAGATTGTGAATCTTCTAGATTACCTCAGATCTAACTACGAAAACCTAGTAGAACAATAGGGCCCGCTGGTCTTTGGTTTGGGCATTCACGCAACCCGGAATCACGTATATCGCAGGGTAAAGGCGATGCCCTGGCTAGCCGGGTTCCATCCTCTTGGATAATTGGTTCCGGGCGACCTCACCCCGAACCAGAAATGTTGCGGGGTAGGGGTACCCCGCAACAACGTGGCACCCTCCCCACAGCCAGCCCTGTCATGCTGAGCGGAGCGAAGCATCTCCAGATCGGCGCGGAACCCCTGGCCTGAGATTCTTCGTCCCGCCCGAAGCGGGACTCAGAATG
>JBARPX010000122.1:0-12993 GCA_049643405.1 Candidatus Zixiibacteriota bacterium
CAAACTATGTGGTTATTTCAATAAGCCACGAAGAGATAGATGGGAAAAACCCAAAACCTAAAAACAAGTTAATAAAGAAAAAACAAAAAATGTCTTGACAAAGTAGCCTTTCAGAGATAGGTCGGGCATCTTGCCCGACTGCCCGGTCCCCCAATTCATAAGAGATTTCCGCAGATGAAAAAACATAAGATCAAGGTAAGGGTCGTAAAGATCCTGGGAAAAGGCACATGCCCCGACGGTTTGAAGGTGGGAGATGAATTTGTTTTTGACCGTCTACCCCCGCCGAACTTCTGCCACTGGGCCTATTACTCCATTCTTCCCTTCGTCACCGCCTTGAGATTCGGCGGCAACATTCCCTGGGAAGAAAAAGAGGGAACATGCCGCCTCTGCTGCCCCGATCCCGATAAACCGGTGGTCTTTGAGATCACACGGGTGGAGTGATCATCAGAGAGCCACCGGCCTTCCCACTACCACTCGCCTGTCCGATGCTACTTCTGTCAAGGCAGGGGTTCAGTCTTGCCCCATCCAAAGAACTGCATTACAAGGATGTGCCAGCGCCTAACTTCAGTTAGGTGCTCGCATGTTTGTTTTGTCTCCCCTTGGCTATACTCTGCCGAAAAAGGGGAGATGGAGATCGCGGGAGCCGCAACAGAAAGGCTTTTTGGAGTGTTCGCCTTCAGGCGAACTAGGAAATAGCCTGCGTATCTCCTAAAATTCAAGTCAAGCTGAAGTCGCAGAACCCGCCCCGGGGGGCTTGACACTTCAGAAAAAGCTCTTATAATTCTCCTCTCTGATGCACTTTTTTAACGCATCCGGATTAGCTGAACGGATCAACCTCCAGATACTTAGGTGGACGTGAAAGACACAGTTCGCATATACTCGGCAACAAGGTTTCTGATCGCCCTCGCCTTCGGGACCATACTTCCGGTCTATGTTCTCTATTTCCGGCATTACCAGATAAACCTCTTTGAAATCGCCCTGTTGGCGGCAACCTTCGAAGCTTCCATCCTGCTCTTGGAGATACCCACCGGGCTGGTGGCGGATATCTACGGAAGAAGAATCTCGGTCGTCCTTTCCGCGGTCTTTTCCCTGATTGCAGGATTTGTCTTCATCTTCTTTCCCTTCCTGGCCGGATTCGTCGTAGCGGAGATTCTGGCAGGGTTTGGAGAGACCCTTAGATCAGGAGCTTTGGAGGCGTGGCTGGTCGATTCGTTGAAGCATGAGGGCAAGGAAGAAAAGGTGAAATCCGCCTTTGCCGCCGGTACCAAATTCAAGAGCGCGGGCAACCTTCTGGGTCTGATCCTGGGGGGATATCTGGCTTCGCTGAACATGAAATTAGTGTGGGTACCGTTCACCGTGCTATTTCTAATTCTCTGCCTCTTTCTGATCTTGAAGATGAGGGAAAAATATGAGCTTGAGAGGAAAGTCTCGGAGAAAGTGAAGTCCAGGTTGTCGGAGACCATCAGGCAGAGCATTCGTGTCTTGAAATCACAGAGACTTATTCTCGCCCTGCTAATACTCCTCCTCTTCTCCGGGTTCGCCTTCGAAACCATCTCCCAATTCTGGCAGGTGCATTTCGATGAGAACCTGTCGGTTCCCACTCAATACTTTGGCTGGATTGCGGCGATAGCTTTCATGTTGACTATTCTCCTTATCGACAAGGTCACCGCCCTCTCCGGGAAGTTTAAAAGTGAAGCCTCCTCTCTGATCATACTTGAATCTCTGTTTCTGGTGAGTCTGCTGGCTCTTGCTTTGGCTGGCTCTCCCGTTTTGGCGGTCATACTCTTCATTCTGCTCCACTCCTTCGTGAACTTCAAGGAGCCCATCTTCCTGGATTTATACAACAAGCGCATCCCCTCGGCCCAGAGGGCCACGCTGCTCTCCTTTCAGAGCTTGGTGGGATCAACCGGCGAGGTTTTGGCGGGTCTTTGCATCGGGATCATAGCCATCAAGTTCGGGCTGCGAATTACATTCGGATTCGGAACGCTGCTGCTCTTTGTCGGCATCGTCTCCTTCTTGCTGTTCGCCTCCCCCCGGTCGAAACACGGAGTGTAAAGTTTCAGCTTCACCCAGTATTCTTTGGAATAGCGGATTGAATCCCGGGTCTTCCCGCGGGAAAGAGCGCGACTTCTACGGGACTCAATGCAGCGCATGTATCGCCGTCATCGTGATGAAACGACCGCAGAGTCGAAATGCCCCGCCGGAGGAGCGGACTTCATGAGTCGCTCCAGAGGCGGGGCATTCGGGCGAGAGAGACTAAAAACCCGCTTTTTCAGTCTGACCATCTTCCCATGAGGCATCCTCTATGCCAGGTGGTCCGGACCAAGTCGGGTCTTCCGTGTCTTTTAAAAAGCCAGGACACGGTGCTTCTAACCTGCAACAAAATTCAGACCGAAAAAGCACGACAAGAGGGATTTGGTTGATTGCCATAATTCCAATTCTGTCAACAGGTTATCATGGCGTTTGAAGGCGACAAGAATTCTTGAATTTGCGCAACCTTCCTGTTTTCGCAGAAAACTCCGATCAAGACCCACCATCTACCTCTTATTCTCTTGATGGCTATTGGTTTAGGCCTTTCGCAGGAATAGACGTTGCCTCGCCCCTCAGCAGCAGCAATCTTCGACATACTCGATAGATCAGACTGAAGATGAACACGGACTTCGGCGAGACCTATTCCCGCTTCTGAGTATCCTCTCTTTTCCAGCCAGAGACGTGAATTCATCCCGCTGCGCACCATGAACTGATTTGCAGATAGTATGAAATGCTTTTACTTGCGCTGACGGAATTCTATCCGGTAAGTTGCCGGTGTATAAAAATCAACCAATCTGGCAGGTGAGCTAACTTGCTGCAAATCAACCAACTAGTGATCTTCTGATTTCGGTGTCGATGCGAAACCCCCGCCTTATTGCACCCTGACCACACCTGGAGTTTGGCGGCAGACGCTTTGCTTCTTAAGCATAAGTGAAAAAACGCCAGGGAGCATAAGGATGTCGACCAGACTCAGAAAGACAATTTTCTTTTTCCTTCTACTTTTCTTTTTCTTCCGGTGCTTCATCTCGTTCGGCGGGGAGATCAGCCCGGGCCTGGTGTCGAAACTAAACAGCCTGAAGGAAGATGAATTTGCCACCTGCCTGGTGGTGATGAAGGAGCAGGCTAACACCACCCGGTTGAATCTGGAGCTTGGCTTTCAAAAGGCTACCCGGGAAGTCAGGCACCAGACTCTGGTGACAGCGCTGCAGCATAAAGCACTCGTCTCTCAGGGGGAACTGATCGATTATCTGAGTCAGAAGACTCTTGGCGGGAGCGTGGAGGAGTTCAGAAGCTTCTGGATAGACAACGCGATTCTGGTCACTGCGAGCAGGGATGAGATCAGGAGAATCGCCTCACTACCGGGAGTTGAGGCCCTCTACGAGAACTACCCCATCACGCTGGTTGAGCCGGTATCGACTCAGAAGTCCAGCGGGAACAGCGCGGAAAGGGAGAAAATCCTGTCGGCCATCGGCGCTCGCGAAGCCTGGGAGATGGGTTACACCGGAGAAGGACGCCTTTTGTGCAGCATCGACACCGGGGTGGATGGAGACCATCCGGCGCTTCTCTCAAACTGGCGGGGCCAAAACGGCGGCTCGGCTTCTGAGAGCTGGTTCGATCCTTATGGCTCGGATTTTCCAAAGGATGATAGAGGACACGGGACTCATGCCATGGGTATCATGGCAGGAATCTCAGATGGTGACACCATCGGGGTGGCGTTTGACGCCCAATGGATTTCTGCTGCGGTGATCGACCGGGGCGCCTCCATCTCCCAGACCATCGCAGACATACTGGCCGCCTTCCAATGGGCAGTAGATCCGGACGGTGACCCCCAGACGGTGGATGACGTTCCGGACGTGATCAACAACTCCTGGGGCGTGCCTCCGGGCTATTTTGCCCCCTGTGACCAGACGTTCTGGAATGCCATAGACAACGTGGAGAGTGCCGGTGTGGTGGTCATCTTTGCCGCGGGAAACGAGGGCCCGGATGCATCCTCCATCAGGATTCCCGCTGACCGGATATCCTCGCCCACCAACTCCTTCTCAGTCGGCGCCATCGATGCTTTAAGCTTCGGCTATCCTGTGGCCCGGTTCAGCTCGCGCGGTCCCTCCGGCTGCGACAACCAGACCATCAAGCCGGAAGTCTGCGCCCCGGGCGTCAGCATTTATTCCTGCTATAAGGATGGCGAATACCGATTGATGAGCGGCACTTCCATGGCGGCCCCCTTTGTGTCGGCAGCGGTGGCCATCCTAAGACAGTACAATCCTGATGCTACGGTGGAGCAGATCAAACAGGCGCTTCTGGAATCGTGCGCCGACTTGGGTCCTCCCGGGGAGGACAACAGCTACGGTCACGGGTTGATAAACATCAAGAGAGCGCTGGAAATTCTGCCCAAACCCGACCTGCCAAACCTTTATCTTGCCGACTTCTACGTTGCGGGAGGAGTCGATCCCCGGCCGGGAGACCAGATTGGTCTGATCGTCGAGCTTAAGAACAGCGGAGTAGATGCAGGCGGCGTTTATGCTATCCTCTCCACCTCTGATTCACTGGTCCAAATCGGATCAGACAGCTTCTATCTGGGCGAAGTTGAGGTGGACCAGGAAACGTCCAATTTCAACTCTCCCTTCCTGGTGGGCTTTGACCAGAATATACCCGTGGGAAGAAAGGTGAAATTCGCCCTGCGGGTTGTGGCTCAACACCCGGAGTATTATTCAGAAGTAAGCTTCTCCCAAACCGTTGGCTCCCTGCCTCCTTTCTCCATCGGCGATCACGACGTGGGCGATTTCGTTTTCACGCTGTCCAACTTCGGGCAGTATGGCTTGGCTGATAAGTCCTTCAACCCCTTGGGAGGAAAGGGGTGGGTCTATCCCCGGGGCGGGGAAAATCATCTTTATGAGGCGGCGCTCTTGATCGGATGTGGCCCGGATCATATCTCAGACGGCGCCAGGGGAGAAGATGGAAAGACTCCCCAGCAGGATTTTGAGGCGCTTCCCGAAAGCCAACTCTCTATCCAGACCCCCGGGATTGTATCGGACCAGGATGGGTTGTGCAAGTTCTCGGATGCGCGCGCAGAGAATCCCCTGGGCCTGGAGATCACGCAGAAGAGCTTTGCCTATGGCGATCTGGAAAACGACGACTATCTGATCCTGCTGTACAACATAAGGAATACCGGCGTCAATACACTTCAGAGCACCTTTGTGGGATTATTCTTCGATTGGGACATCTCTTCAGGCTCGCCGGATGACGATGAGATCGGTTTCGATCCGGTTCTGTCGTTGTATTACCAATTCGATCAGGAGAGCGACATATACTTAAGCGTGGTCCCGCTATCCGGATTGTCCTGTTCTTCAAATCCCATAGACAATGCGCTGATCTTGTATGACGGATTCTCCGACGAGGAGAAATTCGCATTCTTGGGCGGGCAGGCTTACAGAAGCATCGGTGAGGAATTTGCCACCGGTGACGAGTCTGAGATTTCGACCTCGGAGAAAAAAGACTGGTCGCAGATAGCCTCTTGCGGTCCGTTCACCCTGGCCCCGGAGGAGAGTACCGAGGTAGCTTTTGCCGTCGTGGGTGGAACGAGCCTGGATGAGTTCCGGGCCAACATAACTGCGGCCCAGGTGAAATATGGCTGCCTGTGTACCGGCACAGAGGATGAAAATGAGGAGAACGTTTTGCCTGAGCAGTTCTCTCTTGGTCAGAATTTCCCAAATCCTTTTAATCCTGCCACTACCATAGCGTTTGACCTGAGTCCCGAGTATCAGCCTCTAGCTCCTTCTCTTAAGCCAAGAGGCGACAACGAACCGCTGGTTCCACAAAAGGAGCAGATCTCCAGCATCCGTACGTCACTGAGAATCTACAACCTCCGGGGACAGTTGGTGAAGACCTTAATCGAAGGCGAACTTTCCCCCGGCAGATATGAATTAACCTGGGACGGGACTGACGAAACGGGCGAGAAGGTTGCCTCCGGTGTTTACCTCTACCGCCTGAAGACCCCCCAAAGCCAGATCACCCGCAGAATGATCCTGCTGAAGTAATGAGGCGTTCGGGATCACATCCCAAACTAACGCCGGGACATGATCCTGGCAGCCTCGAAACGGAGTGCATCAGCTTGCTGATGCGGTTTTGACAAATGCCTAGGCTTTCATCCGAAAGCGCGCCGGCATACAATCCCGGCGGCCTCAAGGAAAAGCGGAGTGCCCGTCCGGGCGGTTTTCTTGCCGGGGATTACCGCGCCCTTCGGACTCGCAATGACCGACATCCTTCATGTCATTGCGAGTCCCGCTTCCAGCGGGACGAAGCAATCTCATCAATTTGGAGGGATTGCTTCGTCGCCCCCTGCCTGCGGCGGGGAACTCCTAGCAATGACGGGACATTTTTCCTCTCCCATAAGGAGAGGGAACCTCTTCCTTTCTCACTTGAGGGTGGGGGGGCGCTTGATTGCTTTGGGTACAAAGGTCAAAAACAGTCGTCAGGATGCGGGATCGTCCGTATAATATTAGGATGCCCGGAGGGGCATCCTGTTTTTGTCAAAAAAGCTGCTATTGCGCTAAGTAAACGGAGTGTAACATGAGGTATAGGATTGTCGCAACATTCGCCTTAACCCTTCTTCTCTCTCTAACTTGGCATCTCGATACCTTCGGAGTTGCCCTCACGCGGGAGGTGGTGGAGAAGCTCCAAAAAGAGGGGAAACTGCAGGAATGGGTGGACCGGTGGGAGTCTGCTGCCCGGCGGGGCATGTACGACACGACTCCGGACCAGTTGCTCAGGCTGGCCAAAGTCAGATCCAAGGATTTCGCCCAGCCGGAAACCTTAAGGCCTCTGGTACTGCTGGTTGACTTCAGCGATAACGTGCATAGCCAGACGCCCGACACGTTCGCTACCCTTCTCTTCTCGGAAGGTTTCGTCTTTCCCACCGGCAGCTTCAGGGACTATCACCTGGAGAACTCCTACGGACAGCACGACCCTCAAGGCGGGGTGCACGGATGGGTGACGATGGACTTAAGTTACGCCTATTACGTAGCCGGGGCGCAAGGTTTCGGCTCCTATCCTCGTAATGCCCGTGGATTGGTTGAGGACGCGTTGGCTGCCGCTGATCCTTACATAAATTTCCAGGACTACGACTATGATAACAATGGATGGATAGATGGATTGATGGTAGTTCATGCTGGTCCGGGTGCTGAGGAGACAGGAAGTAAGGATGACATCTGGTCGCATCGCTGGTCGATCGGTGCACAGGAAAGAGATGGCGTCTGGATATCTTCCTACACCATGCAGCCGGAGACGCACGCAAACAGCTCGTTGATCGACATCGGCGTCTTCTGCCACGAGTGGGGGCATGAGTTGGGAATTCACTGGGAGGAATATGATAGGACCGACCAAGGATACGGTTTGGGCGACTGGAGCGTGATGGCGCTTGGCTGTTATAACAACGATGGAAAAAAACCGGCGCACCATAGTGCCTACTGCAAATATTATTTAGGGTGGACAAATCTGGTCACGGTGGGGTCAAATCTAACCGATGTGGAAATCATTCAGGCGGAGACTTCTCCTGTTTCTTACCGTCTCTGGACATCAGGGAATGTGGGTCATGAGTTCTTCATGGTAGAGAACAGGCAGAAAACCGGCTTCGATTCTCATCTCCCGGGAAGTGGTTTATTGATCTACCATGTAGATGTGGGGGAGTTTGACAATGATGATGAATGGTGTCCGGGAAGCCCCGCTTCCCCTCATTACAAGACCGCGCTGGAGCAAGCCGACGGGAAGTTCCAATTAGAGGGATGCTTCGGCTTCGGCCAGAATTGGGGAGACATTTATGATCCTTTCCCGGGCCTCCTGGACAAAAGAGCCTTCGATGATACCACGATGCCCAGCTCGCGCGACTACAGCGATAATCCAACCCAGGTGGCGGTGTGGGATATCTCCGATTCAGGGCCGGTAATGTACGCCAACCTGGACGTGACCTGGTCTAAGCCCAATCTGGTGGTGGATGATCTTTTCTTCAACGATTCCTCCGGAGGAGATGGAGACGGCAACGCAGAGCCGGAAGAGACGGTGGAGCTCTATTTGGTCATCTCCAACTCATGGGCGGACCTTCTTAATGCCGGCGTTGTGGCATCTGCAGACACCGAGGGAATCGTATTCGATGTCGATTCCGTGGGCCTGGGAGACATCCTCTCCGGCGGGACGGCGGACAATTACGGCAATCCCCTTGAGTTCACCGTGGCGCCGGGATTTCCCCACAAGAAGGTCAATTTCACGTTTCACGTCTGCGGAAACGGAGGGGCGTACTGCGCTGATATAGGGAAAGATGCGAACATAGGCCCGCCGGAGGTCCTGTTGGTGGATGACGACGATTACACCGACGGAGGCTCCAACTACGTTGCCACGTACGAAAAGGTGCTGGACCTCTGCGGTGCGGTTTACGACGTGTGGGACAAACAGGCTAAGCCGGACGGTGCGATCGAGTTTTCCGACTATCCCATCATAGTCTGGTTCACCGGAGATCACCGAACGTCTCTCTTATCTCCTCAAGATGTCACGGACCTGAAAGATTATCTGGACGGCGGCGGAAAGCTGTTCTTGACCAGCCAGGATGCTGCCGAGAAACTCTCCTCCGGCACGGCGTCGGATCAGATTTTCCTGAGCGATTATCTGCATGTCAGCTACGGCGGGGGCAATGAAAGATTTTTGGCGGTGGGGGTGCCGGGAGATCCATTGGCGGACAACTTATACACCTTCTTCACAGGTGAAGTCTGTGCGCCCGGGAACCAGACCTCAAAAGACGTTGTGACTCCCGACACATCCGCTTCCGTCATTATGAAATACGCCCTTGGATTTTCCGTGCCCATCGATTCAGTGGCTGCGGTCAAATATGAGGGGGACTTCAAGGTAGTCTTCTTCGGCTTCGGATTTGAGGGTATGGATAGCTGCGGAGGAGATTTCATGGGAGGTCCTCTTTCCGCGCCTAAACTGGTGATGGAGCGAGTATTGAACTGGCTGAGGGAAATCTCTCACGCAGGGGTGGTAGCCTTCGACAACAGCAGCTACTCCGGCACTGACGATGAGCTTCTGGTGACAATCGTCGACCCCGATCTGAATTTGAGCCCCACCGAAAGCGATACCGTTTCGATAAGAATCACCAGCACGACCGACAAAACCGGCATATCCATCCTCTGCACTGAGACTGACGTGAGTTCGGGGGTCTTCTCGGGAAGCTGCGGATTTACCACTGGACTTAGTGACAACCTGAACGATTCGATTGGGGTTTCAGACAAAGATACTGTAACTGCCATTTACGCGGACGAAAACCCTCAGGGTGAGCGAAAGGATGAAGCCATATGGACTGAGTATGTGGATACCGGCCCGCCTACCTTCACGGTTGGAGTCTTGCAGAATCCCGTCTTTTCAGCCGAGTTGAATATCTACACTTTCCCCTCGGAAAGCCTGAAGACAGCCCCGACGGTAACCGTAGGAGAAGACACGCTCGGGGTCAGCGAGATCTATTATGAGGGGGAAACGATCTATGCTTCCACTTATGAACTTGATGCTTCGGGGACTATTCAGATTAAGGTGGTTGGCACCGATCTGGCAGATAATGAGGGAGAACATACGGAGACATTTGCCGCAGGAAGTATCTCGCCTTCCGGGGGGTATGTGATCAGCCATGACAATGTCCTGCGTCTGGAGGTAGGGAGTGGAGCCTTGGACAGGAAGGAGTTCTTACTGGTGATGATAGCCGACAAGGCGCTTTCAGGAAACCACGTTTTAGACAGCTATCTTGAGACACGTCCTGTCGCGAGTCCAATTATCTCTTTGGCGGATGGAAACCAGGATATCGTGTCGGCAGCTTATTCGATAAGCCCCACTGAGCTAAGACTTAAAGCTAAAGCCAAACTCACCTTCAGCTACGCAGGGATCGACTTGGAGGGGAGAGACCAGCGTGGTCCGATAATTCATCGCCTGCAGCAAGGCATTTGGATGCCGATCCCAAGCTACTTGGATCCACAGAAACAGCAAGTTGTGGGCTTCATTAGCAGTTTAGGTATTTATCAGCTCCGATATGGAGATCGGGAGCGGCCCGAGGTGGCTCCAAGAGTACATGCACTGAGCGGCAGCTATCCTAATCCCTTCAACAACTCCACCAGTATACGATATGAGATATCGTCTCCCGGGCGGGTGAAGATCGAGATCCATAATCTCCTGGGCCAGAGGGTGGTGACGTTGGTGGACGACTACAGACCGACCGGCAGGTACGCGACAGAGTGGAATGGGAGAAGTGAGGAAAATGAAACCGTTTCGTCGGGGATCTATTTTTACAGCATGAGAGTCGGTGAATTCGTCCAGACCCGAAGAATGATCTTTCTGAAGTAAAAGAAGGGGCTGAAGAGGCATGAAGACAGAGGGAGGTTGGACAGGCGCAGCCAGAATTGGCTCTTTGTTTGTCATGTCGATTTTGCTTGCGTTAACAAGCAATTGCGGGAAAAGCAAAAAGGGTACTGAGCCGGAAGTATCCGCTGAGGAGCTGGCAGGCGAAGGATGGGGACTTTTCGAATCAGATGACTTCGGCGATGCCAAAGCGAAGTTTGGCCAGGCCATAGCAAAAGATACCGCATACGCCGACGCGTACAATGGGAGAGGATGGTGCAATGCCTTCATTGACTTAGAGGATGAAGCGATCTCTGATTTCGACGCAGCCAACATCAAAGGCCTGAGCAGGCCGGACGCATACGCCGGACTGGCTGCGATCTACGTCGGTGACCAGGAATTCCAGGGCGCGATAGCCAACGCCAAGAGTGCACTTTCCATGGACCCAACCTACCAGTTTTCACACCGGACCAGCATAGACTATCTGGATCTTCATTTGAAACTGGCGCAAGCCTACTACGGGCTTGGGGGGGAATATCTTGATTCCTCGCAGCAGGAAGTGGACTATCTCAATCCCGGCAACAATCTCAATCCAGCAAATCCATTGACATGGGTTGTGGGCGGGATCACCTACCACACTTACGCAGAGGCACTTCTCAAAGAAATCCAGCGACTGGAAGAGAGCATTGGGACCCCTTAGGGAGGTAGTGGTCTTTCTCACCCTCCCCCAGCCCCCCACCTGTAGTGAGCTTGTGCTTCGACTTCGCTCAGCACCATGAGCTTGTCGAATGGTCGAACCTATAAAGGGAGGAGGACTACAATAATGGTAGGCGGGGCTTCCGGCCCCGCACAATTGCGGCGCGCAGGATGCCCGCCCAACGAACCAAGATGATGGTTCTGTTGAAACAAAAGGGATAGAGAAAGCGGTAACCGCACCCTTCAGGGTGCGAAGAGATTCTACCCAAGACCTGCTAGCTTCTTGAGATCGTGGACTTCTCTATCCGACAAATACCTCCACTGCCCGGCTTTCAAACCACGTGCGGTAAGATGGGCAAACCTGGTGCGTATCAGGTGAGCCACACGAAGATTGACCGCCTGACACATTAGCTTTATCTCCCTTTTCCTCCCCTCCTTCAACTTCAACTCAAAGACTGATTCCTTTTCGCCCGTTTTGATAATCCTTGCTTGACCGCGGCCGATGATCCCCTCCTCCAGCTTTACCCCCTGCTGAAACTTATTCAGAATCTCGTCGTCCATTTTTCCTTTGACCGTGACCAGATAGGTCTTCTCGATCTCGAATTTAGGATGGGTCAAGCGGTAAGTCAGCTCTCCGTCGTTGGTTAAAAGGAGCACCCCCTCGGTGTTCAAATCCAACCTGCCGACCGGAAAGACCTTCTTCTCCTTCCCTACCAGATGCATTACCGTGGGACGACGAAAGCTATCCCTGACCGTGGAGAGATAACCTTTGGGTTTGTTTAGAAGGATGTAAATGAGATTCTTGTGAAGCGATACCTTTTTGCCATCGACTGTAACGTGATCGATCTTCTCGTCGACAGAGACCCCCAGCTTCTGGACGGTGATGCCATTCACAGCCACCCTGCCGGATTGAATCAAAAGGTCTGCCGCCCTGCGGGAACAGACGCCTGAATGGGCTAAGAATTTATTGAGCCTCATCTTGGGGGTAAGCCTCGGAAGGGGAATCCGCCGGGACCTGGAGGGGAATCTCTGCCGAAGGTTCGCCTGCTTCTACCGGCTTCTCTGCGATCTGTTCTGTTTTCTCCTCCCCCGTTCTCTCATATATCTCTTCAGCAAAGGAGGGAGCTTCCTTCGCTTTGAGGATCTTCTCCAGTTCTTCGATCCTGGGGAGGTCATCCAGATCGTTGAGGCCGAAGTGGGCCAGGAACTCCGTTGTGGTGCCGTACAAAAGAGGTCTTCCCGGGGCGGGCTTTCTGCCTACGATGGTGATGAGCTTGCGATCCAGCAGGGTGAATACTGGCCCCTCGCTGTTGACCCCTCTTAAGCGGTCTATCTCCGATTTCACGAGGGGCTGCTTGTAGGCCACGATGGAGAGGACCTCCAGCGCCTGGCGCGAAAGCCTTTCTCTTCTGCTATGAGAGAAAAGCGCCTTTACCCAGGGGGCATAATCGGGAAGAGTATATATGTGGAAACCCTTGGCGATTCTTTTTATGGCGAAGCTGTGGCCGCCTGCTCGATATCTTTCGTTCAAAGAATCTATGGCTTCCTCAATCTGCTCGTTGGTGATATCCTTTATGACCGCCTTAATCCCCCCGGCAGACAGAGGCTTCTCCGAGGCGAAAAGCAAGGCTTCGATTACGGGCTGGTGATCGTTATTCGAATTCAATTCTTCCTCTTCCCATGAAAGCATGTTCAGCAGCTGCCACAGCCGCAGGTGGGGAATCCGTCTCCGGTGCGACCGGCCCCTCTCCGACCCGGCGGCTACGGTCAATAATCTTTAACCTTTTGTGGATAGGTCTTGGCCTCCTCCTCTCCCCTGAGCACCCGGAGAGCGCCCAGAGCCAGAGATTTCATCTCATCCTCTCCGGCATACACCAGAACCTCAGCTAAGAATCCGGTCCA
>JBARPX010000123.1:0-6028 GCA_049643405.1 Candidatus Zixiibacteriota bacterium
TTCCGAGATCAAACGCTTATCCGCCCGCTCGATTCGGGGGTCTTCCTCTCCCCTCTCATCTTTGAGCCACTGCAACAGCATGCGCACGATTTCTGATCGGGGCGAGGTACCTATGGGTTGAAGGGCAAAATGACGGTTACCCTCGATCACCGAAATCACCAGAAGCCAGTCACGATACACGGACCATTGGAATCCATAATGAGAGCGCCAGATAAAGAGATTGGTGAAGGTCCATTCAGAGGTTTGGGGCTGATATCTCCACAAGATCTCCTGGATGAAATCGCGGTCTTCCAACTGAATCGGTTTGAATTCCGGAAATTGAGGAGGATTCTCCATACCCTCACCCTCTTCAGTTATCGGCCGGAAGCAATCCTAGGCCTGATTCCTTCCTCTCAGGTAATCGATCATCGGCTGGGTCACCAATGGTACAACGTCACCGATCATATGCGGCATCAGATTATCCATGACCTTGGGCATCAGGTCCGGCATCTGTTCTACCATGTAATCCGGCATGGGGATTCTCTCGGCCACCCGTTTGACCATTGTCAGCATGACCTTGGGCATCATCATAGGCAGAAGCCTTGGAAAGAGAACCGGGAACATCGGCTTCATCATCTGCAGCGCTCCGGGGATCTTGCCCATGATCCGCATCATCTTCCCCATCCCAAAGGGCATGGCGTCGACCATCTCCGGCCACATGGTTCCCATGATGTCGGCGAAACCCTGGGGGGTCATAAGCTCGATCATGGCCTCAAAAACCGCCCACTGTTTCTGCACCTCTGGATTTGGATCGGGGAAGTCGTAGCCCAGAGCTGATGAGGCGTACCGAGCCAGATCCACCGTCTCGACCGGCAATTTCTTTTTGTCTGCGGTCACACGAAACTGGAACTCACAGCAGGGACACAGAGCCAGAATCTTCTCCGCTCCCGCTTCCACGGCCTCGTCCATACGTATCTTCCCTATCTCCGCGGCCACGGGTGGCTCCTTGAGCAGGCTGAGAACAGAGCCACAGCAATGCGCGTCCTGCCGGTTATGGTTCATCTCAACGAACTTAATGTTCGGTATGGCCTTGATCAGTTCGCGCGGCGCATCGTAGACTCCGGATACCCGCCCTATGTGGCATGAGTCGTGCCAAGTCACGGTCTCCTGTTTTGGCCGTCCCTTCTCAAAGGTGAACTCCCCCGCCCTGATCTTGTCGGCCACCAACTCTGAGTAATGTCGGGCCTTGATGTCGTACTCCATTCCCAGCTTTTTAGCCCAGATGGGATACTGGTGCCGCCACATCATGTCGCAGGCCGGGCAGGAGGAGATCACCGTATCGGCGCCCGCATCTTTGACCGACTGTATGTTCTCTTTCATATTCTCCGCGAACAGGTCCCATTTACCGGCCACCAGCATGGGTGTTCCGCAACAATTCTCTCTTTCTCCCACGTGGGTAAAGTCCACACCGGCGACGTCCAGCAGCCGCACGCTGGCCGCAGCGATGTCGTGTTCGACGTAGCTGGCAGTGCAGCCGGCAAAGTAGACGTTCTTGGATTTTTTCCCCGGACCGTGTTTCTTCTTGAGATCCTCAGGAAACCATTCCAGCCTCTTCTTACGCAGTCCGGCCCAGATGTTCCCTTGAGACCGGAGTGCCGCCGCCATCATCTCAAACGGCGGAAAGGTCATCTTCTTATCTTCCTGGATCAGCTTGCCCCGGAGCTTCATCCATGCAGGCTCAATGGGCAGTGCGGCAGAGCAGCGGAGGTTGCACAACTCGCAAGTAGTGCACACTAAAATGGTGTCCACCATGAACTGATCCCACTCCTCTCGTCCCTCCATGAATTCTCTGAGCCAGTACCATTTTCCCCGGGGACTCTGGCTTTCCCAGCCTCGGCCATAGAACTGATCACACTCGTCAATACAGTAACCGCATTGGGAGCAACCGTAAGCGTACCAGGCCACGTCTGCGGGGATACCCCGTATCGACTTTGTCGGCCGCTCTCCCACCTGGGTGATAACGTAGTTACCGAAGGGACGAGCCAGAGGCTCGATTATTCTGGCTAGGCTGAGAGCGGTGCCGGTGATCCCCTTGCCAATAACCTTTCCCGGGTTACTCAATCCTTTCGGATCGACCTGAGCCTTGAAGGCCTGCAAGCGTTTGACTCTCTCCTCTCCCAGCACCTGGTCGGCTTTCCGGGTGAAGTACATTCCGGTCGAGTAAGCCCGACCACCGTGCCTTTCAGCTATCTTCATGATGGTCAAAACCAGGCTGAAGACGAAGTTGTAGTTGAAGCGGCGCTGATCGCTGGGAATGAATCCGAGGATCACCACCTCCGGTCGGCCGGCCCGGCTCTCGCGAATGACCACCGCCTCCTTCACCACCGGCTGGTCCACCTTGTTTTCGATCTCACTCATCACTTTGCCCAAGGACGACAGCGGAATGACCACCTCGGCTGGCACCAATGATGGACCCAGCCGTTTGACCACCATCAACCTGAAACGATCTTTCCATTCATGATGGGCGATGCGCTCACCGAGGATCTCCGCCTGGCAAGGCTCGAGCAGCTCCGGCAGCTTCCCCATCACCGCCTCATGATCCCTCTTGCGGAAGGCCAGCGTCATGACATAGGCTGCCGGAAGCAACACTCTCTCCTCTGCGGGATGCCCAAGGTGTTCCATAAGAGGCGCCCGATTCTTGAGCTCAGCCATGGTCGGGTTGATGAACACCATGGACCAGATGGGCAACTTTTCAGCTATCACCGATTCGATCAGTTGCTGCAGTCCGAAGACATCGGAACAACCAACACCGATCACCTCAAGCTCCTCCAGCGGCTGAACCTTGACGGTGACCTGGGTGATCAGGCCGGTGATCCCCTCTGCGTCAGCGACTAGATCCAGATCGTCGCCGGAGAACTCCCGCACCTCACCCGTGGGCAGGACCACACGGGCGCTTATCACGTTATCGCGGTACCAGCCTGCCTCATAGGAACCGAAGCCGGTGCCTCCCTGGGCCAGCCACCCACCCGCCGTGGATGACGGAAAACTGCTGGGATAAAGACGCAAGGTCAAGCCCTTTTTCGCCAGCTCCCGGTCCAGGGACTCCCATACCACACCGGCCTCGACGGTGGCGGTTTTGGCATTCCGGTCGACATCGATTATGCGCTTCATCCGGTAGAAGTCGACCACGACTCCCTGCTTGAGCGGGATCACCCCGCCATAACCGGACGACCCCTTGCCCCGTGGAGTCAACGGGATGTCATTCTCCGACGCCCATCGTACCAGATCGACCAATTCCTCTTCAGTTTCCGGTTGAACTACGGCCTCCGGAGTGGTGTCACCGATGAGCGGTTTGAACAGGCTGGGCATAGAGGCGATGTCATGTCCATACAGCTTTCGCTCCGTTCGGCTGAACGTCACTCGCTGGTCGAATTTCCCTCTAAGCCACGATTTCCGATTGCTGGTCAATTTACCCACCGATACCTCCCAACTGTTTTCCCAGATATGCTCCCGACGGATTCCCGGGCTGGCACATGACAGAAGAATACCAGGCTCCCGAAATAAGTGTATCCGTTTGAAGTTCCTCGCTATACAAGACGAACTTTGTCGTCTTTTTGATTGCCGAAACCGGCCCGCTAAAATGGTGATTCAATCGACTGGCTGTCTGCTGCGAGGTCGCGGCCAGGAACCGGTCATTTCTCACGACGTGTCACGATCATAACCGACCATTGTCCCTAAGGCAACTTGGCCAGCTTCGCTGTTATCGTGGCGACGTGCTTTCCCTGAAATCGTGCCGCTTCCAATTCGTTTTCGCTGGGCCACCTGTCCCCTTTAGGTCCGGCAATTGTCGATGCACCATAGGGAGAGCCTCCGGTAATCTCGTCCATACGACTCTGGCCTTGAAAGGTATAGGGCAAACCCACGATGATCATTCCCTGGTGCAGAAGCGTGTAGTGAAAACTAACAATGGTGGACTCCTGACCTCCGTGCTGGGTATTCGAACTGGTGAATACACTCCCCACCTTCCCTACAAGTGAGGCTTTTGCCCAAAGCGGGCCTGTACCGTCTAAGAACTGGCGCATCTGGCCGCACATGTTGCCGAATCGGGTTGGAGTGCCGAAGATGATCGCGTCAGCGGTAGCAAGCTCGTCCATAGTACACACAGGGACGTGAGAGAACGCTTTCTGTGGTTCAATCGCTCCGATCTGTCTGAGTATTTCTTCAGGCAGGGTCTCCGGCACGCGGCGGAGCTCAACCTCCGCCCCGGAGACTTGCTTGGCTCCCTCGACGACGGCCTCAGCCATCCGGTAGATGTGTCCGTACACGGAATAGAAAACAACTAGAACCCTCATGGCCTGCTCCTCCCTCCCTGTAATTTTGAGGTTGCACGACCGCGTTGTCGAGAATCACTCTCCGCAGACCTCTTCCCTACAGCCCGAAGCTTATTGCAGGGTTGATTCGGTCGTTGCTTCATAATGAATATGAACGGAAAGATCAAGCATAAAAATCTCTTATTAGAGAAAAGCCCCGGCTTTGCGAAAGTCGGGGCTTTTCTCTCCGCGGCGTGGCACCGTTAAGGGCCGTAGTTACAACCGACCGGCGGCGGCCCGCCCCTGTAAAGATAGTTGATGAGATAGACTAAATCCGCAATGTTTACCCCTCCGTCACAATTGGCATCTCCGGCCTGCAGGGGCTCAGGAGGAGGGTCGCCCCTGAATAGGTAGTTTATCAGGTAAACCAGATCCGCTATGTTCACCAGATCGTCGGCGGTGGCGTCGCCGCAAACAAACGAGCAGCCGATTCCCCATGCTCCCATGAGCACCTCACATTCATTGTATTCCGGGGCGCAGGGAGAATTGTCGTTGATGAAGAACTTATTCGCTGACATATCGCAAAACACGGGACAATCCGAGATGTTGCCGTTGATCCCGGTCTGATCAGTGATGGAACCTCCGTAATCGTAACCTGTGTTGCCGTAGACATCCGAACAGGACATGGACAACTCTGAGTTGCCGTAAGCCCCATAGATCCCGCCACCGATGTTGAAGGCGATTATGCTGTTTTCTATTACGGGATTACAGTTCATCCCGATCCAGATTCCGCCGCTCTCGGAGGACCGGTTATCCACGATGGTGCAGTTGATGATCGTCGGAGAAGAAGAGCTATCGCACGAGATTCCGCCGCCGTTGCCGTTTTGCCCGGAGACTCTGCTTTCGGAAACCGAGCAGTTGATGATCATCGGGCTGGAACTCACACACAGGATTCCCGCTCCCCGGCCAGTCACTTCAGCGTTGATGATGCTGAATCCCTCCAGTCTTGAACCGGCGGTCTCGGAACTGTGGAAATAGAACCCCCTGCCTTGTTCCTGACAATTAATGGTTGTGGATTCGGGGCCGCATTCGGACTTAACCACGATGGCCTTCCCCAGGAAGTCGATGTTCCTATTCCCGGTCCCGAAATGGATGCCTGGAGCGACCAGCACGGTATCGCAGTACCGCGCAACGTCAATAGCCTCCTGAATGTTGGGATAATCATCCGGCACCCTGATGATTACGCAGCCGGTGATCAGCATAACCTCCACGCTGTGCTCCAACTGGTTCCTGGTTCCCATCTCGGTGGCGGTGATGACAAGTGCGAAAATACCACTCGGTGTTGTCTCGGCCACGGTGATGGTCAGCGTGGAAGAGCCCGTGGGCACAAGAGTGGTGGGATCGAACTCTCCGGTTGCATCCGCCGGAAGACCCGAGACCGACAGAGTGCAGGTGGAACTGAAGCCATACAGGGAAGTCAGTGTCACCTCATACTCGCCCACCTCTCCCTGGTAAACCTGGAGGGTCTCAGGTGCAGCCTCGATGGTGAAGTCGGGGGGTGGAGTCACTACCAGAGTCACCTGAACGCTGTGTTCAACCTCCCCTCTGGTCAACTCCGTGGCGGTCACGGTTAAGTAGTAGGTTCCCGTTGGCGTAGTCCTCTCCGTGCTGATGGACATGATAGATGCGCCCGTCGGAGTGACCGGATTGGCATCGAAACCGGCAGAGGCATCTGCAGG
>JBARPX010000124.1:0-1945 GCA_049643405.1 Candidatus Zixiibacteriota bacterium
TTTAAAGCCCTGATAACCCCCTTGGCCGCGGCTCCCATTTTTATTATTCCGATTCCCATGGATCTTCTGTAATCGTTCATCAGATTATCCACCAGGACGTTGTGTTGTTCTCCCACCAGGAAGTCAATCGGATATCCTCTCTGACTGGTGGCCGCGCCCATCAACTCCCAGCTGCCAAAATGTCCGGTCACCAGAATTGCCCCCTTTCCTTTCTTCAGTGCCTCATCCCAATGCTCAGCTCCTTCAAATTCCACCATTTGTTCTATCTTGTCTTTGTCCAGAGAGGGAAACAGCGTATACTCCACCATGGATTTTCCGAAATTCCGGTAAGCTCTGCGACCGATCCCTGCCAATCCATCTTTCCCCCTGCCCATCGAATTTCTCAGATTGATCAGAGTTACTTTACGCCTTACTCGAAATATGTCAAATACCAGCCATCCCAGAAAAGAGCCCAGGGCAAGCGCCAGGCGATAGGGAATGATCCTAACAAAGGCCCCCATCAGGCAGGTAATCCAATATTCTATTCTATGTTTGATCCTTCGCTTCCTCATCTTCACCCTTAAGCCTCTGCTCCTCCAGTTCCCAGCCTTCCAGGGTCTTCCTGCTGCGTCGTCTTTTGATAAGATAGAGGAACACGATCAAAAAGGCAAGCCCGATCCAGAGCAGGAAAGTGTCGCCAAGGAAGCTCACCCAGTTGTATTTTGTCTGGATGTATTTCTCGAACTCCATTTGGAATGAAAGATAATTCGACCCAATCGTTCTCATGAATGCCAAGTCTATGCTGGTGCCTTTTGACAGGTGCGTTACCAGCTCCTTTATGGTTCCCTCTCCGAATTCACCGTAGAGATAGGAGACCGCCAAAAAGCTCTCGGTATATGCCAGTTGAGCCTTACTCTCCTTGAAGGCGTTGACCGACTCTATCTGGGACAGGGGCAAGATCGAGCCGGTCAAAACCGCGCGCGCCACGGCTACGTCCTGCCCAATTCTCCACTCTTGAGAATGATACATGGCGAATCCCTCATCCAACCATCGGGGGACTCTTCCCTCCCCGGAGAGCTTTCCGATGAATATGTGGGCCAGCTCGTGTGCGACCACCTGAGAGAATGGACGATAGTACTTAAACTGCAGGGGCGATTTCAAGATGATCAGATTGCGACCCGGAATGGCGCAGGCCACCCCCCAATCAGGGAACTTATTCCCGACCATCGCGACAAACTCCTCCTCGCTATCCACCACGTAAACGCTGACCGCGTCGGTCAGGGAATCTTCCAGGAAGTCGGAGATTCTCAGATAGGAGGATTCCAGTATGGTCTCTACTTCGGAGGCAATATTCTGGTCGTGGGCGTGGATTTCAAAACGGGGAGGAACTGTTGAAATCTGCGAATGCGAGAGCCGGGGTGAAAAAAGGAAGACGAAAATACAAACTGTAACTCTAACGATTGGGTTCAAATGGCTCATTCATCTCTTGGACTGAGCTTTCTGCTGATCTGTTTGAGCGAGGGGCTCCCTGTGAAACACAAAGTCGTGGGTCTTCTTCAGAGACCCTACAGTGATCTCCGCGGCCTGCGGGGTAAGGTCGAACAGTAAATGTCTCTTAGCTTTCCCCCTTTTTCCCCTCATCATAAATGGGAATGTCTTAGCCTTTGTTCGTCATTCGTCATCAATCATCCGTCATGCTCTCTTCGCATCACTTTTTCTTCTTCTTGAACAGATCCTTAAGCAGATCCGCTGCCTTCTCTTTTAGCTGATCCTCTATCTCTTCCTTCTTCTCCTCCGCCTTTCCTTTCAACTGGGCTTTTAACCTTTCCTGCGCCCTGGAAGTATCAAGGGAGAATTTTGGCTTCTTTGCGGTGCCACCTATTTTAAGGTCAAGGACCGCTCTTCCCTGTTCGTTCTTGAGATAGTCCGAAATATCGCCCAGCGCGTCGAATCTCATGGAGAGTTC
>JBARPX010000125.1:0-2796 GCA_049643405.1 Candidatus Zixiibacteriota bacterium
ATTGAAGCTGGCCACCTTTGGGTCTTTACCGATCCCGCAAAAGCCGATCTCCCCCTTCAATCGGTTCACCCTGCATTCCCGAGGACACACCGCGCACTCTTCCAGTAAGGCATGTGCTTTTTCGATCTGATCTTCGATATCTTTGACCTTCATGACGGTCCTTAAGCTTTTGTGTCGACGCATCGTAGTCGCTCAATTCATTGAGCAAAAAAGCCCGATGAGCGGACGCCTATACAGGCTCGTCTGAGCTCCCGTCTGGGAATCGGGCAACTACGTATCTATAACCGTCAAGTCAGGGCCCCGATAGGCACAAAAAACAAAGAGATAATTCCTATTACCTTATTAACACCATTTGTTTTGTATCTTTAAAATTTTTAGACTTCAGTTGATAGAAGTAAATTCCGGAAGCGACGTCCTTTCCCGAATTGTTCTTTCCATCCCAGGTGACTGAGTATGTTCCTGGAGCTTTTTCCTCATTCACCAGCGTTCTTACCAATTGTCCGCAAAGGTTATAGATTTTGAGAGTAGTATGAGTGGGGCCGCTGCCGACTATAAACCGAATACTGGTTACAGGGTTAAACGGGTTGGGATAGTTTTGTGAAAGCTCAAACGCTTTTGGAGCACCCGTAGCAGGTTTGCTTTCAGCGGTTGTATCGCTTCCGGCAATCTTAGCTCCACCCCCTCCACGAGAACCAGATTGGTACTCATAGGCACCCATATCCGCGTAATCTACAACTCTCGGATTTCCGTCAAAATCGACAGGGAGCATATAGGGAGCCTGGTTGTCCCCAGCATTGACGCAAGCAGATGAGTCAGCTAAGTGATAGCCGTCACAAAAGTATGGATCGCCGATGATATTGTAAAAGCTATCGCACGGTGTCCCATTACGGTTTACTCCCCAACTTGTGTCTCCAACGCCTTCAGGAACCCAGATGTCAAAGTCACCATCGGCATTATTCCACACATCGTTATAAGCCATAACTTCGGGACCCTGGTAGGCAGATATTCCGCCCCCGCCCAGACTATTGGTGATGATGTTATTTTCTATCCACCCGTGATAGTCCGAAGACACGTATATTCCTCCACCAACCCCAGCAGAGTCTCCGTCAATGGTATTGTTGGTAATGAACGGAGAAGCATGGTAGTAGATTCCCCCTCCGCGATTCCCGGCCAGATTGTCAACGATCACGTTGTTCGAGACGATCGGGGTAGCATACTCTTGAAAATATGGGAGGATGGCGATACCACCGCCATCGATGTTTGCGACGTTTTCTTTGATTAAATTATTTAAAATTTGGGGGGACGCATTCTGGCAAACGATTCCACCACCTGAGCCAGTGACACTGTTTTCAATGATTATATTATTGGTTATTGTGGGGGATGAACCTTTGCAATAAATTCCCCCGCCATACTTGCCAGGCTCCTCTCTATAAGGGTATAGAGTTCCTGAGCCGTTTCTGATAGTAAATCCTTTTAAGGTGGCACATGAAGTTTCTCCGGAAACGAACCTAACCACACTGCCGGAGTCTGGATGATTCGGGGAGGAGCCGTCAATAATGGTATTGGTGATATACTCAGGAGAGTTGGGATAGAGGTGTAGATAACTTGCTACAGTGCAGTTTTTGCCCTTGAAATCGATATTTTCGTAGTAGGTTCCTGTCTCAACCAAGATAGTAGTAGCCCAATCCCATGACGCATCAATGGCTGATTGGATGGTCGAATATTGCTGGGGAACATGCAAAACATATCCAGGTTCATAGATGATTTTTTCTAATTTGAAAAACCTCCCCTCGCCGGGTTCTAAAGCTACCGTATATGGATTAACTCCACAGATTTTGCCATCCGGGAACTCAGGTGTAAACATGTCAGTAACATAATACGGACCGTCTGGCAGGTTAAAATAGACTTTCAAAAATTCGTGCTCTGTCTCCAGGCATCTTCGGTTTACTAACATAAAATGATTTGCTTCATAGCCCTCAAAAAAACCAACTTCAACGTAGGTGGAATCAGGATTCTGTCCGATAATGCTGTCGATATAGCTGGGGTCTCCGTTGCGCAAGACAAAAGAACCCACGTCATCGTCTGAGCAGGCACCCTGCCAGGTCAACTGATTGAACACCGGACCCAGTGCCTCCACCCGGGGACCTGTGAAATCTTTAATTTCCCGCCACCTTGCCGTGGTGCTATCTCCCATGTGTTCATATAGCCCTAACTCCAGCTTAATCCTTTCTCTCCCCGGGTCATAATTATTATGTGACCCGTAGACGTAGTTAAGGATAGCATCCGCCCCATAACACAGAGCCAAAAATGACTGGAATCTAAGCTCGTTCGGAGTGGGGGGTCTTTTCAGATAGTAACAATACCATCCTGGATAAGGAATGTTTTCAAAATAGAGCGACCAGCCGGAAGGGCAGGAATCAGGAGGTATCTTCCAGCCAAAGTAATGCGCCTGAATGGTTACCCATAAATCTTTTTCTCTGTTTTTTGCTTCTTGTTTCGATTCGTTCAGGTATTGGGTTAATCCGCTGACACCTTGCTGAAAATCTCCTCCTGAAGAGTCTGGTCCCCACCAACAGGTAGGGTAGATATCGACATGATATTCCTGTGGATCTTGTCTTAGAAGATACTCGTGCTCCAAGGTATCAACCCAGTACTTGTTAAACGCTTGGAAGCCGACTCTTTCTGTGCTCATCTCCCGTAGCAAGCTGTCGATATATCGACTCGGCTCGAAAAGGTCTATGTAACTGGGTTCATCCCGCAGATACCAGCGGTAAACCACCGTGTCTCCGGTTTCAG
>JBARPX010000126.1:0-8992 GCA_049643405.1 Candidatus Zixiibacteriota bacterium
ACCAGGCACCAGAACCTAACTCAAGTTAGGTTCTGGTGCTCTTATCTTCAACACGTGTACCGGGACCGACTATCTTCGATCGTAATTATAAACCCCGGAGAAAACCGAGGTTGCCGGTCCGGTCATAGAGAGGTGATCGTCCCTATCATTCCACTCGATGAAGAGTTCCCCCTTGTCGAACAAGGCCGTCACCCCCCGGTTCAATTTTTTAGCCAGCACCCCAGCAACGGTCGCTGCCGGTGCTCCGGGTCCGGAAGCTAAGGTCTCTCCTGCTCCCCGCTCCCATATCTTGAGCCGAACTTCGTCCGGACTGAGGACCTTAGCAAACTCCACGTTAGTCTTGCGGGGGAACGCGGGATGATTCTCCACCATCCGGCCGATCTCTCGCCACCTAGGGCTGAACTCCTTCACCAATATCACCGTGTGGGGATTCCCCAGAGAGACGCAGGTTATCTTCACGCTGCGCCCGTTCAGCTTGAGTCTCTCACCTATGCAGAATCTTCCCCGTCCTTTAACCGGTATTCTCTTCCGCTCCAGTATTGGCCTCCCGATATCAGCCTTAACCAGGAAATCGTCTCCGGTCCTGATTATTTCGGTCTGAATTATCCCGGCTTTGGTCTCAATGTTTTGCTTCTTGCCTCTGGACAAGCCACTATTATGGAGGAAGTGGGCAAAACATCGAATGCCGTTTCCGCACATCTCGGCTTCCGTCCCGTCCGGGTTATAGAAGATCATTCTGAATCTGCGCGTCCTGCCGGGTGAAACCAGAATCAACCCATCTGCACCAACGCCGAAATGCCTATCGCAGATCCTTTTTGCCAGATTGGATAGATTAACTCCGGCCAGCCTCTGCTTGAAGCAATCGACGTAGATATAGTCGTTGCCCAGAGCCTGCATCTTGGAAAATCTGATCTTCATTTTCCCTTCCAGGTTTGAGGTGAAACGGGGTGCAACCCTGAAGTTCATCTGCAACCGGTCTGTTGAGGATTGATCTGCTCAGAACCTTTTCCGCACCAATTCCGCGGAATTCTTGAACACCTCCCCCAACTCGTGCTCGGTCAATCCTGCCCCCAATCCGATCTTTCTCAGGAGACCTTCGGAAAAAAGCTCTCTAGGAGTGTGGGCATCCGTATTGATCACCAGCTTGGCCCGATATTTCCTCGCCAGCGCCACCAACCGACCGTTGGCCAGGCAGTGCCCCCTGCGTGCCGACAACTCCAGGTAGATTCCCCTCTCCTTTGCCAGTTTTACCTCTTCTTCTGTAATCATTCCGGGATGAGCCAGGATGTCGATATCGCTCCGCAGACCAACGAAGTTGGTTTGCGGGCATACCGGCTCGACCGGCGACTCCCCGTGAACCACAACAATTTTCGCTCCCAGTTCTCTTGCCGCCTTCGCCATCTCCGGAATCAAAGGAGGCGGCATGTGAGTTATTTCCACGCCGGGCAGAACCTTAATCCCATCCTGTCGGTTCAAATCCTCTGCCACCTTGATCACCTGTTTCAGGATAGTCTCCATGTTTCCCGAGTCGACGTGATCCGTGATGGCAATAGCTTTATATCCTGCAATCTCCGCTCTCCTCACTAATTCCGCCGGGATTAGGACTCCGTCACTCAGGGTGGTATGAGTATGCAGGTCGATCATGAATTTCGCCTTTTCTTCAGTCTTGCCTCTCGAAAAACCAATTTAATCCTATTTCTCTCATATGCAAATAGTTTTTGCGCGGGCTGCCGCCATGCTAACTCCCGAACAAATAATCCTTGACAAACTCCGTCAGCGGCATTTGATTAGGTCAGGACTACAGTCGCTCGCCTGTGGGGGGATGAGCTTACAGTAGGCTGCCGGAGAAAAAGTAAGGAGCCCAGCCGGTGTCTTTGGATATGAACGTTTGGTTGGATCAGATTCTTGGGGCGGCCCTCTTTTTCATCAAGCTGCTCTTAAGCTCGTTTTCTGAGCTTACCCAACGGGTCGGCGACCTCGCGGGACCATTTGGGCAGCTGGGGCTGTACCTCTTCATAACTCTCCTCGGACTCTGGCTGGTCTATCAGCTCCTTCGGATTATCTCCCTCATCATAGTTAGAGTGCTTCTTCCTCTGGCAGCCTTCCTCTTGACTCTCTTCGTCATCGTTATCCTCATCTCCTGATCCACTCCTACTGGATATAAGCTAATCTGGTGAGTTGGGTTTTTGCTCTTTTTGCTTTTGACAAGCGGGGTGCCAGGGTTATATTCTAAGAGATAGCTGGAAGGATGGGCGATCAACCATGAGGAAATCTGGTCTCAGGGTATACACAGATAAACAGGCCAACTTGAGATACCTCAAGAACAGAACCATAGCGGTCATTGGTTACGGCAGTCAGGGACGAGCGCAGGCGTTGAATCTCAGGGATTCCGGACTCGAAGTGATAATCGGGCTGCCTGCGCGAAGCAAAAGCAAGAAGCAGGCTGGCAAAGATGGCTTTGAGGTTTACTCAACCCCGAAGGCCGTTCAGGCGGGAAACCTGATCTCTATCCTGGCTCCAGATCATCTTCATAAAAAGGTTTATCAGGAGCAGATTGGGCCGCACGTAAGTCCCGGCAAGACGCTGATCTTTGCCTGTGGCTTCTCGGTTCATTTCCGCCTGATTCTGCCGCCCGATTTCGTGGACGTGATCATGGTTGCACCCCACGCTCCAGGTACAGTGATGAGACAGCTCTTCCTGGAAGGAAAAGGAGTTCCCTGTTTCATCGCGGTAAAACAGGATAAAAGTGGAAAGGCCAGGGAGAAGGCCTTAGCTTATGCCAAAGCCGTCGGATGCACCAAAGCAGGGGCGTTCGAGACCACCTTTGAGCACGAGGCAGTCGGCGATCTTTTCGGAGAACAGGCGGTCCTGTGCGGTGGATTGACCGAGCTTTTGAAAAGTGGCTTCAACGTCCTGGTGAAAGCAGGACTCCCCCCGGAGAATGCCTACCTGGAATGCGTGCATCAACTCGATTATATCGTGAATACCATCAAATCTCATGGAATAGCCGGCATGTTCGATCGGATCAGCCAAACCGCCGAGTTCGGCTCCTATCTCTCCGGAAGCCGAGTAATAACCGAGCAGGTGGAAAAACAGATGGAGAAGATCTTAAAAGAGATCAAGAATGGTGGCTTCGCCAGAAAATGGGTGAAAGAATACGAGTCGGGAATGAAGAATTATCTAAAGCTCAAAAAACGCGTGGCAAAGCATCCCATAGAGAAAGCGAGCAGGACGATAAGAGAACACTTGAAGTAAATGGCCTATCTCCTTAGAACCCAGCATATTATCGCACTACAAGACAAAAGGGTCGGATTGTCTCGAGGTCTGGATTACCACGTCAAACTCGAATTAGTTACGATAAACCTCAAGATCGATTCTAAATAGCTCATGCTTTCAAAACGACGGCTTACAGAGTTCTCGAAGCTCAGGACTAAGAAAGGCCGCAGCCAGCAGGGAAAGTTCTTAATAGAGGGGCTCCGTCTCTGCGAGGAGGCGGCAGATTCCTCCTGGCCCATCGAGTCGGTTCTCTTCACCACTTCTTTCGAACAGAAACCCAGAGGCGAACCGCTCTTAAGAAAACTGCAAAAGAGAAATGCTGAACTGATACCTGTGAAAAGTCAGGTTCTAGGTAAGCTTTCGGATACCGTGACCGCTCAAGGGATAGTCTTTGTCGCAAAAACAAAGAGCCTCTCTCTGACGGATTTGTGGGAAAGGGACCTGAAAGTGATTGTGGCTCTGGACGGCATTGGAGATCCGGGGAACGTGGGCACCCTGATAAGAACCGCGGACGCATTGGGGATAGATGCAGTGATCTTGTCAGGCGAGACGGTGGAGCTATACAATCCCAAGGTGGTGCGCTCCAGCATGGGTTCTGTCTTTCACCTGCCGGTCTTCGATGAAGTTGACCTGGAGAAAGCGATTCCCCAGTTGAAAAAACGAAAATTCAAGATTCTCGGCACGGACGTCAAGGAGGGCACAAGCGTTGAGAAGTTAAACTCCTCAGGAAGAATCTGCCTTTTGATCGGCAGCGAGGCAGAGGGATTAGACCGGCGGCTGCTTGAGCTTTGCGACCGGATCATCCATATCCCCACATCTGGACCGGCAGAATCTCTCAACGTGGGTGTAGCAGGCGGAATCCTAATGTATGAGATCATGAAGAAGCGGAGGCGGGCTCGCCGTCTATGACACGACCGTCTGCGATCGGTTTTGATCCCACCTCACCGCAGAGGGGAAACAATTAGCTTTGACGCACATTTTTTTGTCTCGAACGCCCCGGTTTTTCTCTTGACAATTGGAATGTATTTCTTTAGAATTAGACCTCTGAGGCAGCCATGAACCGCACATGGCGGCTGCCAAGGAAGCTTTAGAGGGCGAATCTTTACGGAATCAGCAAGTTGCATTCCCGAGGAATAATGGACCTGTTCAAAAAATGCGAGGACTTCACCGAGGCCGACGAGGTAAAGAAGCTGGGAGTCTATCCCTACTTTCGGGCTATCTCCTCCGGCCAGGATACCGAGGTGATCATTGAAGGAAAAAAGATGATCATGATCGGTTCCAACAACTATCTGGGCTTGACCTCGCATCCCAAGGTGAACGAAGCCGCCATGCAGGCGGTACAGAAGTTTGGCTCCGGCTGCACCGGTTCCAGGTTTCTAAACGGGACTCTGGACATTCACGAGGAGTTGGAGGAGAGACTGGCTAAGTTCATGAAAATGGAAGCCGCTTTGGTCTTCTCCACCGGTTTCCAGACAAATTTGGGAACCATAGCCACGCTGGTGAACCGGAAAGATTATGTCGTCATCGACAGATCGGATCATGCCAGCATAGTGGATGCCTGCCGGCTATCCTACGGAACCGTGGTGAAGTTCAAGCACAACGACATGTCTGATCTGGGGCGGGTCTTGAGCAACTGCGAAAACAACGCGGGAAAATTGATCGCGGTGGACGGAGTGTTCAGCATGGAGGGAGACATAGCCAACCTGCCGGAGATAGTAAAGTTAGCCAAGAAGCACAGTGCCCGGGTGATGGTGGACGATGCCCATTCCATCGGTGTGTTAGGTAAAAATGGCCGGGGCACCGCCGAGCATTTTGGCGTGGAGGACGAGGTGGACATGGTGATGGGCACCTTCTCCAAATCGTTCGCGTCGCTGGGCGGCTTCATCGCGGGCACCGAAAGGGTAATTAATTACATCCAGCATTTCTCCCGCCCGCTGATATTCTCCGCCAGCCCGCCGCCTGCCGCAGTGGCAGCCTGCCTTGCAGCTCTGGATATAATCGAGAACGAGCCGGAGAGAAGAGAGAGGCTCTGGGAGATCACCAGGAGAATGCACAAGGAGTATAAAGCTTTGGGGTTTGACATAGGACCAACGCAGACCCCCATCATTCCCATCTACATCGGCGATGACATGAAGACCTTCCAATTCTGGAAGATGCTCTCGGATGAGGGCATATTTGCCAACCCCATAATCAGCCCCGCCGTCGCTCCCGGCTCCCAGCTTCTTCGCACCAGTTACACGGCCACTCACACTGATCAGCAACTGGACAGAGTTTTGGAGGTCTTTGAAAAGGTGGGCAAGAAGATGGGCGTCATTTGACGAGTTAGCAGTAAAAAAGTCTCTGCTCTGGAATAGAACATTTACTTTATATACATTGATGGGTGGGGAGGTGGGTTTGTATCAAGATACATCGCTCTGCGATACACAGACAAGCCGGTTCAGAGGAATACTTTTAAGGGGGAGAAGATAACGTGAAAATACTGCACACGGCTGACATACATTTGAAGGAATACGGGGACGAGAGATGGAAAGCCCTCGAAGAACTGATTAAAATCGGCAAGGAAGAGAAAATTGAAGTATTCGTGATATGTGGGGATCTCTTTGACAAGGGCATCAATGCCGAGAGTCTTAGACCTCACATCCGGGATCTCTTTTCCAGCAACGGTTTTAAGATCGCGCTGATTGCCGGAAATCACGACTTGGACTGCTACAAGGCCGGTTTCTATTTCGGCGAAGATACGGCGATCATAGCCGATCGAGGGGACTGCCTTCAATTCGAAGATGTGAGTATCTGGGGAATGCCCTTTGAGCCGATGCAAGGTGAAGAGGTTGTGAGCAGACTTCAGTCCTTGGCAAGCAGTTTCTCTTCCCATAAAAAGAACATTCTGCTTTATCACGGAGAATTGCTTGACACTTTTTTCTCCAGAAGCGATCTTGGTGATGAAGGTGAACAAAGGTACATGCCGGTCAAGCTCTCCTATTTCAAGAACCTCAACCTTGATTACGTTCTGGCAGGTCATTTCCATTCGAATTTCGATGTTCACAGTCTAGAGGGCGGGGGACACTTTGTCTACCCCGGTTCTCCCGTTTCAATAACCAGAAGAGAAACAGGCAGGAGAAAAATAAATATCTTTGAGACCGGAGAGCCACCACGGGAATACGTGCTTGAGACCCCGCATTTTGAAGAGGTCGTGATCGAGTTAGACCCTTTCGAGCCTGAGAATCCCGTGGATGTTGTCCGGAGACACTTCCAGGGTCTTCATCCGAACGGCAAGGCCATACTGACAGTAAAAGGTTTCTTCAACGGGGCGGCCATCGGAGCAAGTGAGAAGGACCTCGTGCGTCAGATAGAACAGGTTGTAGTGGACAGGTGTGCTGATAAGAGATACGAATTCAGGGACATAGGCGTGATACTCGAAGACGATTTGTTCAAAAACTTCATGCGTAAGCTTGAAGACATTGACGCCGAGAGAGAGAAGAAAAAGCAAATGTGCGATATGGCAATCCAAGCCATGATGCAGGCCATACCATGAAAATAAAAGAATTCTCGATAACAAGATATGGCCCCTTACTGAATATGGCGCAAATTCGGCTGGGTGATTTCAATCTCTTTTTTGGCAGAAACGAAGATGGAAAAAGCCTAACAATAGATGCCCTCGTGAAGCTGTTGCTGGGGCGGAAGACTAAGTGCTTTGAGCGCATCGATCGGGTAGAGGAGAATCCGGAAGGTTACGTGGTTATCGAAGATCAGAGTGGTAAAGAAATCAAGCTTCCGGAAAAAGGAGACCTGACAAAAGTCACAGGTTTGACCCCTTCTCAATGTCGCAATATCTTTGTCATAAGGAACAGTGATCTCTCTATCGCGCAAGAAAGCGAGTTCTATACCAATGTGACGGAGAAGCTTACAGGTCTAAGGACCGAAGAGATTCGTGACATAAAAAAGGAACTGCAGGACTTGGGCAAGCTCACCCGACCAGAAAGCGAGGCTGATTTATCTGATGCAGCTGCATTTGGTAAGATAAAATCACGAGTGAAGCATGCTTACGATTCAATTGAAGAAATAGACAAGTTGTTGGATAAGATAAAGGAAAACAGATTCGATGAGGCGGAGGAGGAACTGGCAAAGTGTAGAAAAGAAAGAGAAGGTATTGAAGAACAAACAGATAACCTTCAGGATGCGGGCAAAAGGGAGAAATACGAAAAAGGAAAGGAAGCGCTCGAGAGGCTCACAGAAGTCCTGAAAAGGCTTGAACATTTGCGTCATTACACAGAACAAGACAGGGACCTATGGAAGGAGAGTGAGAGAACCCTCCGAGACTTCAATGAGCAGAAAGAAAAGTTGCTCATCGAGCTGCGGGAAGCCGAAAAGGGTCTTACGAAGGCAACGCAGGAATTAGAACAGAGAGAACGGGATTTCCAGATAATGGAGCAGAAGAGAGAAGAGGTGGAGGAAGTAGAGCGTGAAATAAAAGAACTATTGAGCCTACAGCCCACGCATTGCGATAGGAAGAACGAACTGCACGAAATACAAAAAGACGCAGAAGCAAATGAGCGAGACTTCGAGATTCTGTCAAAAAGGAAGGATGAAATAGACAAGCAGATTAAACCCGAGCTAAAGGATTACGAGATGAAGATGGGCGAGTTTACGCGGCAAGAGGTGAAAGCCAAGTTTCTTACTCCGATAGGAGTGCTTTCGACCATACTTGTTGGCATTTGCTTACTGGGAGCAATTGTCCGCCCCTCTCCTCTGTTTTATATTCCGATTGTTCTATTCCTGATTGTTGGTGTAGTCTCTTTCTTTCTTAGGCACCAGTCGATCAGCAACAAGGGCTGGCTTGTGGGAGAATTTAATAGAACTAAGTTAACTTGCTATAAATTCGGGGTCGGAGGGGAAACCATCGAGGAAGTTCTTTCAAACATTCAGGATTTCGAGGAGAAAGTTTCCAGAAAAGAGCTGGAGCGTGAGACCACCAGACAAAGAAGGAGCGACGCAAAAAGCACCTTTCACCTCCTTGACAGCAAAATCAAGAAAAGCACTGATAGAATTACTGAAGCTGCTGCAAAGTATGCCTGGGGTGGAAGCGACCCGGGAGACTGCCTCCAACTAATACAGGAATTCAAAGAGAACCATTACAGGGAAAGCAAAGAGCTCGATGCCGCGAGGATAGAAAAGAGGAGTCTGGAGGAGAAAACTGGAGACATGAAGGCGAATCGGATTCCGGAAAAGGACATGGCGATTAAAGAAGCAAGAGATAGAATACACGAGATCAGAATAGAATCGGGAGAGGGATCTGTTGAAGACTATACCGAGAAACTGGAATTACAGCAGGATTGTGAGAAGTCAAAGAGGGATCAAGAGACCGTTTTAAAGAGTCATTTTGGACAGAACGAAGCCGCGCCACAAGAGAACATTCCATACTGGTCGGAGCAAGTTCATGCTCTTGACGATTATAGGGATAGAGCTAAGGGTACAAAATACGACGAGAACAGCATTTCAAGACTAAAACAAAGACAGGAAGCGCTTGAAGAGAAGATAGAAGAGCTGACCGAGAACATGCGTGTCATCGACGAGGAAACGAGAGCCGTGGAGAGGAAGGCGAACGAGAGTCTGCAATTGCACGAACACCTGTATTGCCAAACCTCCGTCGATATGAAAGTGGTTAAGGAAAGACTCCAGGACTTTGTAGATGAGAATGAGACTAACAAAGAGATTGCCT
>JBARPX010000127.1:0-10479 GCA_049643405.1 Candidatus Zixiibacteriota bacterium
ATTGGATTTGGAGTGCACCCCGCCGCCGGCGGGGTGCGATTTTGCGAAAGGTTCCAATAGCCGCAATGCGCGTTGATCTCCGCGGGGGATTGCTTCGCTGCCCGTCCGCCCGCAATCCCTTATTGATCCGGGGCTGGAAGCCCCGGCTACGGAACTCCTGAGGAGATTGCTTCGTCGTTCCCCACCAGAGGCGAGGAACTCCTCGCAATGACATCCTGATGCTGGGCTGGAAGCCCCGGCTACGGAACTCCTGAGGAGATTGTTTCGCTGCCCGTCCGCCCGCAATCCCTTATTGATCCGGGGTTGGAAGCCCCGGCTACCGTTGACTAACAGGCGCAAACCGGTAGGGCGGGCATCCTGCCCGCCCTGTGCTCGGCTTATCCGGATTTGTATCCGATTTTCCTTAAGAACTGTCTTCTCTCCTTGACGTCCTCTTCCGTTTCAATTCTCTTGGGAGCGTATCCATCTATCACAGCCGCGATTCCCCTTCCCTGGCCGGTCTCGGCGATTATCAACTGTAAGGGGTTGGCGGTGGCGCAGAAGATAGTGGCTACCTCCTGGCAATTTTTGATCGCATTCAACACGTTGATGGGGTAACCGTGCTTGATATAGATTATGAACGTGTGACCGGCGCCAATATCGAATGCGCTCTGAGCAGCCAGCTTCTTCAACTCAACGTCGTTTCCCTCGGACCTGACCAGGCAAGGCCCGGAAGCTTCGCAAAAAGCCAAGCCGAATCTCATCCCCGGGACGGACCCGGCCAGGATTTCATACAGATCCTCTGCCGTTTTGATAAAGTGGGTTTGCCCAACGATCACGTTGGTCTTTTCCGGCATGGGCACCTTATAAACTCTGAATTCCATATTCCCCTCCTTCTGATAGGAAGACTAATCCTGCAACTGAACTTTCCACGCCGCGCTAGTCCAAGTGCGTTATGATCGTGGAAAGCTCAACAACCTCTAATTCCTCAATTTAGGAACTGAAGGGGAAAAAGCAAGGAAATAAATCAGGCGGACTGTGAAGGCTCGACTCAGCTGCGTTGCGTCGGGATACCGTTGTCTGCTCCCCGTGGGATGTTATCCCAGACGAGCGGGACGCTCCCGTCTGGGGGTCTCCGCCATCCCACGGATTTGGGGCGGATGATAACATCCACCCTGGAGCAATAAATCGGATTGACTCTGATGATGCAACAAAGCTGCTTTACGTCACGAAAGCATCGGGACTACGAAGTCCCGATGCAACAAAGGGACTACAAAGTCCCGATGCAACAGAACCCAACCTACTTTTTGGATTTCAGCAATAGAATAGTTCCCAGGATGGCAAACAGGATATTTGCCGCCCAGGCAGCGAGAAGAGGAGGGAGCTTTTCGGAGTAGCCGAAGGACTGGCTCATACGGATGAGGGTGTAAAAGACAAAGCTAATGAACAGGCTGACGGCAAACCCGAGGGCTAAGCCGGACCTCTTGGGGTTTGCCGCGAGAGGAGCGCCAAAGAGGACGATAATGAAATTCACGAAGGGAAAGGCTATCTTCAGATGAAGATCGGTGGTCTCCTTTGCCACCACCTGGCCACTTCTTTTCTTGAGCTTCACATACTCAGCGAGTTCAAAATAGCCCATCTCATCGGACTTCTTTTTCCTCCGGGTAAGGGCTTCAGGCTCTATCTTCAAGTCCAGCCGGAACAGCCTGTCGAAAGGTCGATACTCTTCCGCTCCGGCTTGGTTTCTGTGAGCGGAGTCTTCGAGGAGAGAATTCGAGTTTGTCTTATCAAGGGCTTCGGAGGACTCCGACTCGTCCGGAGATTCGGAGAATATCCTCTCCACCCCATCCTCAAAGACCCAGCCATCGTTTTCCCATCTTACTCTTTTGGCGCGTATCTCCTCCCTTAGCCGGTTTTCCTCGAATCTCTGCACCAGCGCATCCGAGCCGATCCTGGTTTTAGTATCGTACGTGGCTAAATGAAATATCCTTCCGTCTTCCCCCTGAATGAACAGATTGCTGATTACTATGCCTGTCTGGCGTCTCCCTTTCTCGATCTCAACCGTCTTGACGTGCATCATCTTCTGGTAGGTGAGGGGTACGATCGATCCACTAAAACCGATGACAAAAACGCTTATCAGAAAGGAGAGGACGAACAGGGGAAGGAGTATCCGATGGAGGCTTATACCGGCTGACTTCATGGCGGTAAGCTCGTTATGTTTGGCCAATTGCCCCAGGGAGAAAAGGCAGGAGAGAAGCATGGCCACAGGGAGGGAGAGAACGAGAATGTAGGGTGTGAAGTAAAGGTAGTATTTAATCACCAGAGAGATGGAAGCCTGCTTGTCGATGTATTTGTCCACATGCTCGACTAAATCCACCACCAGGAAGATAACCCAGAAGGCTATCAGGCTGAAGATGAGCGCAAAGCAAAACTGCCGAATCAAATATCTATCCAGTATGCGCATCTAATCCCAATGCTTGAACTTCCAAAAGGATTGAACTTTTGAACTCTTGAACTTTAAACGCTTTTTGCCTTTTCCTTGCAGGGTTTGCTTTCATCCGGCTTTTTTCTGAATCTTTTCGGCACGAACTTCTCCGTCCACTCCCAGGAGATGAATTTGGCCTCCTTGGCCGATTTCACCAGGATATAGAGGCCTGCTCCTCCGATGAGGATATTGGCAGACCACATAGCCCAGAAGGCCGGGATGAGCTGCCTGTCGGCAAGCTCCTCCCCGCCGATAAGGAATGCCCAGTAGAGGACGAAGAATCCCAGGCTCAATCCCAACCCCACCGCCATTCCACCTTTTTTCGCCATGACGCCCAGAGGCGCACCCAGCAGTACGAAAGCGATGCATGCGGCGGCCAGCGCAAACTTCTTGTGCACCTCCACCATAAGGCTGTTAATGAATCTCCTTTTGTTCTTGACGTCCTGCTTCGCGGCTAAGATTTCGTTGAGGGCGATCCGGTTTTCTTTGATCAGTCTGTCCAGGACGATTGTCTCTCCTGAAAGAGTATCCTCAGATTGCTCATTTTTGGTCACCTTCTCCCAAGCCGAGGTTGCCACCTGTCTGATCTTCTGCGTGGCGCCAGCCACCGCCGCCTCCGATTTCCTGACGTCCTCCATCATCTGCGCGGAGGTCTTCTCCCGGTCGGTGCGGAAATCTGACTGGGAGCGGATAAGCCGGCTGCCGATGTCGTGGATATAGATAGTCTGTTTATCAAAGGTTATCCGGCGGTAGCGCTGCTGCTCCTTCTCGTCAGTCTCATGAATTTCGCCGTTGAAAAGCCTGAAGATCAGGGTATTTCCATCCGGGGTAAATTCCACCTTGCCTTTTTCCGCTATGATGGTGCGGGGCATGCGGCGCCTCTTGAGATCGTAGATGGTCACCCCGCGCACGTCGGAGGATTGCGGATCGATCTTCTTTATCAGGATGTTGTAGCCGGGGATGTCATTGATGAAAACGTTCTCTTTTAAATTCCAGGTGGGGCGTTTCTGATGAATGTCGGTCATTAAAAGACGGGCGTGGTGGTTGAGTTCGGGCAGGACCCGGTCGTTGAAAAAAGCCATGCCCACGGCGATAACGACCGAGGCGACCAAGGCAGGCAGGACCAGACGGTAAATGCTCACACCGCTGGCCTTAAGCGCGGTTATCTCGTTATCCTGCGACAACCTCCCGAAGGCCATCAAAGTGGCGACCAAAACCGCCATGGGAACCGCCAGGGCCAGCATCCAGGCCAAATTCAAGAGGAACACCTGCAGTATAATGAACGCGTTTAGACCCTTGCCGATAATCATGTTCAAAACCTCCAGGATGAAGTCCATCACCAGTATGAACATGATCACGGAAAGCCCGAAGAAGAAGGGCGCGACGTGCTCCCGGAAGACGTAGCGGTACAGTATCTTCATGGCTTAAAACCCTGGTTACCTTTCATAGGACTGGAATATAAGTTTGGCCTTGAGCATTCACAAGGATTTTTGTCCTTGACTTTGATCGACCCGATGCTCTATATTATTAACTCCTAAATCTCTGGCACGTTTGAAAAAGAGCCCGCAGCAATAAATTAGGAAATGAAGACCTTGTTTGTAAAAGACTTAAAGCCAGGCAAAGAGGTGACCGAATTCTTCGTGCTCCGAAAGCAGGAGATCAGGGAAACGGTGGATGGGAAGAGGTTCCTGAAGCTGGAGCTGGGAGACAGGACCGGAAGGATAGACGGAGTGGTATGGGACAACGCCGATCAGATCTATGAGTCGGCCCAGACCGGTGACGTCGTCAAAATAAAGGCACTGGTGACGACCTACAAAGAGATGCCCCAACTGAAGGTGGAGAGGCTAAGAAAGGCCAAAGAGGAGGAGATAGACCTGTCTAACTTTTTGCCCGCATCAGAGAGGGATTTAGATTCTCTTTATGATGAATTCGAGGAGGCCGTCTCGAGCATACAAAACCCCCACCTGCGGAGCCTTTTAGAACTGCTTCTGAAGGACTCGTCTGTGATGGAAAAGCTCAAGGTAACTCCGGGTGGGAAGCTGTGGCATCATGCTTACGTAGGTGGGCTTCTACAGCACACCCTCAGGGTGGTTCAGGTCTGCGAAAAGGCGGCCAGCATGTATGAGCTGGTGGATCGGGACCTGCTCATCACCGGAGCCTTGGTTCACGACATAGGAAAGATAAGCAGCTATTCTGCCAGGGGGTTCTTCGATTATACCGACGAGGGGAGGCTGATAGGGCACATCGTCTCCGGGAATGAGTTGATCGACAGGAAGATTCAGATGATCGAGGATTTTCCTTCCGAACTGGCTCTTAGGCTCAAGCATCTGGTTCTCTCTCACCAGGGGCAACTGGAGTTTGCCTCTCCGGTTGTTCCCAAAACCCTGGAGGCAATTATCCTTCATTATGCGGACGACTTAGACGCCAAGGCGGATGCCTTCAGCCACATCATAAAGACGCAGAAATCCAGGGGAAAAAAGTGGAGCGACTGGGTTAATCTGATAAACAGATATATCTATCTGGGAGAAGAAGAGGAGACTGAAGAGTAATCTCGGCGGGTGTGCGAGACGGTAAGATTCAAAAGTGGCGAGCGGATTCGAAAAAACCGCACGATGGCGGGTCTGAAAGACGGTTTGCGATATAAGATTTCAATCATGAGGAAATCTGGTTTTCGGAGGAGAAATGGGCTTTCTTGATTTCATCAGTAGCGATATCGGCATAGATCTGGGGACGGCCAATACGCTGGTCTACGTACGGGGCCAGGGCATAGTGCTGAACGAACCTTCCGTGGTGGCCATCGAGGTTTTCTCCAAGAAGGTACTGGCGGTGGGCAGCGCAGCCAAAGAGATGGTGGGAAGGACCCCGGGAGAGATAGAGGCCATCAGGCCTTTGAAGGATGGGGTGATTGCTGATTTCGAGATAACGGAGAAGCTTCTGTCAAACTTCATTCGCCGGGTGGTGAGGCACCGATACCTGATGAAACCGCGCATCGTGATCTCCGTACCTTCGGGGATTACCGAGGTGGAGAAAAGGGCGGTGCGGGATTCTGCAGAGAATGCCGGCGCAAGGGAGGTGTTCTTGATCCAGGAGCCTATGGCCGCCGCCATTGGGGTGGGGCTGCCGGTTCATCTTCCCTCAGGCAGCATGGTCATAGACATAGGAGGGGGTACTTCAGAGATCGCGGTGATCGCCTTGGACGGAATAGTGAATAATATCTCCATACGCATCGGGGGTGACGAGATGGACGAGGGCCTGATGCTCTACCTGAAGAAGAACTATAATCTCTTGATCGGTGAAAGGACCGCCGAGGAGATCAAAATAGCAATTGGATCGGCATATCCTCCGGAGGAGGAAGAAAGCCTGGAGATAAAGGGAAGAGATCTGGTGGCGGGAATTCCGAAAACCATGAAGATAAGTTCGGTGCAGGTGAGAGAAGCTTTGAGCGAACCCATTGACGCCATTATAGAGGCGGTAAGGCAGGCTTTGGAAGAGACCCCGCCGGAACTCTCCGCCGACATCTTAGACAAGGGGATAGTGGTAACCGGAGGTGGAGCCTTGATTAAAGGACTGGATAAACGATTAAGGGAGGAGACCAACCTACCCATAAACATAGCCGAGGATCCGCTCACCTGTGTGGTCAGGGGAACCGGCGTGGTGCTGGAGAACATGAGCGATTTCTCCAAGGTCTTGGTAAAAAGCAGGCGGGATTAGAGATTGACATGACCCTGATTCAGGTCAATCGGTGTTAAGCTCTAGGACCAGCACCTAACTTGAGTTAGGTGCTGGTTTTTTTGCCTGGTCTCTTGTTTTGCCCTCTTTATGTCACGCGGAGGATTCTGCCGGGGGCTGGAGAGTGCAGGGCAAAAGAAGAGGTCATGGGGTAATATCGATTTATCATAGACGTAATTCTATGTGAAGAAGTTGAACAAACCGGGTTAAACCTTCGTGAGTCCCCTTGGGTCTATTAAGATGAAAGAGCGAAGATGAAAGACGAGAGAGACTCGAACCTGATTCAGGAGTTCAAACAAGGCGATGAAAAGGCCTTCAACCAGTTGGTGCTTCGTTATCAGAAACGAGTTTATGATCTGACATATCGCCTGGTCAGGAACCACGAAGATGCGGCCGATCTCTCCCAGGAGGTTTTCGTGAGGGCTTACAGAAGCTTAAAGAAATTCGAAGAGAGATCCAGCTTTTACGTCTGGCTGACAAGGATTGCCGTGAATTTGTGCATCAACTTCTCAAAGAGGGAGAAGTTCAGATCGTTCCTTTCCATCTTCGACGTCTCCGAGAAGCCGGAAGTCTCCGTTTCACCCGAGAAAGATGTGGAGAAAAAGGAGTTGAGGCTTGCCCTTGATCGGGCCGTCAAGAGTCTGCCCGAAAGGCAGCGAGTCAGCTTCGTGTTGAAATTCCACCAGGGTTTGACGCACCGGGAGATCGCCGAGATGATGGGAATATCGGAGGGAGCATCAAAGGCTAACTATTTTCAGGCTATTAAGAAACTGCAGAAACTTCTGGGGCAGTATCGATGAAAGGTCGTGGAAAAGCCATGAGATGCAAAGAAGTCAGTCAGGTCTTAATCGATTATCACGAGAGCTCTCTGGGGTCGGAGGAGAGGGGGGCGGTGGAGAAGCATCTCCGTGAGTGCGACCGGTGTAGAAAGGAGCTTGGGGAAATCGAGGAGCTTTATCAACTGCTGGCAAAAGAGAGCGTCCCCTCACCGCAGGAGAGCTTTTGGACGAATTTCATTCCGGAGGTTAGGGCCAGGATAGAGTCAAAGAAGAAAACAAGAGGACTGTTCTTCCCCAGGCCCAGGTTGGTTCTGGGCGTTCTGACTGTTCTGACCGTGGCCATAGTCAGTGTTTTCATGTTTACCCTGGATAAGAGAAATCTGGTTGAGCGACCGTCGGAGCAGATGGCAGAGATCGCTATATCTTCACCGGAGTTTTCTTCAACCACTGAGGAACTGGCGGAGATACTTTCGGCAGAGGCTGAGGTTTCCCTGGATGTACTCCTGTCTAACGGCGAAGGGGAGGAGTTGGATTTTATCGAAGGAATCTTAGAAGAGAGCTACCTGAGTGAGTTGAGCTTGAACTCCATGCTGGGTGACTTGGACCTGGAGGAGTTGAAAAAGGTTGAGGAGAAGATAAAGGCTCTCCAGGTTAGAGACATTCTATAGACGTTAGAGCTGAAAAACTGTCGTCCTAAGACGGGAGGATATATCATGAAGAAGCCAAGAATACCGATTTTGATCTGTTTGAGCCTCGCTTTGCTGGCACCAGCAGGACTTTTGGCCCAGGGTCTGCCTCACCATCCAGGTGATCGGCCCGGAAATATGGGGGAACGGAAGAAGATCAGGGAAAACATCGAGACCCTTCGTATGTACAAGCTACTGGAAGCTCTGGATCTCACCTCGGAACAGTCGACTCGGTTCCTGCCGGCTCTCAAAGAGTTCCAGGACGCCAGAAAGAAGTTCCAGGAGGAGAGGAGGGAACTCTTGATGGAACTGGAGGCTGCCTTGGAACCGCAGGAGGTGAACGAGAAGGAGCTGGAGGAGACCCTGGCGGCTTTGGAGGATGCAAGGAAGGAATTTCATTCGGAGTCCGAAAAATTCTTCGAAAAGGCCAAGACTACCCTTACTTCAGAACAGAGGGCCAGGTTACACCTTTTCGAAGAGAGATTCGAACGGAGGCTCAGGGAGAGCATCCAGCAGATAAGAGGCAAAGAGCATCGCATGCAAGAATCCGGATAACCGCGGTTTGATTTGGAGTTCTAACGAGGAGACGTAAAACGATTAACCTGAGGAGGAGGTGAGAAGTGATGAGAAGGAAATTTCTTGTGTTGGCAGTGGTTGTTTTGGGAGTTCTGGTACTGGTTTTCTCCTTAGCTTACGCCGAGCACCCTCGCCGTGATCGTGGGGAAAAGGCGGAAGAATTAGGCCTGACCGATGAGCAGATGGAAGACATGCGCGAGATTCGGTACAACTTCGAGAAGACTCAGATCGGATTGAGGGCGGAGTTGAAAACCTCTCGATTGGAATTGCGGCATCTGATGATGCAGGAAAAGCCGAGCCAGGGTGAAATCAGCAAGCTGGTGGACAGAATCGCCGACACTCAAAAGAGGCTTCTGAAACAGAGGGTTGACAAAAAGCTGCAGATGAAGGAGATTTTGACCGCCGAGCAGTTCAAGAAGTTCATGAAGATGAGAGGCATGCATGGGAAGAAGAGAATGGGAAGGGATAAAGATTCTCGGCCGCATCGTTCCCACGGATTCCGCTCGCACGGCGAAGGTCGCGGGTTCTGACCAACGATTTGAGTGAGTACCGAGAAGGCGAAAGCCCGGAGGTGTCGATTCCTCCGGGCTTTTTCATTTGACAACACTCGGCCGCTGTGATATTATTCGGCTATGCTGCAGGTTATCAATCCGAAAACCGGCAAACGAGTTTCTGTCCTGCTCGTTTTCGCTTTTGTTCTGGGGTGGCATCCGGTTGCAGGCTCATCTTCGAGTGTGGATGGAGCTAAGGAGTGTTTTGAGGCTTACATAAGAGCGCTGCAGCAAGGATCGGCCGAGGAGGCTGCGGAATTCTGGAATCGACAGGAAGTCCAAAGGTATAAAAAGTATGACTGGCAGTGGGAGTATCTCACCTTCAGGAGGCTGGACCCGCGGCATCTGAATTACAGGATAGTAAGCGCAGATGAGAGGGAAGACTATGTGGTCCTCCAAGTGGAGTGGTTCTACCGGGAAGGGAAGGCTGGATGCCTGCAAAAAGACGTGAGGTATTTTGTAGAAGAGGATGGCAGAATGGTGGGGGCAAATCCTATATTCATCCGCACCAAGGGTTGGCTTCGAAGAGAGTCTGAACACTTCGTCTATTATTACAGGAACATACAGGATGAGCCTGGGGACGCTTTGCTTAGTGAAATGGATGAATTTTATGAAGAGCTGGTCGAGCTGTTGCAGGTGGATTATCGAGATAAAATCGATTATTACAAATGCGCTTCAAGTGAAGAGGTTGGTCGGCTTTTCGGGCTGGAACCTTCCCTGGCACGAAGCCAGACGGTCAACGGGGTGGTGACATCCATCCAGAAATTCGTTCCCCACGAGATAGTCCACATCATCGCTTACCGGATACTCCCTCAAGACGAACAAAGAATCCCCGCAGAGTATTTGAGCGAGGGTCTGGCTTATTATATGGGGGGAGCGTCCTTCTTCTCTCCGGAACTTCTGCTGTCCTGGGCGAAGGGGAGAATAGACGTTGACAAAGAGGTTTCGCTGGATTCTTTAATCCGTGATCCGTGGTTTTACGGCAACAACGACGGCGCCGGCCTGGTCTCCTCTTTCGTCAAGTTCTTGATAGAAAACCAGGGTATTTCCAAATTCAAGCAATTATTTGCCGCCGGTGAGACTTTTGATGATCAGAGGGAGGCGCTCAAGAAAATCTACGGTAAAGGGACAAACCAGCTCCAAGCAGAGTGGAAGGAGTCTGTTCTAAGTTTGGCTCTCCCGGAAGTTGCCATCGTCGATGGGATACGTGGCGGCGAGGTCTTCCACATGCTCGACCCCCTGGGAGATGATAAGGGAGAGGGAGATTACACCTATCCGGAAAACCAGCGTGCGATCCCAGGCATTTTTGATCTGATAGGTTTCAGGATCAGCAGTGACGATGAACTGGTCTATTTTCAACTGCAGTTTGCTAACTTGAATCCGGCAGAGATTCGCTCGGATGAGGGATTCAACGGGACGTTTGCAGCCATCGTTATGGACTGCGATGATAAAGCGGGCAGTGGCAACACCAGACTGTTCTTCGATAACGGTAACCTTGAATTCTCGCAGGAGGATGCTTACGAGTTCGTCATCGAGGTGAGCAATGCAGGAATCCTGGTATACGACAAAGATTGGGTCTGGCATCTTCTGTTCCTCAAAGCCTTATCGAAGCAGGATCACATTAGAGGAAACGAAGTTTCCTTTGCCATCCCCCGTAAGATCATAGGCAGACCGGGTCCGACCTGGAAATTGCA
>JBARPX010000128.1:0-3117 GCA_049643405.1 Candidatus Zixiibacteriota bacterium
AGAAGCGGGGGAAATGGAGGATTAAAAGCTTCAGCACCGCAAGGGACGAGGGCGTCCCGGACGAACAAGAGAGCCCATGAGCGCAGGCTAATCTTGTCCCGAAGGACTCTGTCCGAGGGAAGCCTGCAGCTACCGAATGATCCCGCATAGGAAGGGTGAGGAAAAAGGTAGCCGCAACCTTCAGGTTGTGTTTAAGAGATGGCAAAACTTGCCTGTAGCCTATGAGTTAAGCAGAGAGAACAACAATGCTGGACATTGACGAGACCATCGAGAATGAGATTGGCAAGGCGGTGAGCTTCATCCAGGAGGCCTTGGATCAGGAGCCGTCGTATATCGAGATGGACTCAGGCGAGGAAGAAACAGAGCCTCTGCTTCTGGATAAGAGTCTGAATGAGCTTTCCTTTCATATAATAGAGGAAAGAGAGCCGCAGGGTAAGGTTGCTGCTGTGGATGGCGGTTCGGCCACGGTGGTCAAGGGGAGATCATTCTTTATCGGCGTGCACCGGGTGGGCTCGATTATTTTCCATCAGGGGAAGAGAATAGATCAGAGAATGATGCCCTTGAAGTTAGAGATCATTTCTCGAGTCAACCTCTCGTCAGCCTATTCTTCCGCTTATCGGGACCTTGTGGGCGAAGAGCCTTCCGAGGCGCCCGAGATGGACAGAATGCTGGACCGGCTGCGCCTTTTCGGGGAATGGAGGTTAGCTCAGCAGCTCTTAGACGAACTTGGCAGCGGCGACATGCTGCTTATCGACGGGTCGCTCAAGGCCAGCATTGCCCCGCCTCATAACTTCTGGCTGGAGTTCACTCGCAAAGCAAAAGCTAAAGGGGTTCATCTGGCGGGAGTCACCAAGACCAGCACCCTCTATTGGGGGGAGAAATCACCCTTGATTCCGGCGGTGATGAAAATAGGGGAGAAGTTCTTCCCCAATTCCAAATGGTTCTGCCAGATATCGGATGAGAAGCTTCATACCACGTCGTCCAATTACTTTGGAAGAATCTATGTAGCCAGGCTCAAGGCGTCGTCCGATTTTGCGTTTCGCATAGACGTCAGCCGGATCGATCCGGTCGACGCAAATGTGATCTTCTCTATTTTGTCACATCTTTCAGGAGACCCAGCTTTTCTGGGATATCCCTATCCTCTGGCGGCAGTTCATAATGTCTCCCGAGTTTCTCTGTCTGAAATTGAGGATATCAGATACAAACTGCAGTCGAGGGCTTTTGAGAGGGGTATCAGCCTTTCAGACTGGGATCTTTTGTTTACCGACTTTCATCAGGTGTTGAATGCAGACTTAAATGGATGAAGTCGATTTGTGACCAGAACCTAACTTAAGTTAGGTTCTGGTTCAATCAGTGAAGAGAAGGGCGCTGAAATGGATTACAAAGGCAGGATCACCGGTAAGAAGATAACCGAGCTTTACTTTCGGACGTTCTATGAGGAGGACCTGCATCTGGGAGATATTCTTCTGACGGAAGACGAGGACAGGGGACTTTCCTACCTCCTGAGGGTGGTGGACATAAGCTACGGAGTAGAGGCCTCTGATCCCAACTGGGCGGAGCGAACTGCCGGGAACATGATGCTGCTGGATAGACAGAAGGAACCCTTCCAGTTTCACGAGAAGGAGAGGAGGCTATATAAGGTTGGACGGTGCGTCCCTCTGGGATACATCAAGGGAGACCTCTTCCGCAAACCCAAGACCATCCCCTCCCATTTTTCCAGGGTCAGGAGTCCTCAGAAAAAAGACTTTGAATTCCTGAGGAGTTTCATGGGTGATCTCGACGTTGGATTTCTGCGGTCGGGGGAAGACGTATTGGATTTCCGCGCGGGTATATCGGGAGAGCTCTTTCCATACCACATCGGCATATTTGCCACTACCGGCATGGGCAAAAGCAATTTGATGAAGGTCCTGGCCGGCTGTGTGCTTGAATCCGGAAAATACGGAATGCTCATCTTAGACCCCCACGGAGAATACTACGACGGCGGGGGAGATCCGAACCATAAGGGATTGGCGGATCATCCGCTGGCCGGAAAACGGCTGAGAGTCTACAGCTCACGAAATCTGAAAGGCCCCTATAATAGGCTCAAGATAAGCCCGCGGGAGATCGATATTAAGGATTTCCGGCACATCTACGATTTCACCCAGCCACAGGTGGAGATGCTTTACGCGGCCAGATTCCTGTTTGGGGGAAACTGGATGGAGGAGATGGCACATATCAGGACAGAGGACCTGTTGCTCAAATTCTCCAGCGGAAAGGGGTTTTTTGAATCCACTGCCGGGGTCATCCAGAGAAGGGTGGAACAGATCCTCAGGCTTCCCTTCATCCACAAGGATCCGGAGTTGTCCATTACCCGAAACGTGATCAACGATCTGGATTCCGGCAAGCTGGTTTTGGTGGATACTTCCAACATGTCCGAGCAGGAGGAGCTTCTGATATCCGCGGTTTTGGCGCGCGCGGTCTTTTACCACCACAACAAGGCCTATCAGGATCCGGAGAAATTCAAGTCGCTTCTACCCACCATCATCGTGATGGAGGAGGCACAGAGGGTGCTCTCTCAAAAGGGGAGATCAGACATAAACATCTTTGCGCAAATATCGCGCGAGGGACGGAAGTTCAAAACCGGACTGTGTGCCATTACCCAGCAGCCGAAGCTGATCGACGAGGAGCTTCTGTCTCAATTCAACACCCTGTTTATTCTGGGGTTGGCTGACGAGAGGGACAGGAACATAGTAAGGTCCTCTGCCAAGCAGGACATCTCCGATTTGGGCACGGAGATACAGATGCTGGAGGCGGGCGAGGCCCTCATCACCTCTCCCCAGTCACCCTTTGCCATCCCGGCCAAGATTCATCTTTATGAAGAGTGGCTGAAGGAGAGAGGCAAAGCAGAAAAGGGATTTGAAAAAGCGAAGATAGACCGGGAGTTTTTCTGACGATGACGTAGAGTTTCAGTAACCTGCGGTCGTCTCCGCACCCTGAAGGGTGCGGCTACCACAGTATTTGTAGCCGCAGGCTTCCCTCGGACAGAGTCCTTCGGGACAAGATTAGCCTGCGCTCAAGCGGACGGCATCCAGGTAACGTTGTGTGGAGTTCAGGTACCAGAACCTAACTTAAGTTAGG
>JBARPX010000129.1:0-8948 GCA_049643405.1 Candidatus Zixiibacteriota bacterium
GAGAATACTTCGGGGATATAGCTCAATTGGGAGAGCGTCCCGCCGCTGGCGGGAAGGTTACCCGGCAAGATTAGGAGTGACTGAACAGAGAATACTTCGGGGATATAGCTCAATTGGGAGAGCGCCGGCTTTGCAAGCCGGAGGTTACCGGTTCGATCCCGGTTATCTCCACCAGATAGTCATTCGGATTTTGGTACCGAACTTGAAGGGAGAGCTTCCCCTTCCCTCTGGCGGGGGAAGGTTATCCCGCAAGATGCGGGATTATCTCCATTAAATGATTTTGATTTCTTGATTCGGTTTTGCGCAGTCTTGGTAAGGCTGAATTTGATCTTTGACAACTTCATAGAGAACTAAGAAGCGGGCATCTTTAATATCGTTTTGTGTGTCGTTTGGGATTGAAAGAATTCCGATCAAGTTACTAAGGGCGCATGGCGGATGCCTTGGCACAAGAAGGCGACGAAGGACGTGGTAAGCTGCGATAAGCCTCGGGTAGTTGCAAACAAACTTAGACCCGGGGATTTCCGAATGGGGAAACCTGTCCCGAGTAATGTTGGGACATCCCCCTGGTGAATCCATAGCCGGGGGGAGGCGAACGAGGGGAATTGAAACATCTTAGTACCCTCAGGAAAAGAAAATAACAAAGATTTCCTCAGTAGCGGCGAGCGAACGGGAAACAGCCCAAACCGGTTGGCACGTTAAAGCCTGCGTGCGTTGTGCCGCCGGTGTTGTGGGATCTCGGAGGGATCCGAATGCAGTCGGACCGGGGAGTTACAAATCTGCATTTTAGCCGAACAGTGTGGAAATGCTGACCATAGATGGCGATAGTCCAGTAGGCGAAAAGATGCAGACTCCCTGTCTGAGACTCCCAAGTAGCGCGGGACACGAGGAATCCTGTGTGAATCTGCCCGGACCATCGGGTAAGGCTAAATACTCTCTTGTGACCGATAGTGAACGAGTACCGTGAGGGAAAGGTGAAAAGCACTCCTGGCGGAGAGTGAAATAGAACCTGAAACCGTGTGCCTACAAGCTGTGGGAGCTCCGATGTGAAAGTCTTTATGGCATTCTCGTCGGGGTGACTGCGTGCCTATTGAATAATGATCCGGCGACTTACTTGTATGTTGCCTAAAGGTTAACCCAAATACTGGGGGAGCCGCAGCGAAAGCGAGTCCGAAATGGGCGACAGACCGAAAGGTCAGGGTAGCATGCAGTAGACCCGAAGCCAAGTGATCTATGCATGGCCAGGATGAAATCCAGGTGAAACTGGATGGAGGTCCGAACCCACTTGCGTTGAAAAGCGAGGGGATGAGCTGTGCATAGGGGTGAAAGGCTAATCAAACTTGGCGATATCTGGTTCTCCCCGAAATAGTTTTAGGACTAGCCTCGGATAATAAAGTGACGGAGGTAGAGCACTGAATGGGCTAGGGACCCCACAAGGTTACCGACCCCAATCAAACTCCGAATGCCGTTTACTTGTTCTCCGGGAGTCAGGCGGCGAGGGATAAGCTTCGTTGCCAAAAGGGAAACAACCCAGACTACCAGCTAAGGTCCCCAAGTGTGGGCTAAGTGGCAAAGGATGTGGAATCGCTGAAACAACTAGGATGTTGGCTTAGAAGCAGCCATCATTTAAAGAGTGCGTAATTGCTCACTATTCTAGCGGCTCTGCGCCGATAATTCACGGGACTAAGCTCACCACCGAAGCTGTAGACTGAGATGGTTCGGAGATCCGATGCGATGAGCTTTCGGGCTTTTCGCCTCTGCGATTTCCGGCAAAAGGCCACCTCAGTGGTAGGGGAGCATTCCATAGTAGGGTGAAGTTCCGCCGCGAGGCGGGATCGACGAGATGGAAGAGATTATGCCGGAACGAGTAGCGATAATGTCGGCGAGAAATCGACACACCGAAAACCTAAGGTTTCCTGAGGAAGGCTAATCCGCTCAGGGTAAGTCGGCCCCTAAGCCGAGGCCGAAAGGCGTAGGTGATGGGAAAGGCGTTAAGATTCGCCTACCACCAGGAAAGCGTTTGAACGAAGGGGTGACGCAAAAGTGAAGACCAGCCAGGTGTTGGACATCCTGGTCTAAGCCGGTAGAAGTTCTCGGCAGGCAAATCCACCGAGATTTACTTCGAGAGGTGATGGGGAGTCCGTAAGGACACAAACTGGTCCTAATCATGTTGCCAAGAAAAACCTCTAAGTGAGCTTTTCAGGTGACCGTACCGCAAACCGACACAGGTAGGTGGGGAGAATATCCTAAGGTGCTCGAGAGAACCCTCGTTAAGGAACTAGGCAAAATTACCCCGTAACTTCGGGAGAAGGGGTGCCCCCAAGTATGTGTTCCGGACTTGCTCCGGGATGCAGAAGGGGGTCGCAGAAAAGAGGCCTGGGTGACTGTTTACTAAAAACATATGTCTCTGCTAAGCTTCTCAAGGCGAAGTATAGGGACTGACACCTGCCCGGTGCTGGAAGGTTAAAGGGAGGGGTTAGTTCCGCCTTCGGGCGGAATGAAGCTCTGAACTGAAGCCCCAGTAAACGGCGGCCGTAACTATAACGGTCCTAAGGTAGCGAAATTCCTTGTCGGGTAAATTCCGACCTGCACGAATGGTGTAACAACTTGGGCGCTGTCTCAACGAGGGACTCGGCGAAATTGTAGTAGCGGTGAAGATGCCGCTTACCCGCATCGGGACGGAAAGACCCCGTGAACCTTTACTATAACCTGATATTGGGTTTTGGTACTGCATGTGTAGCATAGGTGGGAGACTATGAAGCTGGCCCGCCAGGGTCGGTGGAGTCACCGTTGAAATACCACCCTTGCTTTATCGGAATCCTAACCTGGGTCCCTGAAACGGGATCGGGAACAGTGTCAGGCGGGTAGTTTGACTGGGGCGGCCGCCTCCTAAACAGTAACGGAGGCGCCCAAAGGTTCCCTCAAGCTGGATGGTAATCAGCTGTAGAGTGTAAAGGCATAAGGGAGCTTAACTGCGAGACCTACAAGTCGAGCAGGTGCGAAAGCAGGGCTTAGTGATCCAACGGTTGTGTATGGAAATGCCGTTGCTCAACGGATAAAAGGTACTCCGGGGATAACAGGCTTATCTCCTCCGAGAGTTCACATCGACGAGGAGGTTTGGCACCTCGATGTCGGCTCATCGCATCCTGGGGCTGGAGAAGGTCCCAAGGGTTTGGCTGTTCGCCAATTAAAGCGGTACGTGAGCTGGGTTTAGAACGTCGTGAGACAGTTCGGTCCCTATCTGATGTGGGCGCAGGATATTTGAGAGGAGCTGTTCTTAGTACGAGAGGACCGGAACGGACGAACCTCCAGTGTACCAGTTGTCTCGCCAGAGGCAATCGCTGGGTAGCTGCGTTCGGCAGGGATAAGCGCTGAAAGCATCTAAGCGCCAAGCCCACCTCAAGATTAGATATCCCTCCCGCCGCAAGGCGGGACTTAAGGCTCCCGGTAGACTACCGGGTTGATAGGTCGCAGATGTAAGTCCAGTAATGGATTCAGTCGAGCGATACTAATCAGCCGTGCGACTTGATCAGAATTCTTTCACTCCAAGACGATTCACAAACGTTTGCTCGTTTTTTGAGTTTCTCTATGAAGTTGTCGCAAAATTTTCCGGTGGCTTTAGCGAGAGAGAAACACCTGTTCCCATTCCGAACACAGAAGTTAAGCCTCTCTGCGTCGATGGTACTGCTTGGGTGACTGGGTGGGAGAGTAGAACGCTGCCGGGATTAAAACTGAAAATCCCGACCCAAATGGGTCGGGATTTTTTTGTTGACAGCAAATCCGCAGGAGCTACTTCCGACAGAGGCGTAAGGTCGGAGAGGACCTGACGCACCAAGAAGGCGCGTAGGCAAGACTTTAGGGCTTGCCTATCCAAGGCATGAAGCCTTGGCTACGCGGTAGGTGACAGTCTTTCTCCCGCCATAGGCGGGATCAGGATAAAATCCTTCACTACCGTTCAGGACAAGATCCTTCCCTTCGATTCAGGACATGTCCGAACGCTGCCGGGATTTTTTTAGATAGGCACGTAAATAATATTAACATGTTCGTCCATGATACTCGTATAACATGTTAGAAAAGTTAACATCGCGGAGGTGAGGGATGATTAGTAAATTCATAGGGCAAAAGATGGAAGCCGAACGTAAAAGATCTGAGCTCTCCCTTGAAGAAGTTGCAAAGAAGATCGGCCTGTCGCGCCAAACCCTGAGTCTGGTTGAAAAGGGTGAACGAGTAATTGACTCTGAAAGGCTGCTTCGCTTTGCTATATTAGTCGGTAGACCTATTTCTTTTTTCTTTGAGGAGAAAACCCTTGAGGTTCAACTATTCTTCAGGGCGCACTCCACTCAAAAAATTACCCCGGCGTTGGAAGTTGACCTTATGGAGAGATACCGCCGCTATGTCGAGCTTGAAGAAATTATCGGGATCAAGTCACGCGGCCAGTTGCCACAGACTGTCACTTTGAGATCGTTCTCCGGCGAGGATCAGAAGCGGATTGAAGCTATCGCGAAAGAGGAGAGAGAGCGATTAGGGATGGCTGACGCTCCAATTAAGAGCATATTTGAGTTGCTGGAAAATCACGGTGTGAGAATTCTCGTGTTTGATTTCGGCGATCCTGACTCTGTCGGTTCCGGCGTTACCTGTTATCATGCTGAAAGCGGCCCCTGTGTATTCGTGAACGGCAATCGCAAAATACCGGCAGAGAGAAGAATATTCACAGCTGCCCACGAATACGGCCATCTGATATTTCATCGGGATGAATTTGTTGACCTGCATTCCTTCAGGTACAGGAAGGGGGTCGGCAAAAGCAAGTCCCCGGAGGAGAAGATTACCGATTTCTTCGCAGGTGTCTTTCTTGTCCCTGAAGAACGCTTGAGAAAGGTTGCTCCAGTTGGGTACCGAATTACTCCCGCCGATGTCATTTACATCAAGCATATATTCAACGTAAGCTTTAAAGCTATACTCGAGAGGCTTCATCAGTGTAGTCTGATAAACTCTCAGGAAAAAAGAAATCTATATGCCTGGCTCGGTTCTCGTTACAAAGCAGACGAAGAACCCCATCCGCTAGACAGCGACCAATTACAGGTCAACAAGAGGTTTGAGAACCTGCTGAGAAAAGCCTATGAGAGCGAACTCATTTCGGTGAACAAAGTGGGGGAGCTTTCCGGAAAGAGCATGAGCCAAGTGCGCGACTTGGTCAGAGAGTGGGGGAAATTTGGCGCTGACGCTTGAAGACAGGTACATCATCTTAGATAACAACATAATATTTGATTTCGGGGTTTTGGATGATTTCGTGCTTTTGAATCGCATTCTGGCGAACAACCACGTAATAATGAGCCCCGAGGTGAGAGAGGAAGTCAAGAGAGAAATCAAGATTGAAAACCTCACGTGCAAGCTTCAGGTTTGCGATTCGGAAGCGGACTATCTGCACGCCGCAGCGCTGAGGAAGGAACAAAAAGGGTTGAGTGTGGAGGATATTTCTTGTCTTGTGCTGGCCAAGAAGTTCGAGGGCATTTGCGCCACAAATGATAAGCTCGTGAGGAAGGTGGCAAAGCGAGAGAGTATTCCTGTCATCGGTTCGATCGGTCTTCTGGAGTGTGCGATCGCTCTCGCAATCCTCACCCATGAAGAGGCGGCAGATTTCCTGCTAAAAACCGTCGAGATGGGAGCATTCATAGAAGAAAAGCTGGTCAAGAACTTTCTAATAAGGAGGTGATTGAAATGGCTAGGAAAGAACGCGTATCGAAAGTAATAGATGGCGACACCTTCAGAACTAAGAGCAGAAAGAATCCGGTGCGCTTAGCCAACGTAGACGCGCCCGAAAAAGGTCAACCAGGTTCTTCCAAGGCAAGAAATCAACTAGCCAATCTCATTCAAGGGGATGAAGTCATTATTGATACGGTGGCTCGCGACAAATTCCGTCGTTCAGTGGCACGAGTCTATAAGAACGGGAAGTCCATCAATAAGGAAATGCAGAGACGGCTAAAGAAGTGACTCGTGCAAGAGTGCCCGTTCTCCTGAGCACGGAAATAGATAGTCTCTGCACCACTCGTGGGTAGTCTTCCAAGCTCTCGAAACGTCAAGCCTCTCTGCGTCGATGATACTGCCTGGGTGACTGGGTGGGAGTCCTTCACCTTCGTTCAGGACAAGATCCGAACGCTGCCGGGATTATAATTGAAAATCCCGACCCAAATGGGTTGGGATTTTTTTGTTGACACTAAATCCGCAGGAGCTACTTCCGACAGAGGCGTCAGGTCGGAGAGGACCTTGACACAGCAAGAAGGCGCGTAGGCAAGCCTTTAGGGCTTGCCTATCCAAGGCATGAAGCCTTGGCTACGCGGTAGGTGAGAGTCTTTCTTCCACCAGAGGCGGGATCAGGACAAAATTCTTCACTACCGTTCAGGACATGTCCGAAAGCTGCCGGGATTGAACTTGAAACCCCGACTCTTTTGAGCCGGGGTTTTTTTGTTGACAAAGCGATACTCATGTCGTTGTTTGACTGACGAAGAGACGCCATGAACATCTGAATGGGCCGGGCTATTTTGCCCGGCTCCGCAACTGCCTTAGAACCGGCATAACACGAGAAGGGTAAAATGGTGGAACAACCGAAAGACCACAGAAAGAAAACGACCGCCCCTGGGATCGCGGTTCTCTTTCTGGTTCTAACGTTCATGGTATTGAAATCTGCCCATTGTGAAAGACTGGCGTCCTATCTGTACTCCATAGCTTACCGTAGTGTTGAATCTGAGATCGATAATCCGGTAAGCCACGGGGGTCTGTACCCTGATTCCCTCGATTGGAGCCCCGGCGGAGACGTTAAGTTCGGATTACAGGCCGCAATTGCCTGCAACAAGGGGGCACGAGAGTATCTGGTCACCGAACTCATCGGGGTGAGGGCCGGCATAAGGAACGTATCAGACAGCGCTATCGAGCTTGGATTCGCCTACTACAGCCCAGACAAACACGGGATACCGCCAGACTACACGCTCTCCATAGAAGGTCCCCACAATTATCCGCGCGTCATAGGCTATCTGGGGGACGATGCACTCTATGGTGGCCCAAGAACGAAGCTCCAGAATATGGTTTCCATTCCCGCGGGCAGCGTTTTCAACCCCTCTTTTGACTCCCTTTTCTACAATTCCAGCGACGGTCTGTTCAGTTTTGAGGCACCTGGGACTTACAGGCTATGGTTTACCTATTCTTTCGATTCGTTGACATCGAGCCTGTTGGTGCCCCTGACACTAATTCCATCTGACACAATCGAGCTTCAAGTAATAGCACCCGAATTCATTGAGTCTGAGAAGCTTGCCAAGTTTCTTCCGAGAAATATCGATGGTTTCAAAAGTGGTAAGCCTGAAGTTCATAACCGCCTACTCAATCCGCATTGGACGGAATCGCTGCAGTATCCATCGGCATGGAACTTCTATTTTCAAAGGGAGGGTGACTTTTCGTCGCCCAACATCGGAGTATTCATTATCGATTCAGGTTGTATACGCGCAATAGTCAATCGCTGGAGCGGCCTAGACACACAGGCGGACGCCGTTAAAGCGACACTTAAAGGCTTTCCGGCCTGCAAACTGTACGAGTCTGCTCGCGAAGGCAGGAAATCGATTGCTCTCATCACCGTCATTGTGGCACATAGGATTGTGGTAAGGATTTCCGGGCACGGAGTGCAGATGGAAGAAGCAGAGAACGCGGCGGGAGCCGTCGACTATGCCGCCATTGTCAAAGGATTGAAACCATAATATTCTGTCGGGTAGCTCGCCGGGGGGCTCGCAACCCGACCTACTTGCGGACGAGTTCAATCACCATCACGTCAGGCGGCGCCAGAAAACGAATCGGTGGTCCCCAGGTGCCCGCTCCCCTGCTCACGCACAGGTATGAGCCATCTTCAAGCTTCAAGCATCCATCATCCGTCGGATAGATTGCTCCGGTTACCAGACCGAAAGGAAAAATCTGTCCTTTGTGGGCATGGCCGGAAAGCTGCAGGTCAAAAAGGCCAAGAGAGCCCTTGCCCAGATTAGGTCTGTGCTTGAGGAACAAAGTGAAGTTCTCTTGCGGAAGTCCTGAGAGTAATTCCTTTTCTGATACGGCCCTGGTTCTACCGAATCTTTTCGCTTCGCCATCGTCAACCCCCACCACATTCAGGAACCCAGCGACCTCCGTTGCCTCTTGCCTGAGGAGAGTGAATCCGGCATCTTCGGTGAAGGCCAGCGCTTTATCAAGCCCGGCATAGAACTCGTGATTTCCCGTTACGGCAAACTTGCCATAAGGCGGCTTGATCTCCCTCAGCAGATTGACTACTCCGGTCAGGTTGCACATCTCTCCGTCTACCAGATCGCCTGTCGATACCAGCAAGTCAGGGTCTTCCCTTTTGACGATATCCAGGATCTTCTTGAGCTTTCCTTCGCCTACGATGATCCCGAGATGTATGTCAGAAATCTGAACGATTTTGAACCTGCCGATCTCCTGCGGGATTTTGGATGTCTCAATTCTGATCCTCTCGGTGCGAATATCCGCAGCCTCGAAGAAACCGTAGATGACAAAGCTAACAGACAATAGAAAAGGAACCAGAAAATGATAGAGCGACACGCTGGTTATGCTTGAGAAATTCTTTGATGCCACAAGTCCGGTCAAGAAGATGAGCAGGCGCAGAACATCGATCACGATCGAAATGCAGAAGAACAAAACCAGAAGCCCCATCCAGGTATATCCGATGTAAGCCATCACCCGGGCGATCGGCTCGAGTCCCGGCTTCTCAAGCATCCGGATCAGAATCGGCGCGAAGACCATCAAAACCAGGAACAGCAGGACAAAAATGCCGGACTTCATGCCAAATCCCAGCGCGGCCTTGGCCTTCAGAAACATGTAGAGATGAAACCCACCGTAAACCAGCAAGAAAATCAGCAAAAACATGATCATAGCCTTTCTCGACCGTGTCACTGCAGACTGCTCAA